>JBIOVA010000220.1:0-40756 GCA_044867485.1 Lacipirellulaceae bacterium | reverse complement strand
CGGACCCCTCGGCGGACCTCGGGGTGATAGGTCGCCTCGCCATGTACGACACGATCATCATCGGCGCCGGGATGAGCGGACTGGCGGCGGGGATTCGGTTGGCGTATTACGACCAGAAGGTGTGCATTCTCGAGCGGCATACCACGATCGGCGGGCTCAACGGGTTTTACCGGCTGCGCGGACGCGATTACGACGTCGGCCTGCACGCGGTCACCAACGTGACGCCCAAAGGGGCGAAGCGCGGGCCGCTGGCGCGGCTGCTGCGGCAGTTGCGGCTGTCGTGGGACGAGTTGGCGCTGGCGCCGCAGAATGGGTCCGAGGTCGTGTTCCCGGGCGTACGACTGCGGTTCGACAATGACTTGGCGCTGTTGCGTGCGGAGGTCGCCCGCGAGTTTCCGGCGCAGCGCGACAGTTTTGAGCGACTGATTGCGGCGGTCGTCGACTACGACGACCTCGACGAATCGCACGCGGCGATCTCAGCCCGGCAGCGCGTCGGCGAGATCGTGAGCGATCCGCTGCTGGTGGAGATGCTCTTCTGCCCGCTCATGTTCTACGGCTCGGCCCGCGAGCACGACATGGATTGGGGGCAGTTCTCGATCATGTTTCGCAGCATTTTTATGGAAGGGCTGGGGCGCCCACATGCGGGGGTGCGGCTGATCCTCAAGCAGCTTGTGCGGAAGTTTCGCGCGTTGGGCGGGGAGCTGAAACTGCGGAGCGGCGTGAGCCGACTGGAGGTCGAGGAGGGTCGCGTGGCGCGCGTGGTGCTCGACTCAGGCGAAGTGCTCGAAGGGCGCCGCGTGCTGTCGAGCGCGGGCTGGAGCGAGACGATGCGGATGTGCAACGACGGCGAGGCGGTGGCGAGCCGCGCGCCGGGCCGGCTCAGCTTCTGCGAGACGATCGCCACGCTCGACGTCGAGCCGCAGCGATTGGGACACGATCGGACCATTACGTTCTTCAATGACTGGGAGCGCTTCGACTGGCGAGCCGCCGAGGCGCCGTGCGACGTGCGGAGCGGAGTGATTTGCTCGCCGAACAATTTCGACTATGGCGCACCGCTCGACGAGGCGGGCGTCGGCGTGATGCGGATCACCGCGCTGGCAAACTTCGACTACTGGCGCGGGCTCGACGAGCACGCGTACGGCGTCGAGAAGCTGCGGTGGTACGACCGCATCACGGAGAGCGCCGTGCGGTTCGTGCCAGACTATCGCGGCCGCGTGGTCGACACCGACATGTTCACGCCGACGACCGTCGTGCGCTTCACGGGGCACGACAACGGCGCCATCTACGGCTCGCCCCAGAAGCAGCTCGACGGCCGCACGCACTTGTCGAACCTGTTCGTGTGCGGCACGGATCAGGGATTTGTGGGCATCATCGGCGGGATCACCAGCGGCATTGGGATGGCGAATCGGCATTGCTTGAGAGACTAGAGGCGAGGAGCGAGGGACGAGCGGCAATACCGCGGAGCGAGCCAGGGCGTCCCCGCGCCCGGCGAATTCTGGTACAAACAACCCATGCCCAGGGATTTTCTCAAAGACGCCCGCGACGAGTACGACGTTGTCGTCATCGGCAGCGGATTGGCGGGGCTCACCGCGGCGAACATTCTTGGCCGCGCGGGGCACGCCGTGCTGCTGCTTGAGCAGCACTACAAGCTCGGCGGCATGGCTACATGGTTCAAACGGCCCGGCGGGCACATCTTTGACGTCTCGCTCCACGGGTTTCCCGTCGGGATGATCAAGAGCTGCAAGCGGTACTGGTCGGCGGAGATTGCCGATTCGATCGTGCAGCTCACGGGCATCCGGTTCGACAACCCGATGTTCTCGCTGACGACGACGTTCAACCGCGAGGACTTTACGAAGCTACTGATTGAGCAGTTCCGCGTGGCGCCCCAGGCGGTCCACGACTTTTTCGACGCGGCCCGCGGGATGAACTTCTACGACGACCAGCGGATGACGACCCGCGAACTGTTCGACCGCTACTTCCCGGGGCGGGAGGACGTGATCCGGCTGCTGATGGAGCCGATCACCTACGCCAACGGCAGCACGCTCGAGGATCCGGCGATCAGCTATGGGATCGTGTTCTCGAATTTCATGTCCAAGGGCGTGTTCACGTTCCAGGGCGGGACGGATCGCCTCATTCAGCTCATGGAGGCCGAGCTGCGGAAGAACGGCGTCGACATTCGGATCAACTGCGACGTGGAGCGGATCGACTGCGAGGGAGGCCGCGTGCGGAGCGTGACGGTGAACGGCCGGACGATCCGCACGCGGGCCGTCATGTCAAACGCGAATCTCAAGCAGACGATTTTTCAGCTTGTGGGTGAGGAATATTTTGACCGGGCATTCGTCGACGACGCCCGCGCGGTGCGGCTCAACAATTCGAGCACTCAGGTGTACATGGCGCTGAAGGCCGACGACCGGATCGACGAGTCGACGGGCGATTTGTTGTTTAGCAGCACCGCGCCGGTGTTTCGTACGGACCTGTTGTTGTCGCGGGACGTTACCAGCCGCACGTATTCGTTTTACTATCCCCGGACGCGGCCCCAGGGGCGGCCGCGATGCTTGATCGTGTCGAGCACGAACGCCCGGTTCGAGGACTGGGCGGAGCTGCCGCCGGAAGATTACGAGGCGAGCAAGGTGGACTTGTGCGAGACGACGCTTGATGCGCTCGACAAGTATGTGCCGAACATCCGCGAGCGGGTCGATCACGTCGAGGCGTCCACTCCGATGACGTTCCAGCATTACACGAAGCACGTGGCGGGGGCGAGTTTTGGCACGAAGTTCGAGGGCCTGGCCGTGAGCCGGGCGATCCCGCAGCAGATCGCTGGCCTGTACCATGCCGGCAGCGTCGGCATCATCATGAGCGGCTGGCTCGGGGCGATGAACTACGGCGTCATCGTGGCGAACGAGGTGGACGGCTGCCTCATGGCCAAGGAGACGTCCGTGTCGACCGGTTCCGCATCCTAGGAAGTATCTCGCAGAGGCGAGAGACGCAGAGGACGGAAGTGAAATGAATACTGCGAAGCACAAACTTTGCGTCCTTTCCGGCTCTGCACCTTTGCGCCTGTGCGAGAGACAATTCTGAATGTCGCTCGAGCAAATCAAAGCCGCGATTCCGCATCGGGAGCCGTTTTTGCTGATCGACGAGATTGTCGAGCAGTCGGCCGAGCGGATCGTTTGTCTCAAGCGGTTCACTGGCGACGAGTTCTGGTATCGCGGGCACTACCCGCAGTTTCCGATCACGCCGGGGGTGTTGTTGTGCGAAGCGGCGATGCAGGCGGGGGCGGTGTTGTTGTCGGGGATTCGAAGTGAAGAGGCAAGCACCGCTTCGACCGGCGGCGAGGGGCAGGCGCGCGAGGTTCCGGTAGCGACGCGGGCGAACAACGTGCAGTTCAAGCAGATGGTGTTGCCGGGGGATACGATCGAGATTGAGGTGGACCTCGTCGAGCGCGTGTCGACGGCGTATTTCATGAAGGCCCGAGTGACGACGGGCGGCAAGGTGGCTTGCCGGTTTGAGTTTGCTTGCACGCTGGTTTCTCAGCCGAATCCCTCCGGCTCCCTCCCCCTTGCGGGGATGGCTGGGGGGTAGTGCAGGATTAAGTGTGCAGGGCCAGCGCCTTGAGTAAATCGCGCGCCGACCAGACTTCGGTGGCCAGACCGCTGGCCATCGCGGGGGTCTGCCCCCGCAGGCTCTTGTGCTTGCGACACCAATTGTAGTGGCAAAAGAACAGGGCGAGCGCGGCCCGATGGTTCGCCCACCGCTTGGAAAAGCAGTAGGTCAGGCGCCCCATTCTCTTCACGAAATTCCGAATCGACCCGTTCATCCGCTCACAGTGCGAGGTCGACGTGCGGCGCAACTCCGGCTCGCCCGCCACGACGCGGCGCGAGCAGCCTATTATCTTGGCCGGCGAATACTTCCGCTGGTCCTCTTTGCTGGTCCGGCCGAATATCTTGACCACTTGGCCGTAGTCGACGCGCTGGCCAAGGTTCCACCGCACAGACTGCTCATAGGTGCCGTAGGCATCGGTGGACAGGTGGAAGCGTCCCGTGGTGGCCATGGACAGTTTGCGCATGAAGGCATCGCTATCGTCCATCGTGCGGCGCCCGTGGTGCCATGCGACCATCAGTTTTGTGTTGCTCTCGATTGCCGTCCAGCACCACGAATCCCCGCAGCCGCCCACGTATTTTTTCTGCTCGGCCGTGGCATTCTTGCAGAACACGTATTGCCAGATTTCGTCGCACTGAACGTCGTCAACCTGGACGCCGCGAATCTGCTCCGACTCGAACGCCTCGCACCGCTCCCCGACCATCACCATGAGGTCGATGATAGTCTGTTGATCGGTGTCCGTGATGCGTGAAATGGCGCGAATGCTCATGCCCTCGCAGAGCATTTCGACCAGTTGGGCGGCGCGGTCCAGACCGATCCGCATTCCGCCAAGGGTGCGGGTGCTGTCCGTCCAAGTTTTCCCACAATCCTTGCAGCGGTAGCGGACGGCGCCGGCTTTGGTTGTCCCGTTTGTGCGGCGGTTCTCATGCTGGCAAACGACGGCTATCACGGCGGAAGCTTCCCTTGGCTGGGAGCCGTCGCCATAATTCAGTTTGCTAGGACTGGAATTGGGCGAAAGCTCGATTTCGTTCGCCCCAGTGCGGCCCGCCAAGGCTTCACTGGGGTTTTTGTTGCCCTGATTCTACTTCCGGCCTATTATCTGTCCACCCACAAAATAGCCACATTGACAAAATATTTGGGTGGTCAGATAATGGCGGCATGGCAGAGCAGGAAGCAATTCGCGGCAGGGGACGACCAGCAACCGGGCAAACGCCCAAACGGTATTTCCGCATGGACGATGAGGGCTGGGATTTGGTCGCCAAGGCTGCCGAGGCGTGCGGAGAGAGCGTTTCCGATTTCGTCCGACGGGTGCTGCTCAAGAGCGCCAGGGCTTCTCTGAGGAAGTCCTAGCGGAGAGAGGGGGTTTCGATCCCAGTCGCAATGGCGACCCCCTCCGGCAGGCTATAAGACTGCTGCGCCTCCAAGACGCGGGCCGCTCTCCGAGAGAAAGTTAGAGCGGCTGGCTATCGCATGCGGTTGTACTGGTCATAATGCAAGCGACATTCGCTCCGGCTATCGGGTTCGTGGTCAGCGCTCAATTTAGCGCAAATGATTTCCGATGATAGACTTGCGCCGGGGAGTGCGGTAATGGTGACAGAGAGCGATCTCTACACGATTGTCCTTATCGGACGGATCAATCCGCCAATACATTCTCCGCACTGGTATCACAACAACGGTCAGATTTCGGAAGACGATCTCAGGCACGCGATAGAAGCGCCCACACTGGTAGTATTTCCTCATCTGGCGCACTTCTCTACGCCTTCGTTTGACGTTACGGCAAGCGCCGAGCGATGGGAAATAAAGACTCTCATTAGGGCTCAAGTAGACCGCCTCGCGAATATTACAGAGGCGGTGTTTGACGGATTGTTGCCGCACACGCCAATTCGATCCTGCGGCTTCAATCTGGTCCGCACAAGGTTCCTGCTAGGTTCCCCGCGGCAACTAGTAGCAGCAGCAGCCAAGACCGGGCTTGATTTCGGCCTTGGTGACCTCGGAGTCGCGGAGATCAAGGTGGGCACGAAGGGTGGCGAGCATCGTGACACTATCTCGATTGTCCCAGTTGAAGAGGGCGTGCGGTTTTCCGCAAACATCCACTACGAGTGGCCACCGGCCCAGTCACCCGACGAATTTCGTCCCTTCAAGCTTGGTCCGACCCTGCAAGAATTCAGTGTACGCATCGCCGAATCCGAGGCGAAGCTAGATCAACTCTTGGCCCAACTGGAGGCAATGTGACCGATACGTCGGCTTGTGATGTTCTGGAGCGGCCCCCGACGGACACTGGCACAGGATTTGCGCAGAAGGAGTTTTCCCGAGTTATACTCGACGAAATTGCGACAGGGAGCACGGAGAATTCCCGGTTATTCGTGACAAGGATAGGCAGCAGCATCCTTTACAATCAGATTCCCGCGATGGACCGGCCAGAAGACCTGCACGACTTGCGGTTGCCGAGCGTCCTAGAGCGACGCGATAGAGCTATTCGGGTGCGCGGCCATCGTACGACATTGGCAGAACTTCTTGGCGCGTGGGACGATACCCATAGGCTGCGTTCCGAATGGTCAATCGGTGAGAAGATCCAGTTCCTGATCTTCCGAAGTGTAAATCACGATAGGATCGCTGATTATGTTGAGGCGCAAGCGGATATTGCATCCCGGAATGCGAAGCGCCAGCCTTATTCCGGGCCATCTAAGCAGGAATTGTTGCGCCGATTGGGGCATGGTGCGTAATGGTGTGCGCCAATGCCGCTGTCATTCGTCATCGATGAAGACACGCGCGACCGCGGAATTTGGCACGCCATCCAGCAGCACAACAGCAGTCATCCCACCGAATCAATTGATGCAGTACGGGTAGGCGACCCAGGGTGCATTGCGTCCGGCTCCTCAGACCTTGAAGTCTTAGAGTGGAGCATTCAAGAAAACCGCGTCGTCCTCAGCCACGACGCCAATACGATGACGAAAGCGCATGACGAATTGCTAGCGCAGGGCACAGAAACGCCGGGGCTTCTAATACTCCCGCCCAAACCATCAATACCCGCGCTAGTGGGATTGCTTCGCCTATATGGGCAGGCCGGCCAGCCCGCCGACTTTGCCTCCCGGACTGACTTCCTGCACGGAGAAGTTTAGGCCTCCAGGGCCGCTAAAGCCTGAGATCGTCCCTAGCGCCCCAGATCGTCCCCGCCGAACCGGCCTGCACACTTAGTCGGGCACCACCGGCTGGGGAGGGGGTAGGAATTGCCGATTGACGATGCTCAACTCCTCCGCGATCACCCCTCCCTAACCCTCCCCATCAAGGGGAGGGGACCGGAGGATTCAAAATGGATGCCAAACGAATTCCTTCAACTCGCTGGTCGGCGCGTGCTGGTGTTTGGCGTTGCCAATCGCAAGAGCGTGGCGTTTCATGCCGGGCGCGTGTTGGCGGAGGCCGGCGCCGAGGTGGTGCACGTCGTGCGGTCGGCCGAGCGCAAAGCGAGCGTCGCGAAACTGTTGGGCGAGGCGTCGGTTTACGTGTGCGACGTGGAGCGGCAGGCGGAGATTGATGCACTGGCAGCGGAGCTCGCGCGGGATTTTGACGGTTTCCACGGGCTGGTGCACTCGATCGCGTTTGCTAATTATGACGAGCGCGGCGTTCGGCCGTTTCACGAGACCTCGCGGGAGCAACTGCTGCGGACGTTCGACGTGTCCTGCTTCTCGCTCATCGCGCTGGCCAACGCGCTGAAGGAGCAGCTCGCGCGGGACGCGTCGGTCGTTACGATCTCGATTTCCACGACGCGGATGGCGAGCGAGAACTACGGGTTCATGGCGCCGGTGAAGGCGGCGCTCGATTCCAGCTTGGCGTTTCTGGCGAAGTCGTTCAGCCAGTTTTCCGAGGTGCGGTTTAACGCAGTGGCGCCGGGGCTGCTCAAAACCTCGGCCTCGGCGGGGATCCCGGGGTACGTCGACTCTTACCTGTTCGCGCAAGCGGCCACCCTTCGCGGCCGGGCGGTCGAAACCGCGGAAGCCGCCGCGGTCGTGGCGTTTCTCATCAGCCCGCGGTCCAGCGGGATCAACGCCCAGCGGATTGTCGTCGACGCGGGGATGGAGGTGAATTATTTCGACCACCGGCTAGTGAAGGCCGCGGTCGAGGGGTTGCCCAGGGGGCCAGTCACCCCGAGGTCGGCCGAGGGGACCGGCTTGTAGGTCGACGGGCTGGCAATGCGGACTTCTCGGCGGACCTCGAAGTGACCAGGTGGGGGCGATCCGGATTCCACGGCGGTCCTCGGAGTAACACGGTTTTGAGGCCGTTTCGCAATGCGCAACCCCGCCCTGGCAGGGGGCTTACGCCCTGGGCGGTGTTGCGGATATGCTGGCCCGCGCCGTGGGGCGATGGTATGCTAACAGGTGAGGCGACCCCCCGTGGCGGAGCTGAACCCCCCAAGCGCGTTGCACCAAGGCGGCAACCGTGAGCGAGGCTTCGGCACGAGTCGCCGTCGATGAACAGAGAACATTCACCTTGTCTGCCAAACCAAGCGGTTTTGGTCCGCAATTCGCGGGGGTTCTCCAGGCGCGCCGATGATTGCGCGGCTTGTCGAATGACCGCGCACCGGCGGATCGCCAAGGAATGGCCCCTCGGCTTGGATGCATCATGCTGACGCCGAACGAATTTCTCGATCTCGTGCGACGGAGTTCGCTGGTCGAAGAGGACCAGTTGACGAAGTTCCTGGGCGGGCTCTCCGCGCGCAATGGGCAGCAGCTACCAGACACGGCCGAGGGGTTGTCGGCGGCGATGATCGCGGCGAATCTGCTCACCGAGTGGCAGGCCGAAAAGTTGCTCGCCGGCAAGCACAAGGGATTCATGCTCGGCAAGTACAAATTGCTGCGGCACCTGGGCAAGGGCGGCATGAGCCAGGTGTATCTCGCCGAGCACGTACTCATGAAGCGCAAGGTGGCGATCAAGGTGTTGCCCCAGAACCGCGTGCAGGACTCGACGTATCTGGAGCGGTTTCGCATCGAGGCGCGCGCGGCGGCCCGGCTGGACGACCCGAACATCGTGCGCGTGTACGACATCGACCAGGACAGCAACACGCACTACATCGTTATGGAGTTCGTCGACGGGCAGGACCTGCACGTGCTGGTGCGGGAGAAGGGCCCGCTGCCGTACGAGAAGGCCGCCGACTACGTGGCCCAGGTGGCCCGCGGCCTGGCCCACGCCCACACCATGAACCTGGTGCACCGAGACATCAAGCCGGCGAATTGTCTGCTCGACAAGAATGAGGTGGTGAAGCTGCTCGACATGGGCCTGGCGCGGCTCATTGACGACGAGGCGTCGCTCACGATTGACAACAACGAGAACGTGCTCGGCACGGCCGACTACCTGGCGCCTGAGCAGGCGCTGAATAGCCACAAGGCCGATGCGCGGGCTGACATCTACAGCCTGGGGTGCACGCTGTATTTCCTGCTTACAGGGCATCCGCCGTTTCCCGACGGGACGATTTCGGAGCGGCTGCTGAAGCACCAGGTTGAGCAGGCGCCGAGCGTGTTCAAGGATCGGCCCGACGCGCCGTCGGTGCTGGTGAACATCGGCAACCGGATGATGGCCAAGCGCCCCGACGAGCGATACCAGACAGCCGGCGAGGTGGCGGAGCGGCTCGCCGAGTGGCTCAAGGATCGCGGGCTGGAGGTTGGGGAGAGCGGGAAGAAAACGGCCGCCGGGTCGGGCGGCATCGGCAGCGACGTGTTTCGTCGATTCGCGGCGTCGATGCAGAAGGCGACAGGCGACTCGACGCGGCCTGTGGGCGGACGGAAGCCTGCCGCGGTCGGCGCGGCGGCGACGGCGGCTGTGGAGCCGGAGGAAGACATCGGGCTGGCGCCGCTGGAAGAGGAGACAGTCGGTAAGAAGTCTGAGATGACGATGGTGGCGGAAAAGTCGTCGAGCGACGTGGCGATCGCCCCACCGGGCGAAGTGGCCGCGGCGACAGAATCGACCCCTGCGACGACTGCTGCGCCGGCGTCCTCCCCCACGCTGGCGAAGCCGCGAAAGTCGCTCATCGAGGAAGAGTTTGACGCCGGACGCGCCTCTCAGCCGCAGCCGCGCGTGGTGCGGCGGGTGGAGGGCGAGTTCAACCCGCTCAAGCCGCCGGGGTATGTGGGACCCAGCTACGGGACGCCGGCGTGGGTCTACGTGGCAGTGGGATTCGCAGTGGTGGCGGTGCTGGGAGTGGTGATCGCGCTGATTGCGACCGGCGGTGTGGGGTGAGCGCTCCGCTACTGCGTCGCGGCTAACGGCGAGTGGGTCGGGGCCGCGAGATTCTGAATGGCAGAGCGTTGCCACGCGACGCCGAGCATCTGGCAGTTGATGCCGGAGCCGATGCCGAGCATCGCGACGCGCTCGCCTCGCTCGAGGCGGCCGCTTTCGGCGGCGAGGGCCATCGTCAGCGGCAAGGCGACGGCGCCGGTGTTGCCCAGCGTCTCAAATGTGGGAAAGTCGATCGCCTCGCTCAGGTCCAGCGATTCGAACATAAGCTTGCGATGCGCCGCGCCCACCTGGTGGCACACGGTCTTGGCGACGTCGTCCCGTGACCACTCCAGCTCGTCGAGAAAGCCGGCGAACGTGTGGGCCGCCGTCTCGACGCCGGCGAGCATGAGCTGTTCGCTGTTGGTGCGCATGAAGGATTCGAGCCCCTCGCTCTGGCAGAGGCCGTGCTCGTGCGTGTGAGCGCGGACGACAGCGCCTTCGAGGCGGTTCTGTGTGCGGCTCAAGTCGCGGTCGCACAGCACGACGGCGACGCTCCCCGAACCGATCGTCAGCGACGCGACAAACTGCTTGATCTGCCGCCGATCGATGCTGTCATCGGTGTTCAGCCGCTGGATCGTATTCTCGACAAGCGTCCGGCCGCACTCCGTGCCAACGATGAGGCCTGCGCGGATTTGCCCCAGCTCGATCATGTTCGCCACTTGCAGCATGCCGGTGAGGATGCCAAGGCAGGCGTTCGACGCGTCGAACACAAGGCACTCCGGCGGCAGGCCGAGGACGTGGTGCACGCCGCAGGCGGTGGCGGGTTCGAGGTAGTCGCGGCAGACCGACCCGTGGATGAGGGCGCCGACGTGTCGCGGGTCGATGCCCGCGACGGCCAGGGCGTGGCGGCCACTTTCGGCGCTGATCGCGCCCATTGAGGCGCCGGCGGGAAAGAACCGCCGCTCGCGGATGCCGGTCATCAGCTCGAGCCGGCCCGGCGGCAGGCGGAGTCGTTCGTAAGCAGGCGCCAGGCGGCGTTCCAACTCGTCGCTGGTGACGATCTCGTCCGGCAGGACGTAGCCGAACGCTTCGAGGCAGACGTGTTGGAAACGCATTGGGCGGCGTGGGGCGGAATTCGACGGCGGCGGGCGAGCGAATCAGCCAGACTACCGGAGTCAATGGGGGGAGTAAAGGCGATGGGCGGCTCGACTGTCGCGGCTCGGCAAGTTGTCGTAAAACCATGCGAAGAACTAGCAGGGAGAGTTCATGGCCGAGAGTTCCCCGACCGCGCCGCCGCTTCGCGATTTGATCGTGACCGTGATCGCGATCGTGCTGCCGTCGGCGATTACGTGGGCCTACTTCTTCGGGGCCGACGACGCCTCGGCAGGCGTGCAGTCGTCGGTCTACAGCGTCGTGAAGGTCGTGCAGTTCGCGCTGCCGGTCGTGTGGGTGCTGGCGGTGCAGAGGGGGCGCGTGACGCTGTGGCCGGCGGGAGGGCAGGGCGTCGTCTTCGGACTGCTGTTCGGGGCGGCGGTCGCCGCGGCGATGGTCGAGCTGTACGCCGGCTTTCTTAGGTCGTCGCCGCTGCTGGCCGACGCGACGCCGGAGATTCGCGACAAGGTCTCGGGCTTCGGCATCGACAGCGTGTGGAAGTACGCGGCGCTGGGCGCGTTTTACAGCCTCTGCCACTCGCTGCTGGAGGAGTATTACTGGCGGTGGTTCGTGTTCGGGCAGCTCCGGGCGTGGACGCCGCTGGGGGCCGCCATCGCGATTTCCTCGCTGGGGTTCATGGCGCACCACGTCTTGGTGCTGGGGAAGTTCTTTGGGTTCGCCAGTCCGGCGACCTACCTGTTTTCGGCGTGCATCGCGGTCGGCGGAGCCGTTTGGGCGTGGCTGTATCACCGCACGGGGTCGCTGTTGGGGCCCTGGCTGAGCCACTTGCTGGTCGACGCCGCCATATTTGCGATCGGCTACGACCTGGTTCGCAACTTGTTGGCGGGGTGAGCGGTTCCGAGAGGGGACGTGAGCGGAAAGGAGCGAAGTGCGCCGAGGGGCACAATCGCAGGATGTTGTGTGACAGCACACGAATCCTTGCCAACATGTAGCAAACTATTTACATTCGATTTTTGCAGCTTACTTTGCTGCAAGACTTGTGCATCCTCCTTTCCGGACCGCGTGACACGGTCGCCCATACAAGGAGTTCGAGGCTAAGAGAGATAGGGAAGTCAATCCGAAAGCCGCTCTGGCTTGAGCCGTCCCACGAAAGGGGCTCCTCGAACCGGAGTGCTTCGGACACCGCCTCATGTCAATCGACGCGCACTTGCGCCCATGGAAGGGCCGGCGGCGTTCGCGCTGCCAGCGTCTCCCCAATGCCGTGGGTGTGCAGCTATTGATCTGGGGTCGTCGTCCGGATGACGACTGCACTGCTGGCGCCGATCACAGTCGCCTCCAGGGATTTGCCTTCTTGCCGTCGCTTGGCTCACCGGGCTGCTTGCCTGCCAGTAGGGAGTTACTGGGCGCGCCGTCAGTGGCGTCAGAAAGGATTTTGTCATGGCCAAGCCGATCGTTGCCGTCAACACCGACTTCCGCTCCGCCAAGCATGATGCTCCGGCGTTTGCCTACGTGGCAGCGGGGTACTTCGACGCCCTCTTACAAGCGGGGGGCCTGCCGGTGCTTGTCCCCCCCTACGAGAACGAGGACGACGTCGAGCAAATGCTCGACCGTGTGGACGCGGTGATGCTCATTGGCGGGGCCGACTTGGACCCCCGTCGCGACGGCTGGATGCTGCACCCGACGGTGCGGCTGCAAGACGCCCGCCGCGAGACGTTCGACCGAATGATGATGCGGCTGGTGGCCGAGCGGCGGATGCCGATCTTTGGGATCGGCGCCGGGATGCAGCTCTTGAACGTATCCCAGGGCGGCAATCTGATGCTGCACATTCCCGAGGACATGCCGACGGCGCTGCCGCACAAGGATCCGCTCGATCCCGACCACCGGCACACGCTGGAGCTCACTCGCGGGTCGATCATGGACCGCGTCTACGGCGACGGCGAGCTGCGGGTGAATAGCATGCACCACATGGCGGTCGACGACGTGGCGCCGGGCTTCGCGGTCACGGCGCGGTGCCCCGACGGCGTGATCGAGGCGATCGAGAGCGAGATGTCGGACTGGTTTGCATTCGGCACGCAGTTCCATCCGGAGGCGTCGACGGCCTCGGCGCTTGATATGCGGATCTTCGAGGAGTTTCTCGCAGGCGTGGAGCAGTTCCGCGCCGGCGTTCGCTTGGTCGCTTGAGCCGCAGGGCCGCGGCCCACTTTGCAGGGTGTCCTCCCGCTTCTAAGGAAGCACCGGCCCGGCGTTGGCACGGACTGCCAACGCCGGGCCGCGTTATGCGCTTGCGGCGTCGGCGCGGGGGGCGTTTCGGCGTGGCCGCGCTCCGCTACGGCGGACCTTTGCGTCGCGGCTAACGTCTGAACCGCGGCAACTGGCGGCGAGCAGTTAGCCGCGACGCGGTAGCGGAGCGCGCGCGTCACGGATGACCCACCACGTCGTCACGCCTGCACCGTCGAGTCGAGCAGGCGGAGGAACTCGCGCATCCACGCGGGGTGGGCGGGCCATGCGGGGGCGGTGACGAGGTTGCCGTCGATGCACGCGCTGTCGAGGCCGGGGGTCGGCTGATCCCACACGCCGCCGGCGTCGACGACTTGCGGTCGTACGGCCGGATAGGCTTGGCAGCGGCGACCGCGCACCACGCCTGCGGCGGCGAGAATCATTGGGCCGTGGCAGATCGATGCGACCGGCTTGCCGGCGTCGAAGAAGTGCCGCACGACGGCCAACACGCGCTCGTCGAGCTGCAGGTATTCGGCCGAGCGGCCGCCGGGGATGACCAGCGCGTCGTACGATGCCGGTTGGACGGCGTCCCAGTCGACGGTGATCGCGAAGTTGTGGCCGCGCTTCTCGCTATAGGTCTGAAAGCCGTCAAAGTCGTGGATCGCCGTGGCGACGGTCTCGCCCTGCTTCTTGTCGGGACACGCAACGGCGACTTGGTGGCCGACCATCTGCAGAATTTGCAGCGGGACCATCGCTTCGTAATCCTCGACGAAGTCGCCGACGAGCATCAGGATCTTTTTGGCGCTCATTTCAGACTCCCATTCACTTACCACAGAGGACACAGAGGGCACTGAGCAAGGAGGAAGAGCGACGAACGATCCAATTCCTCTTATACCCTTTCTTCCTCCGTGCTCTCTGTGTCCTCTGCGGTGAATCTCTTCAACTTTTCACGATGCACTCGGGCATGCGGCGGACGTGGCCATTGTTGTCGACGCAGGCGATCGTGCTGGAGGCCTCGGCGAGCAGGTCTTTCCCCGCGAACACCTGGTACAGATGATCGATCCGCGCAAGCGTTGCCCGGGCGACCTTGGTGTGGATCCGGAGCCGATCGCCGAAGCGCGCGGGACGATGGTACTTGCAGGCGATGCTATGGACCACGAGGAACACGCCGTCGCGTTCCAGCTCCGCATAATCGTGCCCCATGGCCTTGAGCATTTCGACGCGGGCCAGCTCGAAGTATTGAAAGTAATTGGCGTGGTGGACGACGCCCTGGCCATCGGTCTCGTAGTAGCGGACGTCGATCTCGATCTCGTGCTCGAACATGCACCGGCTCCAGGGTTCATGTGGCATCGTAGGGGATGGGGCGCGGGCGTCCAAGGCGCCGGCGGTGGGCGGAGCGCTCCGCTGCCGCGTCGCGGCTAACGGGCGTTGCCCGAGGGGTTAGCCGCGACGCGAAGGTCCGCCGCAGCGGAGCGCTGGGCCAGGGCGGAAACCGTTGCATCGCCCCGGCGACATCCCTATAGTGGACTGCTGCGGGGGTCGCGGAGCACGGCAATCACGGGCCCATTGAGCGGGGTGATTGATGAGCATTGGCGAAGGCGCGGGGACGGAATTCGCGACCATGCGCGGGCGGGACTACCCGTCCATTCGCCAGTTCACCGTGTTCATGGAGAACCGCGTCGGGCAATTGCTCGAGGTGGTCCGCCGGTTCGAGGGGAGCCACGTTCGCATCGTGGCCCTGACCATCTCGGACGCCACGGAGTGCTGCGTCGTCCGATTTCTGTTGAGCGATCCCGAGGCAGGCCGCGAGGTGCTGGAGCGCGCGGGGCTGGCGATCGTCGAGTCCGATCTCATTGGCGTGGAGCTGCCCGACAGTCCGCAGCCGCTCTTGCAGGTGTGCACGGCTCTGTTGCAGGCGGAGGTGAACATCACGCAGGTGTATCCGCTGCTCGCACGGCCCCGCGGCAAGCCGGCGGTGGCGTTGATGGTCGACAACATCGAGATGGCGCTGGAGACGCTGGCGTCGAAGGGGTTCACGCCGATTAACGAGGATGATTTGAAGGAATGCGAGTAGCGTCGCCGCCGGGGCTTGATGCTCGATGCTCGATGTTGGATGCTGAAGAGTGTGTGACGAGCATCCAGCCACCAGCATCGCTTCTCCCATGCCCATTCACGTCATCTGCCCCGGGTGCCACGCGCGGTTCAAGGTCGGCGACCAGCACGCCGGCAAGAGCGGGAATTGCCCAAAGTGCAAGGGGCCGATTCAGATTCCTGCGCTGACCGACGAGGTCATCATTCACGCGCCGGAATCGGAGGCGGGCGCCAAGGACGCCAAGGGCCGCAACGTCCTCAAGCCGATCAAACGCAAAGAAACGAAATTTCGGCTCAACACGGCTCTGATCGTCGGCGGAGCGGCGCTGCTGGCGTTCGCGATTGCGTTTCTCGTCGGCCGGCAGGACATTCCGGACGGCACAAAAACGATCATCCTGGCGGTGGGCTCGGCGCTGTTGGGTCCCCCGCTGGCGTATGCGGGGTACGCGTTTCTGCGGGACGATGAGCAAGCGGCGTTCGTCGGGACGGACTTGCTCATTCGCGCCCTGGCGTGCGGGCTGGTGTACGCGTTGGCGTGGGGCGTGTACTGGTGGGTCGGCATCCAGGTGTTCGACAGCGACGACTACGGCGCCGGAAAACTCGAGCTCTTCCAAGTGGGCATCCTCGCGGCGATCGCCATCGGCATCGGCACATTTACGGCGTTCGTGGCGTTCGATCTCGACCCGATCACGAGTTTTTTTCACTTCGCGCTGTTCTTCGGCGCGACGGTGCTGCTGCGGGCGACAATGGGACTGACGCTGTTGCCGGGCATCGGCGGCGCCTAGGAATTCGGATTTACCACAGAGGACACAGAGAAGAGAGCCATTCGGTTACTCGCGATCTTGTTTGAATTGATTCAGCTCGCTTGATCGCTGATTCGTCTCCGTGTCCTCCGTGCCCTCTGTGGAAAGCTCCGAATCCGGAATGTCTACGCTACGAGAAATTCCCGAGATCGCCGCGTTGCGTGCCAGCCGGCACATCGTGCGGATTCCGCCCGAGCTCGACGTGCCGCTCACCCCGCGAGTGCGGCAGCTCATTGATGCGCCGGAGTTCCGTCGGCTGGCGCGGATCAGCCAGTTGGGGCTCGTGAGCCTCGTCTACCCAGCCGCCAACCACACGCGGCACGAGCATTCGCTCGGCGTGTACCGGATGGCGCTGTTGTACCTCGACCGGCTCGCGGAGGACGAGCGATTCGCAGCGGCGGTGACGCCGCAGGCGGCGGAACGATTCGCGGTGGCGGCGCTGCTGCACGACCTCGGCCACTGGCCGTTTTGCCATCCGATTGAAGATATTCAGTTGCGGCAGACGCCCACGCACGAGCTGTTCGCCAACAGTTTCCTGCTGGAAGGGGAGCTGGCCGACCTGCTGCGCGACGAGTGGGACGTCCAGCCGCGGGAGATTGTCGACCTGCTCACTGGCAAGCCGAAGGACCGCTGCGACCGACTGCTAAGGAGCATGCTCAGCGGGCCGATCGACGTCGACAAGATGGACTACCTGATGCGGGACAGCCTGCATGCGGGCGTGCCGTACGGGCGGAATTTCGACCAGCCGCGGCTGATCCAGAGCCTGTGCCTCAGCGAGGCGGGCGACCGGCTGGCGATCACCGATAAGGGAAAGACTGCGGCGGAGATGATGGTGTTCGCCCGGTATGTCATGTTCAGCGAAGTGTACTGGCACCATGCGGTGCGGTCGGCGACGGCAATGCTGCAGCGGGCATTCTTTGCGCTGCATCCGCACCTGGATCTCGATGCGCTGTTCCGGCTCACGGAACAGCCGATGGTCGACGCCTTGCGCTCCGCGGCGGGCGATGGGCCGGCGGTGGAGTTGCTCGACGGGTTGTTCGGCCCAACGCGACGGCTCTACAAGCGCGTGGCCCAGTGCAGCTTGTTCCAGCAGCCGGAGCTGTATCAGCGGCTGGCCCGTCGGCCGTACGCCTGGCTCGTGCGGTGCGCGGAGCGGTTCGCGGCGATCGCGAGCACGGCGCTGGGCCGCGTTGTGGCGCCGCACGAGGTGCTGTTCGATGCGCCGCCGGTGAAGCTGGAAGTCGAGTTCCAGATCGAGGTGTTCTATCCCAAGGAAGGCTGTTACCGACAACTGGGCGACGTCTCGCCGGTGGTGAAGACGCTGGCCCGGCAGCAATTCGACGACTACGTGAAACGCGTACGCGTGTTCGCGCATCCGCGCGTGGCGGGCGACTTGCGGGCGCTCAGCAACGTGCCAGAGCTGCTGGCCGAGGCCGTCGACGAGGCGGGGTGATTGGTCCGTGGTTGGCGGACATCAGCAGTTAACCGCGCCCAACGTGGGATTCTCGACATTCTCCATCGTCCGACGGTAGTCGCGGAGGTGCGTGCTGACGGCGTCGACGGGGAGGATTCCGGAGGCGACTAGGAACTCGCAGAACGGCCGCGTGCGAACCGTTTGCTCGTGGACAAGTTGACCTAGCTGGGCGGGGTTCAGGCAGCCCAGGTTCACTGCCAGCTCGCCGAAGATGTCACCCGGGGCGTCGCACTGGCTGCGCAGCACGTGGAACACCTGCCGAGCGGTGAGCATTCGCAACTCGATCGCCAAGGCGCCAAGCTGCGGGCGGGTGCGAAGCTGGAGCTTGAGCGTCTCGAAGAACTCTTCGCAGGTGATGACGCCGTTTTCAACGAGGAAGATGCCGAATTGCATGGCGGGGCGATCCAGGAGCCGGCGGGTGGATTGAGGGCTTTCGCAAGGATAAGTTGCCGCTGGACGCACCGGACGCTTGTGGTCGGCCCTCGGGGAGCCAGAGCGCGTCCGCGTCGTTGCGATCGCGCGAGACGGTGCGGTCGCACCACGCTGGCGGGGGGATTTGGGAATAGGGCAGATGGAATGGGGAGTTCGGAGGGCGGAATCGAGAGTGCGGGAGCGAGAGGGAGGACTCAGGACTGAAGGCTCGGGACGCGACGTCGGACTGCGAACCTGATGGGTGCGTCGTCCGCTAGAACGCCGCGGAACTTCACTCGATTTCTGGACAATTTGCCTGCGAATTGACCACGCGGTCGGTCCCGCTGCATCGAACGCAAGCAAACCGTGCGATCGGCATCGGCCATTCGGCGTCGGCCGACACTGGTCTCAAAAAGGCGATGCCTGCCCTCGGCAAGTGTTTGTCGCGTCGTGGTTTAGTGCAGCCGCGGGACAGACTCCCACGCCGCACCCACGGCTGCCACGCCGGATCTGTGGTATGCGACTTGCTTTCACCGCCCTAATAGGACGCTCAGGCCCCGCGGACGGTGGATGATCGAACCGCGGCGGTCCTTCTTGTGTCGATTGCCTCGGTGTTCCCCCCCAACGCACGGCGGAATCTTCGGAGTAACCAGACATGATCCGCGAGGTTGAATCCCTTGCCGCGGCTACCGGTTTGCACATGCCGCGGCTGGCGGCTGCGCCCGCGCCCACGGAATCGGTGGAGACCGAGATCTCGCGACTCACGTGGTCGGTGCTGGACGGCAGTGCGTCGCCGGCCGACCGATCGCGACTTGCCGAGTTGGTGCGAACCCAGCACGCCCTGCGGCCGCGCCGCTAGTCGTGGATTCGGTCCCCCGCCACTCCGCTCCGCCATTGTTTTCGCAATTGCGGTAGGCCCGTGAGCCGCCTGCCGCTTGCTGAGAGCCATCGCTCTCCCCCCGGCCCCGCCATAGATGTCCAAAATCCCCCCTCGAATTTTGGCCATCTATGAGCAAATCCCGTCGAAAACGCCCCTTGGCCACTCACTGCCATTCTGGCCACCTATGGTTGCACGGTCGTTATGAGCGGCCTCACGAACCCACCTCCCCAACTCCCGCTTGCCTCGCCACCCGCCTGTTTCTCGCCTGATAAGATGGAGCGTCTGCGTAACGTGTGCCGATATCCTAAACCGGATCGAGCGAGCGTTCGCCGATCTGGCTAGCGACGGAGCGCCCCCGCACAATCGCGCCCCTTCAGTCTCGCCGTCGGGCCAAGGACTTCCGGCCCGGTGGGGATGGCCTGCCACTTCCCGTTGCGCTTTCGCGGCGGCCGAGTCTGACACTATGCCCAACGACGCTCTGCCCTGCGGCGCGACTCCGGCTCCCACGGTCGCCGCCACCGCGCACTTCTTGTTGTTCTCTGAGGCGCGGTTCAATCGGGGCGAGGGAATCTGGCGATTCGTTCTCGCGCAGGTTGGCGCAAGCGAAAGCCTCACTGCCACCGATGTCGAGCCGGCGGCGTGTCGCGAGCGGCTGGAACTGCTCGCCTTGGTGCGCGGGCTGGAGGCGATCGACCAACCGGCGCGGGTGACGCTCGTGACAGCCAGCCGTTATGTGAGCCGGGGGCTCAAGCGGGGCCTGGCCGAATGGCGGCTGAACGACTGGCAATGGGAGCGATTCGGGCAGCTCGTGGCGGTACGGGACCACGATTTATGGCGCCGCGTGGATCGCGCCCTACAGTTTCATGAGGTCGACTGCCGGCTGTGGCGGCTGGACAGCCATACGGACGCAGCAGCGTCGCAACGTCCGGAAGGCGCCGGCGGACGCCTGGCGGCCGCGGCCCGCCAGCGGTGGCAACGGGCGTCGCGGGTCGCCGCATCATGGGGCGAGGCGCTGCAAGGCGTCGGCCTAGCGGCCGGCTAAAAACGGCACTGCACGCCCCGAAAAAGCCCGCGGAAAACACTGAGACGCCACTTGGGACGACGCCGACTTTTTCCGGCACGTCGAAACTGTTTCAAGTACAACATTAGACAGGATAGGCAACTGTGCGATCCCTGGTTGACGTTAACGCCATTCATCCGCTGATCTACGGCTACCACGAGAACCCGTTTGAGGTGCTCGGGCCGCACGAGATCGAGGACAACGGCCGGCGGGCCCTGGCGGTGCGGGCCTACCTTCCCTCGTCGCAACAGGCGTGGCTGGTCGATCCGCAGGCCGGGCTGTCGAAGCCGATGCGGCGGATTCACCCGGCAGGGCTGTTCGAGGCCATTTGCCCGCCGGAGATCCACAACGTCGCCGAAGGACGCACCTACCAACTGCGAGCCGTCGATTCCTCGGGCCATCAGGTGACGATGCACGACCCGTACGCGTTTCCACCGCTGCTAAGCGACTACGATTTGTACCTGCTGGGCGAGGGCCGGCACTGGCGCAGTTACGAGAAGCTGGGCGCCCATGTGCGCACGGTGAGCGGCGTGACCGGCGTGAACTTCGCGGTGTGGGCGCCCAACGCTGAGAGCGTCAGCGTCATTGGCGAGTTCAACGGCTGGGACCGCCGCAAGCACGCCATGCGGAAACACATTCCCGGCGGCGTGTGGGAACTGTTTATCCCCGACGTGGGCCCGGGAATCCTGTACAAGTTTTCGGTGAAGTGGCGCGGCGGGCACGTGGCCGAGAAATGCGACCCCTACGGCTTCGCCGCCGAGGTGCCGCCGCGGACCGCCAACAAGGTGGCGCACCTCGAGGGTTACACGTGGGGCGACCACGACTGGATGGCCGCCCGCCAGAACGCGGATCACCTCCGCCAACCGATGGCGGTGTACGAGGTGCACCTCGGGAGCTGGAAGAAAGACTATTCGGACGGCGGTTGCCGGTGGCTCAACTACCGGGAACTGGCCCACCAACTCGTCGAGTACTGCGTGAAAATGGGGTACACCCACCTGGAGTTGATGCCCGTCAGCGAGCATCCCTTCACCGGGAGCTGGGGCTACCAGACGGTCGGCTACTACGCCGCAACCAGCCGGTACGGGTTGCCGGAAGACTTCATGTACTTCGTCGATCACTGTCATCAGCACAACATCGGCGTGTTGATCGACTGGGTGCCGGCTCACTTCCCGCGAGACAGCCACGGGCTCGATTGGTTCGACGGCACGGCGATGTACGAGCACGCCGATCCGCGCCAGGGCGAGCATCCCGACTGGGGCACGAAGATTTTCAACTACGGGCGGAACGAGGTTCGCAACTTCCTGACGTCCAACGCCCTGTTCTGGCTCGACCGATACCATATCGACGGCCTGCGGGTCGACGCGGTCGCCTCGATGCTGTACCTCGACTACAGCCGCAACGAGGGGGAGTGGATTCCCAACCAGTATGGCGGTCGGGAGAACCTCGAAGCGATCCAGTTCCTCAAGGAATTCAACGAGCAGGTCCATCTACAATTCCCGGGCGCACTCACCATCGCCGAGGAGTCGACGGCGTGGGGCGGCGTGTCGCGGCCCACGTACTTGGGCGGGCTGGGCTTCTCGCTCAAGTGGAACATGGGCTGGATGAACGACACGCTCCGCTACATGCGGCACGAGCCGATCCACCGCCAGTACCACCACGACGAGTTGACGTTCTCGTTGATCTACGCGTTCACCGAGAACTTCGTGCTGCCCTTCTCGCACGACGAGGTGGTGCACGGCAAGGGCTCGCTGCTCGACCAGATGCCCGGCGACCTGTGGCAGCGATTCGCCAATCTGCGGCTGTTGTACAGCTACATGTGGACGCACCCCGGCAAGAAGCTGCAGTTCATGGGCTGCGAGTTCGGCCAGTGGAGCGAATGGAACGCCGACCACCAGCTTCAGTGGGAGCTGCTCCAATGGGAGACCCACCAGGGCGTGCAGAAGCTGATGGCCGATCTCAACGGCCTGTACCGCCGTGAGACGGCGCTGCACCAGGTCGACTTCGAGTACACCGGGTTCGAGTGGATCGACTGCCACAACTACGCCGACAGCATCCTGGCGTACATTCGCCGCGGCGCGGACCCCAGCGACTTCGTCGTGGCCGTGTGCAACTTCACGCCGGTCGTGCGAACCAACTATCGCCTCGGCGTACCCGAGGGGGGCTGGTATCAGGAGATTTTCAACTCCGACTCGGCGTACTACGGCGGCAGCAACGTGGGAAATTTCCCCGGCGTGATGGCCGAAGGCAGCGAAAGCCACGGCCGGCCGTACTCGATCCAGCTCACGCTGCCGCCGCTGGCGGTGGTGGTGCTGAAGCCGCAACGCGGCTGAAAACAAGGCGCCGCAACGATGTGATCGCTGCGGCGCCCTTGGAAGTTCACGCGCGGGAAGTGATTGCCTGGCGCCGAGTTACGCGGCCGCCCGGCACTCGTCGCGGAGCTCGACGGACTGCTCGTCCCACACTTCTTCGACCGGAATCTGCGGGCTGTCGGCGACGTACTCCTGCAGCTCGCAGCTTCGCACCGGGTGCTGGAGCTTGGCGACCGCCTTGGCTTCGATCTGGCGGACGCGTTCGCGCGTCACCTTGAAGATGCGGCCTACTTCTTCCAGCGTGTAGCAGTATCCGTCCGTCAGCCCGTACCGCAGGCGGATGATTTCCCGCTCGCGGTAGGTCAGCGTCTTGAGGAGCTCGTCAATCTTGTCCCGCAATAGGCTGTTGTTGGCCAGTTTCAGCGGGTTGTCGGTGTGGGCGTCCTCGACGAACTCGCCGAAGCTGCAATCGTCTCCCTCGCCGATCGGCCGGTCGAGGCTCACCGGCGTGCGGCCGATGTCGAGCACGTGCAGGCTCTCTTCGAGGCTGATCCCCGCGGCGAGCGCTGTTTCTTCGTGCGTCGGAGCGCGGCGCAGCTCGTGCTGCAGCCGCTTAGCGGTCTGCTGCAGCTTACTCAGCACGTCGATCATGTGGACCGGGATGCGAATCGTGCGGGCCTGGTCGGCAATCGCCCGCGTGATCGCCTGGCGAATCCACCACGTTGCGTACGTCGAGAACTTGAACCCGCGACGGTACTCGTACTTGTCGACCGCCCGCATGAGGCCCGTGTTGCCTTCCTGGATGAGATCGAGAAAGCTCATCCCGCGGTTACGGTACTTCTTGGCGATCGACACGACCAGCCGGAGGTTTCCGCTGGAGAGGTCGCGCTTCACGCGTTCGAACTCGGTGAGTTGCTCACGGAGCACTCGGCAGCGCTCGCGAAGGCTGCGCGGCGTTTCGAGCGTCTGCGTCATGAGTGACTGCAGCTCGCGACGCACCGGCGCCACGCGCGCTCGGGAGGCGCCCTCGCTGCGCAACTGTTTGAGCTGCGCCTGGAGCCGATCCATGCGCCGCGACATTTCCTCGAGCTGGTGCATCAGCGGCTGCACCCGGCGGGTGCGCAGGCTCAACTCTTCGACGAGCTTGAGCATCTTCCGCCGCCGGCGAATATAACGCACCCGCGCTTGCGTCTTCGCTTCGACGTCGGCGCGCCGATTGGCCAATGTCGCAAAGTCCCGCCGTTGGGCCTGCATCAGCGCCCGCAACGTCGGCAGGTTCTGCGGCATGCGGGCCGACACCTGCGACTTGGTGAGCCTTTCGGTGAGCGACACCTTGATGGTGCGGTCAAACGGCAGCTCGCCGCCTTGCACACGCTCCAAAATCGTCACCGTACTCTCCAGTGCGAAGAACGACCGCAGGATGTTGCGGCGGAATCGCTTGCGGGTGATTTCGATCTTCTTTGCTAGCGAGATTTCCTCATCGCGGGACAAGAGCGGAATGCGGCACATTTGGGACAGGTACATGCGGATCGGATCGTCGGTCAACTTCGGCAGGTCCTCGGGCATCAGCGCCGCCGCGGCGGCGTCGTCCTGCGCCTGGGAGTCGGCCGGCTGCGGCCGGGACGCGGGATCCTCGACGAGGCTCACCTGCAGGCCGTCCAGCAGGTCGAGCAGGCGGTCGACCTGCACGGAATCGGTCGCCTCGTCCGGCAGGAAGGCGTTGACTTGATCGTAGGTGAGATGCCCTTGAGCGCGGGCCAGGGCGACAACGTCGGAAAGCGGGGTGCGAACGCGGGTCATGATGGAACTCCTCCAGCACATCCTGTGCTTGTGGAAAAGTTGCGCGGGTCGAACCGGCTAGTGCGCCTCACCCGTCCGTGGGTGGGGTGGTCGCCTGCCGGCGCTTCAAATCATCGAACAGTGCCGCCAAGGCGCGGTCCTCCTGCTCTGGGTCGAGTTGATTTTGTTTGAACTGGGCGAGGGTCGCCTGATGGCCGGCGTCCAGCCGGCGGCGATGCAGTCCGGCGAGCAAATCGGCCAGCCGCTGGCGGGCGTCGCTCGCGCTCTTGAGAAACGCCTGCTCGTCGCAATCGACGAGCAGATTCTTAGCCTGTTCGTCGTCGATCGCCGTCATCAGGCGGTCGAACGTGGGCGTCGCGCCGGCGTGGTACTGCTCCAGCACGAGCGTGAACAACTGCCGGGCCAGCGGCGACTCGACGTCCTCCTCGCCGACGTGGGCGAGGATGTCGTCGATCGACTCCGGCTGATGGAGGATGATTTCGATGAGCTCGCGCTCCCACGCCGAAACGGCCGCTTGCGGCTTTGCGTGATCGTCGTCGTCCGCCACACGGCGGGCTCCGCGCACCGCACTGGCGGTCGCCTGCCGTAGGGCTTTGAGCCGCATGCGAAGCGACTCCTCGCTGAGGCCGAACTGCCGCGCGATCCGCACGAGGACTTGCTGCTCGCGCATGAGCGCCGCGCTGGAGGCGGCCGCCGCGGGCAGCGCCCGCGCGAGCGTGGCCAGAATGGCCTCGACCGCCTGGGACGAGCGGTGGGCGTCGGCGCCTGGAACCAATCCGTTGGTCACGGCCACGATCTTGTGTTGGAGGGCATCGACCGATTGTGCGAGCAATCGGCGAAAGGGGTCGCTTCCATGCGAGCGAATAACATCACACGGATCGGCCTCGGGCGGCAAGGTCAGAATCTTCAGCTCGATCTCGTGCGCGACGAACAGTGCTAGCAAATTGTCGAGAATGCCCATCGTGCGGCTCTGCCCCGCGTCGTCGCCGTCGAGCACGAGCGTGATGCTATCGGTGAACCGGCGAATGAGCGGCACATGTTTTTCGCCCAGCGCCGTGCCCAGCACCGCCACCGCGTGATCGACGCCGTGCTGGTGGGCCATGATGACGTCGGTGTAGCCCTCCATCACCAGCACGCCCTTTTCCCGAGCGATGCCGTCGCGCGCCAAGTCGAGGGCGTAGAGGTGGCCGCTCTTGTTGAACAGCGGCGTCTCGCGACTGTTGATGTACTTGGCGTCGTCCTCACGCGCCAGCTCCGGCAGCACGCGGCCGCCGAAGGCGATCGGCCGGGATCGCACGTCGCGGATCGAGAACATCAGCCGGCCGCGGAATCGATCGTAGAATCCGCCGCCGTCGCGGCGCACGGCGCAGTCGACGCGCTCCAGCACGGCCTCCGACACGCCAGCGCCGGGAGCGCGCTTGAGCAGCCAGTCCCATTCATTCGGCGCAAACCCAAGGCGGAACTTCGCCGCGCTTTCGCTGGTAATGCCGCGATCGGCGAGATACCGCCGGGCGGGCTCTGCCTCCGGCGTGCGCATCAGGCAGTAGTGATACTGCTCCTCGGCCCAAGCCATCGCCTTGAGCAGATTCCGCCGATCGAACTGCGTCTCCACCGCCGCTTGCGGCTTAGCGCTAGGCGACAAATTCACGCCCGCGCGTTCCGCAAGCATTTCCAAAGCCTCGCGAAACTCCAGCCCCTCGGCCCGCATGACCCAACTGAACACGTCGCCGCCGACGTCGCAGACCCAGCATTTCCACGACTGCCGCTCGGGGTTCACTTGCAGACTAGGCCGCGAGTCGTCGTGCCACGGGCAGAGCGCCACGTAGCCGCGTCCCTGCCTTCGCAGGCCGACGTAGCCGCCGACGAGGTCAACGATGTCGACCGCCTGGCGGACTTGTTCTTTCGCATCCTGCAAGCTGGAAAGCGACACGTTCAACGTTCCTTCGCGGTCGGGCGGCATGCCCTCGTCCGCGTGGGCATGGCTTAACAGATCAAAACTTGTCCACGTCGGCGGACCTCCGAGGACATGCCACCCGACCGCTCATTCCGGCATCGGCGGCCGCGCCGCGACCTTGACCTTCAACTCCATCTCGCGCGGATCGCCGTTGCGAAGTCGCACGATCTTGACCGACACGTCGGTCCCGATCGGCGTCGCCGCGATCGCCCGACTGAGCAGCGTGGGGTCGGAAAACTCGATGCCGTTCCAAGTGAGAATCACGTCGTTGATGCGCAAGCCCGCATCGGCGGCGGGTGTGCCGGCGTCGACGTCGGTGATGAGCACTCCTTGGTCGCGCTTGAGCCCCAGGTCGTCGGCTGCCTCGTAAGGCACCACATCGGGGCTCACGCCCAGAAACCCGCGGAGCACGTAGCCATGCTCGCGAAGTTGCTCGTAGCTGCCGCGGGCCAGTTCGCTGGGAATGGCGAAGCTGATACCCTGGTAGGCGTTGCCGAAAATCGCCGTGTTGATGCCGATGACTTTGCCGTGGATGTCGACGAGCGGTCCGCCGCTGTTGCCGGGATTAACCGCGGCGTCGGTTTGCAGGAACTCTTGAACGATGCGCGACCCGGTGATGCCGCGCCGCTCTTTGGCGCTGAGGATGCCGCTGGTCACGCTTTTCTGCAGGCCGAACGGACTGCCTAAGGCCCACACCAGGTCGCCCACCTCCAGCTTGTTGCTGTCGCCCCACTCAGCGGGGATGAGGTCGGTCATTTCGGTCTTCAGCACGGCGATGTCGGTGAGCGGGTCGACGCCCACGACGGTCGCCGGTCCGCGGCGGCCGTCGCTCAACTGAATCTCCGCGGTTTCAATTCCGCGCACGACGTGATTGTTGGTGACGATGTATCCGCTCTTGTCGACGATCACGCCCGAGCCCTGCCCTTCGGCTTGGCCAAGCTCCGTGCGGACGTTGACCACGCTGGGACTTACCAACTGCGGAATCATGCGGTAGGCGGCTGAGAACTGTTCGAGATTGACTTCGTGGAAGTTTTCGCGAGCGACGTCGTACTTGGCCCGTTCGCGGGCCGCGGTGAGGGCATACTCCATCCGCCCAATGACCGACGGGGCGACGAGCACGACCGTCAGCAACGCGAAGATCCACAGCAGGCGGTGGAGCCGGCCGCCGCCGGAATCGGCGCCCATGGGGGCAAGCCACTGCTCCCGCGACGCCCGGCCCTGGGACGGCGCGGGCAGCGGCGTCGGCGAGGGCGGGGGAGCAACGCCGTCGGGCGCGCTCCATGCCGACCCGATGGGGTCCGTCGGCGTGTAAAATTCCTGCGACATGGCGGCGGAAGAAGCTGCCGGACTGGCGGACGCATCCTGAGGCAACGGCACGCCCGACGACGCCACCGACGGCGTGCCGGCGGGCGCCTCCGGCAAGCCTCTGCCCATTATACTGGGTCGCGGCTGGATCGGCAGCGGTCTGGCCCGGCGGTATTTGACGACCTACGTCCGGCGCACGCGTTCGCCCCATGCCTAGCCGATTTTTCCCGCCGGCCACCCGCGCCTCTGCCGAGGGCCTGATTTTCGTCGGCGGCCGGTTGTCGGTCGATCGGTTGCTCGACGCTTACTGCCACGGAATCTTTCCCTGGCCGGCGTATCCGGGCGAGCCGATGCTGTGGTGGACGCCCGACCCGCGCGCGATCTTGCCGCTGGATGGGATGTATGTCTCGCGGCGGCTCGAGCGACGACTCCACAGCGGCGAATTCGAGATTCGGGCCGACACGGCGTTCGCCGCGGTGCTCGACGCCTGCGCCACGGGCCCCGGACGGGAGGGCGGCACGTGGCTGACGCCGGACATGATCGCCGCCTACACGCAGCTTCACGAGCACGGACACGCCCACAGCGTCGAGACCTGGCACGACGGCAGGCTCGTGGGCGGCGTGTACGGAGTAGCGATCGGCGGCTTCTTTTCCGCGGAGAGCATGTTTTACCGCATGCGGGACGCGTCGAAGGCGGCGCTGGCGAGACTGGTGGCGCACCTCGCGGCGCGCGGCTACGCCCTGCTCGACGTGCAACAATGGACGCCACACACGGGCCGACTCGGCGTGGTCGAAATCCCGCGCCGCGAATACTTGCGGCAACTGGCGGCCGCGGTCGAACTGCCCGTCAGCTTTGGCGTCAAACTGGAAGGCGGAGGAGATTTACCACAAAGACACAAAGACACAAAGACGGAAGGGACTTCAGAACACTAGTAGCCACTCATCTCCGCTAATCCGAATTAGTGAGAATTAGTGGCTATTAGCGTTCTCAAGGAATTCCAAAACTTCTCTTCCTTCGTGGTTAAGCTCTCTTGAGCAATTCGCGCAGTTCCGTCAGCTCGCGTTCGAAGCCGCCGTTGAGGATCGGGAAGCGGCACCACGTTTTGGGATCGAGATTTTCGTCGTCCAGATGGAACGACGGGGCGTAGCGCTCCCGCTTCCACTGGTTTCGGCACCAAAGGTTGAAGAATCGTTCGACCCACGCGCCAAGTTGCGCGGCGCCGTAGTCGGGAAACTGACGGCCTACCACGTCGAACACTTCCAACGGCGTCTGCTTGTCGCGAATTGCCGCACGTTCGATGGCGTCAAGCACGCGATAGGGCATGAGGTCGCCTTCGTCAGTCTGTTCGGCGCCGGGGGGACGAAGCTCGGCCGTGGGCGTCTGGGCGTTGACGACCGCTAGGGCGGGCAACGGCCCGACGCCCGCGGGGCCGATGTCCTCCATCCACTTGAGCCATTGGAGCAGGAACGCCTTGTCGATTCCCGCGATCGGCGCCAGTCCCCCGCAGGTGTCGCCGTCCATTGTGGCGTAGCCAACGGCCGCCTCGCTGCGGTTGCTCGTGGTGAGCAGCAGCGCCCCGCGAAGATTCGCCAGCAGCCACACGGCCGGGCCGCGCGCCCGGGCTTGTACGTTTTGCAGGGCCGTGTCGTCGCGATCCCAGTTGAGCGGTCGGCCGACGGCCGCTTCGCCGATGGCGATGTAGTTGTCGACGAGCGCATCGATATTCCACGAATGAAACTTGGCGCCTACCGCCTCGGCGACCGTCGCCGCCGCTCGGCGCGTCGTCTCCCCGCTGTAGCGGGTCGCCTGATAGGCGCACGTAAGCAGCCGCCCGACGGTCTCCTCATCGCTTGTCGGCTTAGCAAGCCCCGCCATGTGCCCCAATCGTGCCGCAAACCCATCGCGCCCCAACTCCGCCACGCCGAGCTTGACCATCAACCACACGAGCGTCGTCACCGCCGACGAATCCGCCCCGCCGCTGAGCGACACAACGAATCCGTTCGCGCGGCTCTTCCGTAGATAGTCGAAGAGCGCCAACGGCACGGCCCGGGCGAACTCTTGGTCCTTGGACGGCGGAACCGTGTCCCACGCCGCGAGGCTTGAGGGAGTGCAGTCCGACTGCGGCGTCGGGGGCGTGAAATCGCTCGCAACGACTTCACCGCAAAACGCGCCGTCCGGGCAACTCGGCGTGCTGGCGGACACGCGCAGCCGACGGGTGACGCCTACGTCGACGTCGCCGCAGGTGAGCACGTGATCGGCGAACGACAGCCGCGGGCCCTCGGCAACCATCCGCCCTGCGGTGGCGATGTGCGTGCCGCCATCGAAGATCGCGCGGCCGGCCTCGTTCCCCAGCACGTTGGCGAACACGTAGCTGCAGTGGAACGTGCGGGACCCTTCGAGCACGATCCGCCGCCGCACGTCCTGCTTGGCGAAGGCGAAGTGGCTGGCGGTCGGGTTGAGGATGACGTCGGCGCCGGCCGCCGCCAGCTGGGCGCCGGGCCGATTGGCGACCCAAGCGTCGCGGCAGATTTCAATGCCGACGCGGACGCCGCCGCAGTCGAAGACGAGGTCGCCCGCGGGAATCGATTGCCCGCCGACGTTGATCCGCCGTACCTCGCCGCACGCCCAGGGGCGAAACCAGCGCGGCTCGTAGTGCAAGCCGTCGCCGGCCAGGTGCTGCTTGAGGACGATTCCGAGCAGTTCGCCGTCGCTCATCAGCGCGGCGCCATTGAACAGCCCGCGGCCAACGATTACGGGCAGCCCCACGCACACAACCATGCCGGGCGTCGCTGGGACGATCTCGCCCAGCATGTCGAGCGACGTCTGCTGCACGCCCGCCGAGAAAAACTGGTCCTCGCAACCGTAGCCACTAATCGCCAGTTCCGGCAAGCAGAGGATCGACGCCTCGGCTTGTCGAGCGTCGTGAATCGCCGCGAGCAACCGATCGCGATTGCCCTCCCAATCGAGGGGCGTCTGGTTGACGGCTGCGGCGGCAAGGCGGAGGCGTTGCATGTGTTCAAGTATACGCCGTGCCATATGGGCATTCCGAGAGCCCCGTTCGGTCATTCTGAGGTCGGCCGAAGAATCTAGCCTACCATGGGTGCAAGCTAGACCCTTCGGCGGACCTCAGGGTGACCGGTGGCGACAGGTTTCATTGCTCGCCGGCGTCTTGCCCGATGAGCACCAGCCGCAGAGCATTGAGCGCCTGCTTCGCGGTGCGGGCGCGTCGGATCGTCGGGTGCGAGGCGCAGCCGAACCGCAGCCGCCGCATCCGCTCGGGAGTGGCGATGGATACGCAGACGCGCGCGTCTCGTGCATCGACTTTCGGCGGGAATGCCGCGACGCCCAATCCAAAGTCGGCGCCGGCGAGGCGCCGCACGGCCTCTGCGGCGATTGTCGCCACGGTCGAATCGTGCGGCTCGGCTTGGTTGAGCCGTCCGGCGGCGTCGCCTTCGACGCGCAACACGCGGCTGAGTTGCGCGAGGCTCGTCGCGGTGACGCCGACGGCGAGAAAACTCGTGTCGCCCGGCGCCGCCGCTTGGAGCCAGTCCTCGACGAGGCCGCCGGTCGCCCACTCCGCCACGGCGAGCGTGCGGCCCTGCTCGCGGAGCAGCCGGGCGACGACGTGTTCCAGTTCGTCGTCACCTTCGCCGAAGACGAGTGTCCCCAGCGAATCGCGAATGAGCGCCGCTGTCGGCTCCATCAGCGCCTGGCATGCCGCGTCGTCCTCGCCGGCCGCCGTGATTCGCAGCGTAATCGTCGCGTCGCTGACGGTGATGCCGACGGAGGGCTCGCGGCCGCGGCGGATCAGGTCGGGCAGCATCGCTTCGAGCTGGCTTTCGCCGACGCCGAAGCACTTAATGCGGCGATGGCGAATCACCCGGCCCGCAGGCTGTTGCGCGGCGATCGCCGGCGCCACATGGGCCAACCACATCGGCTTCATTTCCGCCGGCACGCCGGGCAGCGCGAACAGGGTACACGGCGTCCCACTCGCCTGCTCGACGCGGAGTTCGATTCCGGGCGCCGTGCCGTGCTCGTTGGGAATCGGCGTCGCCCCGGCGGGAAAATCGGCTTGCACCGCATTGCGCTCCGGCATCTCGCGGCCGCGGCTGGCGAACAAGCCGCGAATGAACTCCAGCGACGCCTCGTCGCGCACCAGTCCCACTCCCGCCATCGCGGCGAGGGCCTCGCGCGTGAGGTCATCCGCCGTCGGCCCCAGGCCGCCAGTGACGACAACGACGTCCGTCCGCCGCACCGCCGCCTGAAACGCCGCGACGTTGTCGACGAGATTGTCGCCGATCGTCGTGTGGAAGGCGACCTCGACGCCGAGCTCGGTGAGCCGCTCGGCCAGCCACTGGCTATTGGTGTCCAACCGTTGGCCAGTGGTCAGCTCGTCGCCAATGGCGATAATCTCCGTGCGCATGGCAACAGTGTGCAGGATCGCGCGGCGAAGGGGAAGTGCCGCTAATACCTACCGCGCCACGCTCACGCCCCAGCTCACATGCGGGCCCGGCGGGCCGCAGTGGCGGTAGCGCGGGCCGTGGTAGTAGCCAAAGTGAGGGCCATACCACGGATCGTAGTAGTGCTCTTCGACAATCACCGGCGGGCCTTGGGCGTACACCGGCGTGGCCGAGGCGGGGGGCGACGGAGGAGTTTGCATCACCTGGATCACGTCGGTCTGCACACCGGCTTGATGCAAGTAGATCACGTCGGCTGCGGTGAGCGGCCGGGCCATCCCCGACGTGCGCACATAGTTCTGAATGAGCTGCGGCGCGACGCCTTGCTGGCTCATGGCGACGACTTCCTCGATCGTCGCGGCGCCGGGCGCCACCTGGCGGCCCATCACTGCGGCGAGCTCCGCGCGGTTCTGCGCTTGGGCTTCGTCGATTGCCGAGCCGACCGCTGCGCCGCCGAGCGCGCCGACGCCGGCGCCGATCAGGGCGCCCGCCGCGGTGTCGCCCACCGAGTTACCGACCAGGGCGCCTACGCCCGCGCCGCCGAGCGCGCCGACGCCAGCGCCGCGATCAGCGTAGTACGGCGACCGGCATCCCGTGGGAGCGAGCGCGGCGCACAAGAGAACGAACGAAACGACCAAACGGGGCGAGGCTTTCATCGGGTCAGCGGGGGTTGGAAGACCAGTGCACGACAGTTGCGGGGCGCGGATGGTGTCAACCGCACGGGCGCGGGTCAAGGTGAACCGCTGGCGTGCGTGCGCCCCAAGACTGGCGGACAGGTCCTACCTAAGGAACATCGTCACGCCCGCCCGAATCTCTCAGTCCGCCCGCGGCGGACGCCAAACCCGCTGTAGATTGCGCGCCGGGACCGCTTGCTTTGCCCTGCGCGGATGCCTAAACTACGAGCAACTCGGGATTTGTGGCCGCTTGCAGCCGAAGACTGCTAAAGAGCCGACGCTGTTGCCCCGCTAGCTTTTTGCCGCGGGCGACAGCTTCCGTTTTTTAAGTGAAGTTTTGCTAGCAACAAGCCGCAAGTCGCCGACGCGACGTGCGGTTTTTTTTGTGCCGCGACGGCAGAAAGACATGTTAACGACCCGTCATTCTGAGCGCAGCGAAGAATCTTGATGGCCGACAAGATCCTTGGCTGCGCTCAGGATGACTGGCGGGTCAACCTTCGGAGCACCCCGAAAATGAGTCGAGCCCCCATGGCCACCCCTGCGGCATCGGGCGACAAGCCCTCGCGTCCCACGCTTCCAAAGGCCGACCCGCAGTTTGGGACCGTCGCCGTCCACGGCGGCGAAGCGCGGCAGAAGCCGGGCGACGCAATCACCGACGCCATTTTCTGCGCCTCGACCTACACATTCCCCAACACGCAGTCGGTCATCGACTACATCGAGCAGCAGCAGCCCCGCGAGGAATACGGCCGCTACGGCAATCCCGGCGAGCGCGTTGCCGAGCGGAAGCTCGCGGCCCTCGAAGGGGGCGAGGAGGCCGTGCTGTTCTCCAGCGGCATGGCGGCGTTCGTTGGGTTGCTGACGGCCAAGCTCAGCAGCGGCGACGAGGTGATCTTCTTCGACGAGTGTTATCACCGCAGCCGCGAGTTTTGTGCGAAACATCTCGCGCGGTTCGGCGTCGTCACGCGGCAGGTGAAGGCGTGCGACTACGGCGCGATGGAAGCGGCCATCACGCCCAAGACGCGACTACTTGTCAGCGAGTCGCCGACCAATCCGCACCTGAGCTGCGTCGACCTCGCCCGGTTTGCCGAGCTCGGCCGGCGGCATGGCGTCGACACGCTCATCGACGCGACGCTCGCCACGCCGTACAATTTGCGGCCGATCGAAGCGGGCGTCAACTTCGTCCTCCACTCGGCGACCAAGTATCTCGGCGGGCACAACGACCTCTTAGCGGGGGTCGTCGTCGGCACGAAGGAGATGCTCGAGCCGGTGCGAAACTTGCGCGGCATCATGGGCGCCATCAACGGCCCCCAGAACGCCTACCTGCTCAACCGCGGTCTCAAGACGTTCGAGCTGCGGATGCAGCGCCACAACGACAACGGCATGCTAGTCGCGGAGTACCTCGCCGGCCATCCGCGCGTGGAGCGCGTGTACTATCCGGGGCTGCCGTCGCACCCGCATCACGCGATCGCCCGCAAGACGATGCGCGGCTTTGGCGGCCTGGTCACGTTCCTCGTGAAAGACGCCGACTGGCGGGCCACCGCCGACGTCGTCGACGCGGTGACGATCCCGCGGATTGCCCCCAGCCTCGGCGGCGTTGAGTCGCTCATCGAGCAGCCGCTGGTGATGAGCTACTACCAGCACACTCCAGAGGACCGCCAGCGGTTCGGCATCCCCGACAACATGATCCGCCTGTCGTGCGGCATCGAAGACGGCGCCGATTTGCTGGCCGACCTGGGGCAAGCGCTCGATTCCACGGCGAGTTAGCGAGTCAGCATGGAATTTCGGACCCGCGCCATTCACGTCGGTCAGGAGCGTGACGAGCAGACCGGCGCCGTCGTGCCGCCGTTGCATTTGGCGTCGACGTTCGTGCAGCCTGGCGCCGGCAAGCGGGGCGAGTTCGATTACTCCCGCAGCGGCAATCCCACGCGGAAAGCGTTCGAGACGACGCTCGCGTCGCTCGAAGGCGGTTGCGGCGCGCTAGCGTTTGCCAGCGGCATGGCGGCGACGCATTGCATGATGGCGTCGCTGAAAACGGGCGATCACGTCGTCGCCGGGGCCGATATCTACGGCGGCACGTATCGCCTGTTGCATAAGGTGACCGACCGCGTTGGGATCGGCGTGACCCTGGCCGACTCGACCGACCCGGCGAACATCGCCGCGGCGATGACCCCCGCGACGAAGCTCGTGTGGATCGAAAGTCCCGGCAACCCGCGGATGACGATCACCGACATTGCCGCGTGTGCAGAGGTCGCCCAACGCGGTGGCGCGCTGTTGGGCGTCGACAACACGTTCGCCACTCCCGTGCTCACCCGACCGTTGGAGCTGGGCGCCGACGTCGTCATGCACTCGGCCACCAAATACATCGGCGGGCACAGCGACCTGCTCGGCGGGGCGCTCGTGGTGCGCGACAAGAAACTGCTCGACGAGCTGTACTTCGTTCAAAACGCCACCGGCGGCGTGATGGGGCCGCTCGAGGCGTTCCTCGCGTCGCGGGGGCTCAAGACGCTGGAGCTGCGCGTGCGCGAGCAGTCGCGCACAGCCCACCGGCTGGCCGAGTGGCTCGACGGGCACAAGCTCGTCGCTCGCGTCCTGTATCCCGGCTTACCCAATCATCCCGGCCACGTGCTGGCGCAGCGGCAGATGGACGGCGCCTTCGGGGCGATGCTATCCTTCGAGGTCGCCGGCGACTTCGCCGCGGCCAAGCAGTTCGTCGAATCCACGAAGTTGTTCCAGCTGGCGGTCAGTCTCGGCGCCGTCGAGTCGCTCATCGAGCAGCCCGCCTCGATGTCGCACGCCAGCTACGACGCCGCGGATCGAGCGAAGCACGGGATCACCGACGCAATGGTGCGCCTCTCGGTGGGGCTCGAAGCGTACGAGGACTTGCGATCCGATCTCGAACAGGCGTTGGCGGCGATTTGAATTCCAATACCTAGCCCCCGGTCACAACTTCGGACAACGCGACCGGGGGCTAAACGGAGAAGTCCATGCAACTCGGCTTCGTCTCCGCCATCTTCGGCGATCTCTCGCTCGACCAAGTTCTCAAGCACGCCGCGGAGATTGGCTACGACTGCGTCGAGGTGATGTGCTGGCCCCCCGGCGGGCCCGACCGCAAGTACGGCGGCGTCATGCACATCGACTGCACGGAGCTGACCCGCGCCAAGGCGGACGACATTCGCGCGCTCTGCGAGAAGCACCGCGTCGCGATTTCTGCCCTGGGGTACTACTCGAATCCACTCTCGCAGGAACAGGACCAGGCCGAGGCGGCGGTCGTGCATCTGCGAAAGGTTATCGAGGCGGCCGTGCTGCTCGAGCTGCCGGTGGTCAACACGTTCATCGGCGCCAACCAGCATCTGCCGCTTGACGAAAACCTCCGCCGGTTTGAAGAGGTCTGGCCCGACATCGTGCGGTTCGCCGAGGACCACAATACGCGGCTCGCGATCGAAAACTGCCCAATGCTGTTCGCGAGGAGCTGGCCGTTCGGCTGGAACCTCGCCCGCACGCCGGCCATCTGGCGACGGATGTTCGAGATCATTCCCAGCGTGCACTTCGGCCTCAACTATGATCCTTCGCATCTGCGGATGCAGCTCATGGACCCGATCGCTCCGATTCACGAGTTCGGCCCGCGCATTTTCCACGCGCACGCGAAGGACATGCGGATCGATCAGGCGAAACTCGACCGCCTAGGCTCGCTGGTCGTGCCGATGGACCGCAGCACGGCGAAGATTCCGGGGCTCGGTGACATTCCGTGGGGAAAGTGGGTCGGCGCCCTGGCCGACGCCGGGTACGACGGCCCGGTGTGCGTTGAAGTCGAGGACGAAGCGTTCGAGGGCAGCCACGAGCGCCGCCGCAAGTCGCTGGAAATCAGCTACCGCGTGCTGCGTCCGCTGATTGCTTGACGATCCGCCAGCAACGGTGGATCCGCTTGTTGCGGAAGTCCTCGGGGACGGTGTGTTTGCTGATCTCTCGGCACGCGGCGCCCGCGAGCGCCGCCTCGTCGAATTTGAACCGCCGCGAATTGGTCGAAAAGAACAAGACGCCGCCCGCGCACAAGTGAGCGAGCACTGCGGTCAGCAGTTCGTCGTGATCGCGCTGCACGTCCCAGTCGTCGTCCATGCGTTTGCTGTTAGAGAACGTCGGCGGATCGACCACGGCGAGGTCGAATTGCGGCGCGCCGCGCAGCGACGCGAGATACTCGCGCGCGTCGGCCTGTACAAAGCGATGCTGCGGCCCCGCGAGATCGTTGAGTCGCAGGTTCTCCTTCGCCCACTCGATGTGGCCCGGCAGCAAATCGACGGTCGTCGTTTGCGCTGCGCCGCCCGCGGCGGCGTAGACGGTGAATGAGCCGGTGTACGCGAACAGGTTGAGGAAGTTTGTTCCCGCCGCGGCGTCGCGGACCATCGATCGCGTGATGCGGTGGTCCAGGAACAGGCCCGTGTCGACATAGTCGGACAGGTTCACCTGAAACTTGAGCCCGCCCTCATGGACGACGCGCAGGGCCTGGCGGTCGTCGACGCGTTCGTACTGGGCTGGGCCGCGCTGCCGTTGGCGGCGTTTGACGAACACCAACTCGCGCGGGGTTTCGAGCGACTCGGCCGCGGTGCGCACCATGTGGTCGAGCCAGTCGGCATGCTCGGCCGGCGTGCGCTGGTGCGGCCGATCGAACTCCGCAATGTGGAGCGCGTCTTCGTACCGGTCGACGACCAGCGGGACGTCGGGGACGTCGCGCTCGTAGATTCGGTAGCAGGTGATGCCGCGTTTCGACGGCCAGCGACGCAAATGCCGTGCGAGTTTTCGGAGCCGGTTGCCAAACTCATCGGCCTGCCGCGCCGCCTCTTCGCGCAATCCCCCGAACGCCGGCGTGAATTGCGTCCTCGTCCTATGGGTGGTGTTAGCCGGCGGTGTCTCGCTGCCGCGGGCCGCGGCGTCGTCACCCGTGGTTTCCTCCTCCTCCGCGGCAGCGGGACGATGCCGGCTAACATTGGGACCGTCGTCGCGCGGCGGGCGGGGGCCGAAGAATTGGTAGAGCGTGCAGGGGATGCGGCCGTTGTACAGTTTTCGTCGACGATCGGCCTCTTGCCCAACGAGGTGCTCCAGGTCGGGCCGCGCCGACAGAATGAAATGCGACCAAGTCTTGAGCCGTCGCAACACCACCGGGAACGAGCGGTAGAGCGTCTCGATCTCGTCGTCGCGGCCCATCCGCATCCCGTAAGGCGGATTGGCGATGACGCAGCCGTACTTACGGCTGCTCGACAAGTCGGCGAATTCGTGCTGCTGGAAATGGATGTCCGCGGCGACGCCGGCCAGATCGGCGTGATGGCGCGCGAGCTTGAGCGTCGCCGCGTCGGCGTCGGAGCCGATGATCCGCTCGGGCAGCGACGGCAGTGCGAGATCGGCGGCCTCCTCGCGCGCCTGGCGCCAACTTGATTCCGGAATCGCCGCCCACACTTCCGCGGCGAAACCGCGATTTCGCCCGGGCGCCAGCCGGCGGCCGATCAGCGCCGCCTCGATTGCAATCGTGCCCGTGCCGCAGAACGGATCGACCAACGGCCGCTCCGGTCGCCAGACGCTGAGCTGCACCATCGCCGCGGCAAGCGTCTCGCGGAGCTGCGCCTCGGCGGCGAGCGTGCGGTAGCCGCGCTTGTGGAGCCCGTCGCCCGACGCGTCGACGTCGATCGTCGCCACGTCGTTGACGAGCGATACTTCGACCGGTACGGGTGGGCCCGTCTCGGGCAGTTCGCCGCCGGGGCGCGCGGCGAGCAGTCGTTCGACGATCGCCTTCTTCACCGTCCGCTGGCATGCCGGCACGCTTGAAAGTTGCGATTTGATCGACCGCCCGCGCACTGGAATTGCCGCATTGGCCGCGATCCACTCCTCCCACGGCAGCGTACGCACCGTGTCGAACAACGCATCGAAATCCGGCGCCTCAAACGCCGACAGCTCGATCAACACGCGATCTGCCGATCGCAGCCATAGATTCGCGCGGCACACTGCCCCGACGTCGCCGGCAAATGCGATACGTCCCGGCCGGGCCACCTTGGCGTCGTATCCCAGCGCCGCCAATTCACGGACGACAACGGCTTCCAGTCCAAACGCGCAGGTGGCAATCAAGTTCAGCGACATGGCGAGCGTTACAGCCGGCACGGCGGATTGCCGGTACACCACATCTTATACCTTGTGACGCCTCCCGTGCGACTCACCCGCAGCTCGACGATCGAGCCGCACTTCGGGCAGTACTCCGGCTCGACGAACGTGGCGCCGCGGTCGGCGGCCGATTGGCAGCCCGCACACCGCGTCGCCTTGGGATTGAATTCCAATCGCTCCGCGGGGATCGGCTGCCGGCAGATTTCGCAAACGACGACCTGCTCCCACTCGCCCGCGTCGTCGACGCCCTTGCCCATGCGCAGCCCCGTCGCGTGACACTTATCGCAGGCGAGCCGATGGCCATTGGTGCGCAGCACCTCTTGCACGAAATCCGTCGGCGGTTCCGGCGCGCGGCGAAACAATCCCAGCGCGCGCAAACGTCGCACGACTTCGGCCTCGCCGCAGACGGTTCGCCAGCCGCAGGTGGTGCATTCGAGTTGAACGGAGAGCATGACCGGACCGCAGGGACAAACCCCTGCGGTTCGCTTTCCCATGAAATTGTTGTCGTCTGTCACCGCACCGCGACGATGCGGTTGAAGTGCAGCACCACTTCGCCGTCGACAACCCGCCGCACGCCTTCGACCAGGCATTGCGGCTCGTTTTCCTGCTCGCCGCGGCGGATGATCTCGTCCCGCGGCGTGCCCGGCGGCACGGTAAAGCTCGTCTGGTTGATGATTTGATTGCCCGCGTCGAGTTCCGGCACGATGAAGTGGCACGTGGCGCCGTAGGTCAGCATCCGCGCCGCGTAGGCGTCATGATAGGGCCGCATGCCGGGGAACGACGGCAACAGACCGTGATGCAGGTTAATGATTCGCCCGCCGGCGTACATCCAACAACTCGACGGCGGCAGGATGCGCATGTATCGGGCCAGTACGATGTAGTCGATCTGCAGCTCGTCGCAGATGGCGATCAACCGTTCGTCGTCGGCGGCGCCATCACCTACGCCGATGTAGTGCCAGGGCACGCCAAATTCCGTCGCCAAGTGGCGGCAGGCCTGGCGATTGCTGATCAGTGCGGCCGCCTCCGCGCGAATCGCCCCCGAGCGGATCGCCTCCAGCACGCCGCGCGGCGTCTCGTGCCGATAGGTCGCGCAGATCGCCAGCCGCGGCTTCCGCTCGCCGCGCGGCGGCGACCATGTGCGAATCGATAATCCTGTACGCCGGCTGATCGCGACGATGGCCTCGTCGAGCGCCTCGATCCGCCCCGCATCGATCTCGACGCGCGTGAGCATCGAGAACACCGACTCCTCGTCGTGGTCGAACATCTGGATTTCGGCGATGTTCGCCCCGAGCTGGGTCACGCAATGCACGATCGGGTCGGCGAGCCCCCGGTTGTCGGGGCCGACGGCGGTGATCACGTATTGCATGGAAGCGATCTCTGGGAAAAGACCCCCTCTCCCTCCGAGAGAGGGTTGGGGAGAGGGGGCGCCTGGTACACGCTTCCCCCCTCGCTCCGCCTTCTCCCACCAGGAGAGGTTAATCAAATGCCATCATGTCATACGACCCCGCGGGCCGACAACGTGCACGAATGCGAAATTCAATGGGACAAATGAACTTTGACAGCTCGCGCGGGAATTCGCCCTGCGGACCCGCCGGCGCGTCAATTGCTACAAACGGCATGATCATCCCTCATCGCCGCGGCATGCCGCGGCCTCGGGCATCCCAGACGGGGCGGCGGTTTGCCGGCCTGGGGTTCGCGACCTAGGCTAGCTTGCCGACTTATGCCGCGGGACCAGGCCGCCTCGGACGGCGGCGAATCTCCCCGGGCGGAGTCGAGCAGGATCCGCGAACTCCTCCGACAATCCCTGACCAGGGCGAACCACTTACGGGGCGAACCACGATGGCGACCGAAGCCCCCCCGCTTATCGAAGGCGTCGACGCCTTCTCGTCGAACGCCACCGTCGACACGGTACCGATGGCGGAGCACGAGCATCAGGCCGTGAAGGGCGGCTCGCCCACCGACCTGGAATCGCTGTTGGCGCGGATTCACCAGCTCGCCGGCGCCGACCCACAATCCACACCGCCACCGGCCACCTCGCCGCGAAAGAGCACGCCCCCCGGCGCCAACGGCTCCGGCAAGGCCTCGCCGGACGGCCGCACGGCGCGCGGCGGCGCCGCGGCGGACGACGAGGATGAAGAATGGCGTCCCCTTGAGCCGCAGTCGCTCAAGGAAGCTGGCGTCACCGACGGGCAGCTTGAACACCTCGTGCTCAAGTGCCTGGGAGCCTGCGGCGACATGAGCGGCCGCGACCTGGCCGAGC
>JBIOVA010000219.1:0-40369 GCA_044867485.1 Lacipirellulaceae bacterium | reverse complement strand
CCCCGCGTTCTCGATGCAGAACATCTCGCCGGTCACCATTCTCGGCGAACCAGGGTCGACCGACAACGGCGGCGCGTTTGTGTGGACGTTTTCCACGAATCGCAGTTGGGGCGAACGTTCCGACGACGCGATCGTGTACGACGCGGTCACCGGCGAACCAGTCGTCGATCAGCTTGGCATTTCCAACCCCTTGAATCCCGTGGCCGGCTCCGCGTTCACACAGGGCTGGCAGGTCGTGATCGAGAATTGGAACTTCGGCACGAGGTTTCAGATGGACGCGATGGAAGTCGCCTGGCACGGCAGTCCCATCGCCGCCGATTCGGAGCGCGTCCAGGGCTTCGTCGGCATCGACCAGAACGGCGACGACGAATTCAACTACAGTCGCGTGACGACGGCCGTCGGCGATCTCTTTGGCGATCCCAACGTTATTCGTTATGGCGAGGTGGTCAACACGATCGACCTGACCCAGGAGCAATTCGCCGGCAACGTGACGGTCACCGTCCGCCGCACGGACGACGGGTCGCTGGTCGACCAGTTCGTCACCGGGCACGACGGAAATTTCTACTTCGATCTTGTGCCGGACGACTACACGATCTCGATCGAAGATCCCGACGATCGCGTCGCCAAGGACGACGGCGCCACGGGCAGCCAGTTCTTGCGGCACTACCAGAGCGAATGGCACATTACGGAAGATTGGTTCCGCGCCTGGGATCGCGACGAGATCGACGCGACGGAAGTCAAGGTCGACGGCAACGGCAATCCGCTGAGCTGGTTCGACGGCAATGGCGAGCACGCCGTCACGGGCATGCGGGGGATTAACTTCCTGCTCGACCCGGGTCCGGAGGCGCCGGACCAGGCAACGTTTACCGGCGTCATTTTCGCCGACGTCAACGGCGACGGCGCCTATAACGGCGACGACATCAACATGCCGAACGTCACCGTGTTCGGCGACGTGAACCGCAACGGCCAACGCGACCCCGGCGAGGTGGCCGTGCTGACCGACGCCGCAGGGGCCTTCACGTTGAACGTGCCGATTTCGTTTAGCGCCGTAGTCAACGTCGCCGTGCAGCGGCCCACCGGCTGGACCAGCACCAACGACAGGCCGGGAACCGCCGACAGCGCCAGCGACGGCATCGAAGCCTTCTTTGTCCAGCCGGGCGACGAGGTCGGCGGACTCGGGTTCGCCATCAAGCCGCCGGCCAACAACGCGGGCGGCGGCGGTCCCACGCAGCCGGGCTCCCTGTTGGGCGTGGTGTTCGAGGACGTCAACGGCGACCGCATTCGCCAGGCAACCGATCTGGGAACCGCCAACGTCACGGTGTTCCTCGACAACAACAACAGCGGCGTGCCCGACGCCGGCGACGTGATCACGACCACCAACGAGCACGGCGCCTACGTGTTCACCAACGTGGCGCCGGGGCAGCGGAACATCCGCATCGTGGTCAATTCGCCGATCGTGCAAACAACGCCCGTTTCCAACGGGCCGCAGGTTGTCACGCTCACCGGGTCCAGCACGATCTCGAACATCCTGTTCGGCATCCGCAACTCGGCGACCGTTGATTTCGGCGACCTGCCGGCGATTTACGGCGCCACGCTCGAAGGCGAGAACGGCGCCCGGCACAAGGTAGGTCCGTACTGGCTCGGCGCCCGAATTGACGCCGAGTTGGCCGGCAAACCCAGCGCGAACGCCGACGGCGACGACTTGGCCCTGCCGCACGACGACGAGGACGGCATTGTGTTCGACCCGATCGTCCCCGGGTCGACTGCCCGCATCGTGGTCACCGCCAGCCGGAACAATGGCGTGCTGCAAGGCTGGGTGGATTGGAATAACGACGGCGACTTCAACGATGTTGGCGAGCGGATTCTCACCAACAAGGCGTTGAACACTGGCGCCAACGAGGTGTTCTTCGACGTGCCGGCGGGCGCCAACGTCAATCAGGTGTTCGCCCGATTCCGCTACGGCGAGTTCGGGATCAACAGCATCTTCGGTCTGGCCCAGCTCGGCGAGGTGGAGGATTACAGGCTGAATGTGTCGGTGCCCGCGCTGCCGCAGGTGCAAGGCATGCCGTCCGACGCCGACCAGAACGGCGTGGTGGACGGGGCCGACTTCCTGACCTGGCAGCGCAACCTGGGGCGGACCTCCGGCGCCACGCAGGCCCAAGGCGACGCCAACGGCGATGATCGCGTCGACCGCCTCGACCTGAACATGTGGCGGGACTCGTATGGCGAGTCCACTGCTTCGGCCGCGGCCGCCACGGCGGCGCCCTCGGCGGACTTCAACGGCGACGGTCATGTGGACGGCGCCGACTTCCTCGCCCTGCAGCGCAACTCGGGCACGACCACGGCGACGGTGAGTGCGGACAATTTCGCCGCGTGGGTCGAATCCTACGGCGAGCAACCGGCGGTGGCGGCGGCCGCGTCGGTCTCGTTCGAGGCCGCAGCGAGCAGCTCGGCGTTTGCCGCGACGAGCAGCGGGGCTCACGTCGCCGCGACGACCGACGGCGGTTCGTACTTCGTGCCGCGGAGTTCGGTGGCGACGCTCGCTGCTGCGGTTGACGACGACGCCGTCGCCGCGACCCGGGCGGAGTTAAGTCGCCGGCCGCTGGCCGACCTGGTGCGCGGAGCGTTGGAGCCCGGCAAGCCGGTTCGGAGCCAGGTCGTGGACGCGGATCTCGACGCGACGACCGACGAGGTGATTGCCGACGCCACCGCCGCGTGGGACATGGCGGCCGAGGACTACCTGCAGCAGGACCGGGCGTTTGCCGACTTGTTCGGCTCGCGGCGGCGGCAAGGGCTGCGGGTCGACTCCGACGCGGACCTGGCCGAAGCAGCGGCCGACTGCGACGAGGCGTTTGCCGTGTTGGCCGACCATTTCGAGTGGCCGCGCGGCTGAGTTTCGCAATCGCCTGATTGAGAACAGATCTCGCCGGCGGGGCCAAACGCCCCGCCGGCTTTCTTTTTGCGCGGCGCTTTCCCCCGACGGCCCGGCGATGGTAAGTATGGTGGCGCTTCGTCCTACCTGTTCCATGACGTGAATGGACAGGATCACAGGATGTCCAGGATCGACAGGATCGAGAAAGAATCCTTCTCTTCTCACCATCTCCCGCCTTTCATCCTGTCCATCCTGCCAATCCTGTTATCCTGTCCATTGAACGTTCCGATTCCGTCCAGGAGTGATTGCCGTGACCCTCGTGATCCAGAACGGCCGCATCATCACGGCCACCGACGACTTCGTGGGCGATGTGCTCATCGAAGGCGAGACGATTGCGGCCGTCGGTCCACAGGTCGACGCGCCAGCCGACGCCGAGACGATCGACGCCTCTGGCAAGTACGTGTTCCCCGGCTTCATCGACCCGCATGTGCACATCTATCTGCCGTTCATGGGCACGTACGCGAAGGACACGTACACGACGGCCAGCCGGGCGGCGCTGGTGGGCGGTACGACGACGCTGATCGAGATGTGTTGCCCGGCGCGGGGAGACGACCCGCTGGCGGCGTTCGAGCTGTGGCACTCCAAGGGCGCCGAGAGCGCGTGTGACTACACGTTTCACATGGGCGTCTCGCGGTTCGACGCGACGACCGAGGCGGCGATTCGCGAAATCGCGGCCCGCGGGATCGCCTCGCTCAAGGTGTTCCTGGCGTACAAGGGCGCGTTTGGCATCGACGACGGCGAATTGTTCAACACGCTCAAGCTGGCCAAGGAGCTGGGGCTCATCGTCACGGCCCATTGCGAGAACGAAACGCTCGTGGCCGAATTGCAGCGGCGGCTGCTAGCCGAGGGCAAGACCGGCCCCGAGTGGCATGAGCCGTCGCGCCCGCCGCGCGTCGAAGCCGAGGGCGTGCACCATCTGATGACGTTCGCCGAGTTGACCGGCGCCCACGTGTACTGCGTCCACACGTCGTGCCGCGAGGCGTTGGAGGCGGTGCAGTCCGCCCGGCTGCGGGGCGTGCGGGCGTGGGTCGAGACGGTGATTCCGTATTTAGTGCTCGACAAAACGTACGCGGAGAAGCCGGACTTTGAGGGGGCGAAGTATGTCATGTCGCCGCCGCTACGGGACAAGTCGCACCGGCCGGCGCTGTGGAACGCGCTCCGCTCACGGCTCATCAGCACGGTGGCGACGGACCACGCGCCGTTCGATTTCCACGGCCAGAAGGAGATGGGCCGCGGCGATTTTACGAAGATTCCCAACGGCATTCCATCGGTGGAGAACCGAGTCGCCCTGCTGTACACGCACGGCGTCGCCAAGGGGCGAATCGACCTGGCGACGTTCGTCGACGCCGCCAGCACGCAGGCGGCGCGGCTGTTCGGCCTGTATCCGCGCAAGGGGACGATCGCCGCGGGGAGCGACGCCGACGTCGTCGTGTTCGACCCGGCGTACCGCGGCAAGATTTCGGCCAACACGCAGGAGATGGCGGTCGACTACAGCGCCTTCGAGGGCTGGGACATCGAGGGCCGGCCGAGCTTGGTGACCGTCCGCGGCCAAGTGCAGGTCCGCGACGGCCAGTTTGTAGGCGAGCTTGGAACAGGCAAGTTCCTCACGAGAGCGGCGACGCACTATTGAGCTTGAGGTAAAATAGGAATAGATTCCTGCACGTTCCGCGCGAAAGAGGCGATCAGATTATGACTCGTGAATTCAGCGTATTGATCGAACGCGATGCCGACGGGTTGCTCGTCGCCTCAGTCCCCGAGTTGCCCGGCTGTCATACGCAGGCGAACTCTCTCGACGAGCTCATGGAGCGAGTTCGGGAGGCCATCCTGTTGTGCCTCGAAGTCGCAGCGGATGACGCCGACGGCGAGTTGCAGTTCGTGGGCGTCCAACGCGTGAGCGTTACGGCATGAGCGGCAAGCTGCCGGCGCTGAGGGGAGCCGACGTGTTCGCGCGTTGGAGCGAGCGGGTTTCACTGTTGTGAGAATCCGCGGCAGTCACCATTACATGCGTCATTCCGATGGACGGTCGACCGTTGTGCCTGTTCACGCCGGCGAAACGATCGGTCCCAGGTTGCTCGCCAAGATTCTGCGCGACGTCGGTATGGATCGCGAGGAGTTTCGGAAGCTCTTGTGAGTCGGTCCATTTGAAGGGGAAAGCTAATCACCGCGGACCACCCAGCATTCTGATAGCTGATAGCTGACGGCTTCGCTGCAAGCTGAAGTTGGCCCCTTTGCCGATTCCCGCTAGACTGCCGCATTGGTGAAGCCCCCGGGCGCGGCGGTCGTCTGCGCGCGGGCGGCGGATCAGGTCGCGTACGCAAGGAGGCGTCGATGGCGCAAGCTCCGCTCCGCTTCATTCACGCCGGCGATCTGCACCTCGAACGGCCGCTGGGCGGCGTCGCGGACGTGCCGGCCCATCTGCGCGAGGCGTTTCTCGAAGCGCCCTTCCTCGCGGCCCAACAGGTGTTCGAGACGGCCCTCACCGAAGGCGCCGACGCCGTGCTGCTGGCCGGCGACGTGGTGCATCTCGACCGCGCCGGGCCGCGGGCCATCGTGTTCCTGGTCGAGCAATTCAAGCGGCTGGCCCAGCACAACATTGCTGTGTACTGGGCCGGTGGGCAGGTCGACCCGCCTGATGCCTGGCCGGCCAACGCAGCGCTGCCGGCGAATGTCCACCGGTTTCCCGCCGGGCGCGTCGGCAACTTCGAGCACCAGCGCGGCGGCCAGACGGTGGCTCGCATCCAAGGGATCAGCCGCAGCCCGGGACAGGCGATCGACGACAGCGGGTTCCACCGCGACGCCAAGGGCCTCTTCACCGTCGGAGTGGCGTACGGCACGGCGGCGTCGCCAGGGGCCGAGGGCGATCGGGTGCACTACATGGCGCTGGGCGGGCAGCATCGCCGGCAGACGGTCGACCAGTCGCCGGGCATCGCCCATTACGCCGGCACGTCGCAGGGCCGTGATGCGAGCGAAACGGGCGCGTGCGGCTGCACGCTGGTCACGGTCGACGAATCGGGGCATGTGAAAACGACGTTCGTCGCGACCGACATTCTGCGGTGGACGACCGAGACGATCGAATTGACCGCCGGCGCCGATCAGGAGTCGCTACTGGGCCAGATGCACCAGCGCATGGCCAATCTGCGCGCCAAGCACGCCGACCGCGACTTGCTGGTCACCTGGAACATCCGTGGACGTTGCGAACTGTTGAACCGTCTGCGACCCGGCGGGTTGAATGACCTATTGCTCGCTGAGTTGCGCGCCCAGCGTGGGCAAGCGTCGCCCGCGGCGTGGAGCGTGGCGGTCCAGTGCGACGAGCCGTTGTGCGTCCCCGCGGAATGGTACGACGAGGAAACGATCCGCGGCGACGTGCTGCGGCAGTTCCGCGAGTTGGAGACGCAGGCCGAGGTCGGCCTCGAGCTCGAAGGATTTTTGCCAGAGGGCCTGCCCGCGGACTCGCTGGCCGAGTTAGCCCGCGTGAATGTCGCCGACCGCGGGACGCTGCTGTTGGCCGCGTCGAAATTGGGCGTCGACTTGTTGGGACTTGATGACGGCGAGGAGTGACAACGTAGCCATCGCAAACAATTCGGGTGGCACGCCCAAGGGCTTCCGCAGGGCGTGGTGTGTGTCACCAAGAACCACGCCCTGCGGCGGACCTTAGGGCGTGCCACTCCATTGATGGTTCGTTCCGACCCATGAAAATCACCGACCTCGAAATCCACGGCTTCGGCGTGTGGCGGGATCTGGCGATCTCGAACCTGTCGCCGCGCATCACCGCGTTCTACGGCCCCAACGAGGCCGGCAAAACGACGATGATGCAATTCGTCCGCGGCGTGCTGTACGGCATGTCGCCGGTGCGGCGCAAACGGTACCTGCCACCGGTCGAAGGGGGCGAGCCCGGCGGCGTCCTCGGCGTCCACGACGGCGAGCTGTCGTTCCGCGCCAGCCGCATCGCCGACCGCGGGCCCGATGATCTGGGCCGGGTCATCTGTACGCTGGCGGACGGGACGCAGAGCGGTGATCGACTGCTCCGCGAAGCGCTGGCCGACATCGACGAGCCGACGTTCACCAACGTGTTCGCCGTGGGGCTCGACGAGGTGCAGGAGCTTGGCACGCTGTCCGGGGCCAAGGCGGGGGAGCTGATCTACCGGCTCACCTCCGGGCTCGACCGCGTGAGCCTGTACGACGTGATCCAAGAACTGGGCGCCAATCGTCGAGCCCTGCTGGCTCCGCCGGGCCAGCCGTCGCGGATCGTCGCGCTCACCGCCGAGCGTGACCGGTTGCGGGCGGAGATCGATCAGCTGCGCGAGCAGAATCGGCTGTGGTCGCAGCTTGCCGTCAAGATCAAGGAGCTCGACGACCAAATCGCTGCAGCGGAGGGGGAGGTGCGGTTGGCGGAGCACGCGGCGCGCACATTGGAGATTGCCGTCGGGCTCAAGCCGAACTGGCGCAAACGCGAGAAGCTCAACGAGCAGCTTGTCCATTTGAGCGGCCGGGTGCGGTTGCCGGACGACGCCGTCGAACGGCTCAATGGTCTGAATGCCGATATTGAGAAGCACCAACGGCAAGCCGACGTGCTGGTCGGGCAGCGGCATCAACTGCGCGACGAAGCCGACCGGTTGGGGATCAACGAGCTGCTGGTGCGCAACGCCTCGCGGATCGAAGCCCTCGGCGAGCAACGAGACTGGCTGCAGTCGCTCCAGCGGCAACGTGACGACCTGGAGCGAGACGCCCGCAACTACGAATCCCGCTTCGCCGCGGAACAGAAACGGCTCGGCGAAGCGCTGGGGCTCAAGGACGGCCAGCGGATTCGCGAGCTCTCTGAAGCCGATCTCGAAAACCTGCAGCCGCAGATCGACGCGCTGCGGCTCGCCCAAAAGCGGCTCGACGCCGCCCAGCGAGATCTCGACGCCCTCTCCGAGAGCGAGCGGTCGCTCAAAACGCAAATCGAGACGGCCATCCTCGGCGGCGAGTCGCACAAGCTGCCGATGGACCTTGACGAGGCGGGCAATCTCGTGGCCCAGCTTCGCAAGCGACTGCAAGTCGAGCAGCGGCTCAAGCAGGCCCGCGAGCACGAAGTGGAGCTGGAGCAGCAGAGCCATGACTTGCTCGACGACCAGGTGATGCCGCTGTGGCTGTTCGGCTGGCTGCTAGCGACGTTTGTCATTGGGGCGCTGATGCTGGGCGTGTGGGCGCTTGTGCCCAACTCGCCGTTTGGGAAATACGGCGGCCTGATCGCGCTGGTTGGCGTGGGTGGCGCCGCGTTCGCCTGGGTGTTCAAATACTTCGCCGACGACGCTGCCGCCGAAAAGCTCGACGCCTGCCAGCGGCAGATGGAGGTGATCGCTAAGCAAGTGGCCGAAGCCCAGCGCGAGAAGGCCGAGGTCGACGCCGAGCTGCCCATGACCGACGGCTCGGTGGTGCTGCGGCTGCAAGCGGCGGAGCGCCACCTGGCGGAGCTCGAAAACGTGCTGCCCGTCGAGGCCCAGCGCAAGCAAGCTGGCGGCGAAGTGCAAAACGCCGACGCCCGCGTGCGACAGGCGCAGCGGGAGCTCGACGCGACAGTCGCTCGTTGGCGAACGACCGTCGTCGCGTTGGGATTGCCGGAATCGCTCGACGCCCAGCGGCTGCTCACCGTGACCGAGCGCTACGGGCAACTTGCGGAACTCGAATCGCGAGCCCGGCATCGGCGCGAAGACGCCGCGGCTCGGCAGCGGGAGTACGAGACGCTGCTGCGGCGGATTCACGAACTCGCCGAGGAAGTGGGGTGCGTGCTCGAAGCGAAGACGCAAGCAAGCGGCAAGCCCGTTAGCCGCGACGCGGCAGCGGAGCGCGCGGCGACGGCGGCGCCATCCGCGCCAAGCGAAACGCCCGACGCTCTCGATCAACTCGACCACCTGCTCAACCAGCGCCGCCGGCAGCTCGGCGACGTGGAACGCCGTGAGCAACTTGCCGAGCGGGCGCGGGAGCTCAAGAGCGAAGAGGCCAAGCATCAGCAGGCCGTCGTCGGGTTCAAGCGACGGCGGGCCGCGATGTTCCAGGCCGCAGGGTGTGAGGATGAGCAGGCGTATCGCATGATGGCAGCCGATCAGCACCAGGCGGCCATGCTGACGCAACAGCGCGACGCCGTGTCGCGGGAAATTCTCGCGGCTATCGGCCGGCACGATTCGGAGGATGCGTTTGCGAAGTTGCTCGCCCCCGAGTCCATCGGCGCGCTCGAGTCGCTGTGGGAGAAGGCCGCTGCGGAACTGGAAGCCTGCCAGACGCAGCTCAAGGCGCTGGCTGAAGAGCGCGGCCAAATCAAGCGGGAACAAACTCACCTTGCTGAGGACCGCTCGTTGGCGGAGCGGCAGCTCGACCTCAGCGTCGTCGAACGGCAACTGGCCGAAGCCCGGATGCGCTGGCGGGAGCACGCCACGGTGAGCCGCGTGCTGGAGCGAATCCGCGCCGACTACGAAGCCCACCGCCAACCGGAGACGCTCGGCGAAGCGTCGCGGTACATGGCCCAGCTCACGAGCGGGCAGTATCGCCGCATTTGGACGCCGCTTGCTCACGACGTGCTGCTGGTCGAGAACGCCGAGGGCCGGTCGCTGCCAGTCGACGTGCTGAGCCGCGGCACGCGCGAGCAGTTGTTCCTCAGCGTGCGACTGGCGCTGGTCGCGACGTTTGCCCGTCGCGGCGTGAACCTGCCGATGGTGCTTGACGACGTGCTGGTGAACTTCGACGTCAGCCGGGCCCAACGGGCGGCCGAGGTGCTGACGGAGTTTGCCGCCGCCGGGCATCAACTGCTGTTCTTCACGTGCCACGAGCACATCTGGGAAATGCTCCGCAAGCTCCAGGCCGACTGCCGGCGACTGCCGACGCGGCGGGGGCAGCCGGAACCGAAGGCGGTCGAGGCGCCGACGACGATCGAGCAAGCGCCGGCGTCGCCCAAGGAGCCGAGGCCGCGCCCGCCGAAGAAACGGAAGCCGCGACCAGCGGCAGTCGTTCCCGTCGAGGTTCCAGCCGAGGACTGGTACGAGTATCCGTTCGTGGAGCGAGTCGTCGCCGAGCCGGCGCCAGCGCCCGTCGTTTTCGAAGAGCCGCCGACGTGGTGCGAGTACTCGTTCGAAACGCCGGTCAGGGACGAGGCCGCGGACGAAGGCAAACACGCGCTAGCGTACATCGTCGGGCCGGAGTCGAGTCCCGAGTGGTCAGCGCCTGACAACGCGCGTCGCGGGCAACGGCGAACGATTATCGGCCGCTCGGCCTTCGGCCAGCACGATCGCGACGACAGCGATCACCTCCGCCCGCGACGGGCGTGATCGGCCATTTCGCCCCCGGTCATTGACCGGGGGGCGAAGTGCAAATCACGCTGCGGAGAAGCGGCTGCCGACGGCTCGGGCGGTCTTGCGAACCAGCGCCCGGTACTTCGTTCGCACGTCGAGGTAGCTCCAGAACAGGTAGATGTTGCCGGCGGCCGAGCCGCTGAGGAGCACCCACGCGAGGATCACCGCGGCTTTGTTGCGCGCGTCCGAGCCAGGAGCCGTCTGATGGCCGGCGTCTTGGCCCGCCGGCGGCCTTAAGCCGCCCGATGCGCTGGTATCTGAGGCCGACATCGTCGTCGCGTTGGCAGCCGCCGCGGGGATGCCCGTTCCACTGGTGGTTGTGAAGAATGGCGAAGCCCCTGTTGAGGGACTCACAATGGCGCTGGCGCTGGGGTCAACGCCGTCCAAGGGACGCCACGGCGGTTCGTTCAGCATGCCGCTGGTGATGGCGGGCTGCCCGGAATCGCTGTCGGCCAGAGGATTCGATGGCCCGGATTGCCCCGCCGTTGCGACGCCCGTGGAGGACTGCGCCGGCGGAAACTCGGGCATCGTTGGTTGAGCGCCGCCGCGCGTCGCGGACGCGTCAGTCGCGCCCGTGCGGAGCCGTTTGTCCTCGACGTTGGCCCAGGGATCGTTGTCGGCGCCGCGAACAGGCGATGCAGGGCCGGTCACGAGCGGCGGCGCTTCAGGGAATTGCGGCGCGGCGCTACCAGCGCCGACGCTCGGGGGCGTCGTAGCGCCAACTCCCGTCGGTGGGACGGTGCTCGCGGCGACGTCGTCGTTCCAACTTCCGCGCGGCTCGTCTGCCGCAGGCGGAGCGACAGCCGCCGTTTCCGCGGCTTGCCCGCCGTTCCAGCCCGGCGCTTCCGACTCGGCGCCGCCGCCATTCCAACCTGCCGCCGGCGCCTCGGCGCCAACGGGCGGCGCCGACTCGCCGCGAGGAATCACCAGCGCCGGGCGATTGGGAAGGTGTCGATCGAGCAGGTTCTGCGTCTTGTCGCTGAAGTTGTCCGCAGCAGCTCGCAGTTGATTGTCCAAGCTATTAACGCCGTCTCGCAGCGGCTCCGTCATCTGCTGGATCCCGGCGCCGACGCGATCGAGCGGCCCCATCGAAGCGGCGGCGTCCGCCACTTCCGCCGCGGCTCCGCCGTTCCAACCGGAGCCGCTCGCGGCGTTCGTCGCGGCGGCGGCTGTCGGCGGCGCTTGCGTGTACGGGTCGAACCCGCCGGCGGGCGCCGAGTACCGCGACGCGCCAGATTCGGTGTATTGCGTGAGCGCGATTCCCGTGCTCTCGGCCGCGGGCTTCCTCCGCGTGACTAGGCCCTCGTGCGGCAAGTCGCCGCGTCCCACGACGATGCGAATCCGTCCGACGGGTTGGGCGTCCGCCGGAACCTCGCAGACGACGGGAATCGACTGTCCCCGTGTGAGCGTCGGAAGCAGCTCGGGCTCGAGCTGGACGACGACCTCGTGCCGAGACGATTGGTCGGGCATCGGCTGCCAGCCGAATTCAATCCCCGGGGCGAACATCGACACGATGAGCGCGGCTGCGACCATGAGTGAATCCTTTCCACGCGCCGTGGCGGCCGCGGCGCCGCGCGTCGGGGCGGGCGCCGAGAGCCGCTGAATTTCCTGGCGCCGAGGTCGTGGATGCGCTCTTGCGGAAGTTTGCGGAAGTCCGCTAAACCGGCATCGCCTCGGCGAGCTTGGCAGTCTACCGCAATCGCAAAAATGCTCCTAGACGACCGTGCCAGCAGTGGCGGCGCGAGCTTGCCGCCCACCCCCCGAGACGATTCTTGACAACCCTTGCTATCGTGGCGGAAAATCTCTCGCAGCAGCGACGCTAGCGTGCGTGCGCCGGCGGCGCCGCGGTGCGTTGGCTCGTCCTTGCCAGAAGGTGGAACAGTTATGGTGTGCGCGATCTCCGCTCCTTCCCCCGAGTCCCCGCCTGCGGGCGACGTTGAGTCGCCAACGGCGCTGGCGGCGGCGTCAGAGTTCTTTGGCGATGAATTGCGGGGCGACGAGCCGGCGCCGCGCGAGGACCTGCGCTGTGAGACGCCGGATGATCCGTTCGACGATTTCGAGGACGACGATTTCGACGACGATTTCGACGACGATTTCGAGGAGGACTGGGAGGACGATCTCACGGAAGACGAGGAGTTCCCCGACACGTTCGGCGGCGAGGACGAAGACGCCGAGGACGGCGACGATGGCGACGACGCGGAGTCTCCGTTCGCCGACGATCCGGATTTCGACGACTAAGCGGAGTCAGCGCGCGCGATGATCGCTCGCTTCGGCCAATCGACGCTCGAGTTGGCGCAGGGCGACATCACCCAGCAGCGCGTCGATGCGATCGTTAACGCTGCGAACAGCTTGCTCGCAGGCGGCGGAGGCGTCGACGGGGCGATTCACCGCGCCGGCGGCCCCGCCATCATGGAAGAAACGCGGCGGCGGTTTCCGCACGGGTGTCCCACCGGCTCGGCCGTCGCTACCGCCGGCGGCCATCTGCGGGTGAAGCATGTGATCCACGCCGTTGGGCCGGTGTATACAGGCGGCGCGGAGAATGATGCGGAGCTCCTCGCCGGCGCCTATCGGACATCGCTGCAACTAGCCGCTGAATTGGGCTGCACGAGCATCGCGATGCCGGCGCTGAGCACCGGCGCCTACGGCTATCCACTGGCCGAGGCGGCGCGGATCGCGCTGGCGGCGGCCGTCGATCACATGGAACAGCACGAACTCCCGCGCGTGGTGCGCTTCGTGCTGTTCGGCGATGACGCGCTCGCGGAGTTTCAAGCGGCGCTGGTCGAGTTCACGGGCGATCGGTAGGCGGCGCTACGACGGAAGTTGCGTCGCACGCCGCCAAGCGCCCACGCGAGTCCAAGTGCCAGCGCAGTCCCCGTCGGCTCAGGCACGCTCGTGGCCGGCGCGGACACGTTAAGCGCCGACCAGCCGACATTCCGCTGCCAGACGAGGAAATCCCGGCCGTCGACGTCGCCATCGGCGTCGGCGTCGCCGTTGGTGCGGAGGGCGCCGGTCTCCATGCCAAAGCCTGCTTGCCAAACGGCTAAGTCGTCGGCGTCAACGTCGGCATCGCCGTCGAAATCTCCGGGGGTGAACTCATTGGTGGCGATGCGATACACCTCCCCGGACCCGATATACGCAATGTACAAATTGCCCACGGCGTCTTCGCCAAAAGACACAGGGAACTGCCGCGACCCGACGTCAGGCGTCAAGAGTGAATCAATGTTTGCGACTGAGCCGAACGGGTCGGCCGGATTGAGAGTCCAATAGTTGTCGTCGCCTGTGCCGGCGGAGTTTCGCGAGTCGAGGAAGAAGTACAAGCCTTGCAGGGAGGGGTCGGGGCCGCGGTAGACATATCCGCCGGAGACGACGGTTCCGCCGAATTCGTCATTGTCCCGGTTGTAGTCGTACACGGGATCGACGTTGTCGGGCGGCTTGGCGCCGCCGACGCCGCCGGAGGGCGTCTGAATCAATCCCTCGCGAAGGCGCCACCCGTAGTTGGCGCCGCCGGCAAAGTCGGCGGCCTGGAAGTCGATCTCCTCCCGGGCGCCCTGTCCCACGTCGCCGATCCACAGATCGCCCGTCGCGCGATCGAAGCTATCGCGAAACGGATTGCGGAGGCCGTACGCCCAGATCTCGTCGTCGCCGGCCTCGTTGGGCTTTCCTGCGGTGAATGGATTGGAACTGGGGATGGCGTAATTCTTGGCCGGGTCGGCGGGGAAATCGTCCGCGTCGACGTTGATCCGCAACATCTTGCCGAAGAAGTTGGCGGTAGTGTCCTGGGCATTGCCGGTGCCAGCCGTGTGGCCGGCGTCGTTGTCGTCGCCGCCGCCGCCGTCGCCGGATGCGATGTAGAGGTTGGCTTCTGCGGCGCCAGGTTGAAACCCGATCCACCCGCCGACGTGGTTGTCCTGCGGCCGCGGAAAGTTGAGTAACGATGTGAAGGTCGCATTGGCGACGTTTGGATTGCCGCTGACGGTCCACTCGCGGATGTGGGTGCTGAACGGCGAGGTCGCGGCGCCGACCGGTACGCCGCCGTTGTCGTGCGTCGAATACGTGTAGAACTTGCCGTTGTTGGCGTAGTCGGGATGGAACGCCATGCCCAGCAACCCTCCCTCGCCTCCCTGATCGACGCCAGTAATCGACAAGAATGGCGTCGCTTCGAGCGACCCCGTCGTCAGGTTGAGGATGCGGATTGCCCCGCCGCGTTGGACGATGAACAGCCGCGTGCGATCGCCCGGAGCATGCGTGACAAAGATCGGCGCCGAGAGGCTGCTGGCGACTCGCTGAAGTCCGGCGATTCCGCCGAATGCGTCGCGACCGACCCAACTGGTCGTCAGGAGGCCAAGCGCCAGCCAAATTGATGCACGGCAACTCCCCCCTAGCGAAAGTCTGTGCCGCCGCACTCCGAGCCGAGCCTTACCAATCATGGCGCCTCCTCTAGCGATTGACGAGGGCGCACCCTTGTGCGCCGTAGCCCCAGTATCGCGGGCTGCTTCGACCACAGCAAGCAAAAAAGGCGACCTGCGTGGGGCAAATCGCGCGCCCAAAAAGATGACGCCGGCAAGAATCGGCGTCCGATGCCGCAATCGCGGCGTTACGACGCCTGCGGAGTTTCCGCAGGCGTCGGCGGCGGTGCATCGCTGGCCATCGCAGCGCCCAGGTGCCAGGGCGTCGGCTCGGGCACGGTGCTGCTGAGCCGGGCGAAGTCCGCTTCGCGGGCGACGAAGGCCTCGACCACTTCGGGGTCGAACTGCGTGCCGTAGTGCGAGACGATCCACTCGCGGGCTTCCGCATGGCTGAGCGCCGGGCGATAGGGCCGATGCGACGTGAGCGCGTCGTACACGTCGGCCACCGCCACGATGCGGGCGGCCAGCGGAATCTCCTTGCCCTGCAAGCCGAAGGGGTAGCCGCTGCCATCCCATTGCTCGTGGTGGGCGATCGCCACTTCGCGGCCAAGCTGCAGGAAGTCGTCGTCGCCTAACTGGCGCTGGATGGCCGCCAGGCATTCGCCGCCCAGCTCGGAGTGCATTTGCATGGCGCGGCGCTCGCTGGGGTTGAGCCGGCCGACCTTGAGCAACACCGAGTCGGGCACGCCGACCTTGCCAATGTCGTGCAGCGCCGACGCGACGGCCAGATTCGCCACGTAATGGTGCGTAATCTCGGAATTCGACTTGGCCATGTGGCTGGCCAGGAAGGTGACGTAGGAGCGAATTCGCTCCAAGTGGCCGGCCGTGTCTTTGTCTTTCGACTCGGAGAGCTTCGCCAGGCCGAACACCACCGCGTTGCGCGTTTTCACCAGCGCCTGCGTCCGCTGCTCGACGTCGCGGCTGAGCCGATTGTTGAGCGTCGACAGCGTACTTTCGTAGCGGCTGACGACGAACATCGACGCCAGCGCGGCGACGGCGACGACGGCGGCCGTGGTCACCAGTCCCATGCGATACAGCGGCGTGACCAGGTCGGCCGCGCCCGCGTCGATCGCCGCCTGCGACTGCAGAACAGCCAGCACGGCGTTGAGTTTGGGCAGCGCCAAGCACGTGGTCTCGTAGAGCCGGCCGTCCACTTCGACATCGCCGGCGGCCAAGGACGTCCCATCGACGGCGGCGCGGCCGGCGGCTTCGATCAACGGCGCGACGAGGCTGTTGCTCACCAGCGCCTGCTTGCCAGGAAAGGTTCGCAGCAGGCCCGGATCCTGTTCGAGGCGACTGTGGCAGGCGAGGGCTCCCGTGTCGCTGCGCATGACGACGACGAACCCGCCGTGCGGCGCGGCGGTTTGCTCGCACAGTTCTTGGAGGCGGGCCCAGCCTTCGGAGCCCGGCTCGATGGTCGTGATCGACGCCTCGTCGATCCGGTGGGCCAACTCGTAGGCCAGCGCGCGTCCCTGGGCGGCAACGCTCCGCGTGATGAACTCGTCGAACGTGCGGTGCAACCAGTTGGTTGCCCACACCACGCCAAAGCCCATGCAGCCCAACTGGCACGCGACCAGGAGCAGCACCAGGAGTCGTCGCTGCTTGATGTGCATGGGTTGCGGGGGGTTCGTGGACGAACTCAGGGGCAATGCCCAGACGCGTTCCGCCGCAATCCTGCGGCCAAAGCGGAGCGCGGACCTCCCTCTCGCGGGGGAGACGAACCCCATGCAAGGATAGCTTGTAAATCCCGGGGACCGCGGCGAAACATGGCACGGCTGCGGAGAACCGCGCCAGTCGGCGTTGTCGATACGTCCGGTCATTCCGAGCCCGTCTCGTTGAGGAGTTTGGCATGTCACGAGGCCCTCACATGCAAACTCTGCAACTCGTCGGCCATGATCGCCACGCCGGCGGCGATGGTTTCGTGCGATTGCGAAAACGTCATCCGGACGCACTGGGAAGCGTGCGGCCAAGGCCCGCGCTCGTCGAGATCGTGGTCGAGACCGTAAAAAAAGTACTCGCCGGGGACGATGAGCACGCCGCGGGCTTTCAGCCGTTCGTAGAGGGCGCGCGTCGTGATCGGCAACTTGGAGAACCACAGCCACAGGAAGAATGCGCCCTCGCTGCGGTGGATCGCGTAGGGGAACTTGTCGCCGAACGTCTCGTGGACGAGCTGCTCGGCGTGCCGCGACTTGGCGAGGTAGTACGGCTGGATGACCTCGCGACTGAGGCGGAGAAGCTCGCCGCTTTCGAGCAGCGGACGGACGATCGCCTGGCCGACGTTGGTGTTCGCCAGTCCGACAATGCCCGTGAGCGACGCGATGCGGCGGACGATCTCGGGATCGGCGACGACAATGCCCGTGCGGACGCCGGGGAGCCCTAGTTTCGAGAGGCTGTAGGTGAGGATGACGCCGGGGTCCCAAATCGGGGTGACCTCTTCAAACAGCGCCCCGGGAAACGGGGCGCCGTAGGCGTTGTCGATGATCAGCGGCACGCCGGCGCCGCGGGCCGCGGCGGCGAGGCGGGTCACTTCGGCGTCGGACAGCACGTTGCCGCTGGGATTCGTGGGCCGGCTGACGCAGATCGCGGCGACGGCGTTGGTGACGTTCAGGGCGTCGAAGTCGACGTGGTATTTGAAGCCATGTTCGCCGAGCATTTCGATGCGCGGGCGGCGGCTGGTGAACATGCCGTCGGCGAGGCCCTGGTCGGCGTAGCCGATGTACTCGGGCATCAGCGGCAGCAGCACGCGGCGGAGCCCGCGGGGCGAGTCGCCGGCCAGCAGGTTGAACAGGTAGAAGAAGGCGCTTTGGCCGCCGCAGGTGACGGCAACATTTTCGGCCGTGAGCGGCCAGCCGTATTGCTCGCGGAGACAGGCGGCGATGGCTTCGCGAAAGCGGAGGTTGCCCGCGGGCGGGTCATAGTTGGTGAGGATGCGATCGCACTGGACGGGGTCGGCGGCGATCTCGGCGAGCCGTCGCCGCCACACCTCTTGCATGGCAGGGATGTGGGCCGGGTTGCCGCCGCCCATCATGTGGATGGGCGTGGCGCCGGCGCTGGCCTCGCTGAGGGCCTGGCCGAGGTCGTCCATGAGCTCGACGATGCCGCTGTGACGGGAGAGCTTGTCGCCGATGGTGGAGTAGGTGAAAGGCATGGGGATCGCGACTCATTGCGGGAAACTTGGTCCGCCAGTCCGCCAGTGGATGTGGATATTGTTGATGGGCTCGCACGATGCGCCGAGACTCAGGGGGGACCCGGACAATTGCCGGAAGCGGCGCCGTGCATTTCCGCGAGGAATTGGGCGTTTCGGGGGCGAATGGCGTCCACGAATTGTCCGCCAATTGTCCGCGAAAAGACTCATTCTGACCATTTGGGGTTCGATGGGGGTCGCGGAGCGGTAAGTTCGGGTCACGTTGTGCGTGTCGGGAGTCATCGTTGCGCGGGATTCGGAGCTCTTCGATCGTTGCGAGCATGGGATCACGACGCTTGAGGCTGACCTCTGTAGGGCGCGACCGTACACGAAGCTGCCAGCTTCGTTCCGTTCGACGCCGCTTCGTCGCCGCGCTGGGCGGTCTCGCCGGGACGAAGCTGGCAGCTTCGTGTACGGGTCGCGTCATGTACTTCTGCACACTAGCAGAGGTCGTGGCCCATTTTCAAGGAGAATCTTGGGATTGGGCGAGGCGCCAGTCGACTGAAAATCTGGTTGAAGAGGCAGGGCGACGAGGCGAGCGACGCTTCGGGCCATGGGCTCCACGGGGTGATCTACGACGCACGGTGGGTGCGCGTGGGGAATTGAGCGGGGTGGAGGTTGAGCGTGGCACACGCGCTCCGCTGCCGCGTCGCGGCTAACATGTTGGCATGCAGAGCGCCGGTTGATGAGGTGCGCCCGGTTAGGATACGCGACGAATGGGAGAGAGCTCGATGATGCGCAGCGCCTTCTTTGCGTGGTCCCTTATGGTTGCAGTGCGGATGGCTTGTGGGTCCGAGACGGTCACGATCGGGGCCGACGAGCAGGGTCGCCAACCCCAGGCCGCGGTTGACTCCCAGGGAGTGATTCATCTGACGTTCGGAGCCGAAGGATCGATTTTCTACACGCGCTCCGCCGACGCCGGCGCCACGTACGAAGACCCCGTCGAAGTCGCCCAGCTCAAGGCGCTTTCGCTGGGCTCGCGACGTGGGCCGCGCATCGCCGTCGCCGACGACGCAATTGTCGTGGCGGCGATCGGCGGGTCTGTGGGCGGAGGTCAGGACGGCGACATGCTCGCCTGGCGGTCCCAGGACCAAGGCCAAACCTGGCAGGGGCCCGCGCGCGTGAACGACGTCGACGATTCCGCCCGGGAGGGGTTGCACGCGTTGGCCGGCGGTCCGGACGGCCAGCTTTGTTGCGTCTGGCTCGACCTGCGCGCCGCTGGCTCGCAAATCTTCGGCTCCTGCTCGAAGGATGGCGGCGCGACCTGGTCCAAGAACGCGCTGGTCTATCAGTCGCCTGGCGGGTCGGTGTGCGAGTGCTGTCACCCGTCGGTTTGTTTCGACGCGGCAGGAACCGTTCACGTCATGTGGCGGAACTCACTCGACGGCAATCGCGACATGTACATGGCGTCGTCCGTCGACGGGGGCGCCACATTCACGAAGGCTACCAAGTTGGGCAAGGGGAGCTGGCCGATGGACGCTTGCCCGATGGATGGGGGCGCGGTCGCCGTGGATCAGCGCGGGCGGGCTGTCGCGGTGTGGCGCCGCAATAAGGAAGTCTTCTTGACGGGCGACTTGCAAGCCGCCGAACAGCGGCTGGGCTTCGGACAGCAGCCGTGGGTGGCGGTTGATCACGAGGGCGTCTACGCCGTGTGGGTCGCGGGGCCCGTCGGTGAACTGTCCATGACCACGTCGCCCAAGGCGCCGGTCAAGGTCATCGCCGCCCGCGCTCAATTCCCGGTTGTCGCGGCCAGTGCGACGGGGAAGGGTCCGGTCGTGATCGCGTGGGAGGAATCGACGGCGGGGGGCTCGGCAATTCGGGCCCGGGTCGTGGCGGGAAGCGAGCAGTCGCGCTAGGCGCGCCATCGAATTCGCAGGCGCTGCCGGTGTGCGGAGGCGGCCTCTCGGGCCAGTCGGCGGTCGACGCATTCATCGAGTAGCAGTCTCACGTCAGACGCTCGGCGCGACCATGCCTTGTTTGGCTTCTTCGAGAAGAAGCGACGACTTGGTCCAGCTACACGGTGGGGAACCCTTCTAGGAAGTCATTGATCAGGTCGCCGTCCTGCGGCTAGATTCTTCGGCGGACCTCAGAATGACCCGGGCTGAACACGCTGCGTACGGTGAGCGAGAACGGCGCGGGCTTTTCCCCGTTAACGGGGGCGCGTTAGAATGCACGGCCTCGTCGACGGCGCTGCCGCCTAAATTCCCAGCGCCGCCAGATCATCGCAAAACAGGCCGCCCGTCCGATCGTCACGGGCCACAGGAGGACATTCCATGGCTACGGTCACGAAAGAAAAAAGCAAGAAGGTCGCTCGTCCCCAGGTGCGGCAGACGCAGTGCTTTATCGGCGGCAAGTGGATTCCCGCCGCGAGCGGCAAGACGTTTGAGACGATCCATCCGGCGACCGAAGAGGTGATCGCCGAAGTGGCCGAGGGGGACAAGGCGGACGTTGATCTGGCCGTCGAGGCGGCGCGCGAGCAGTTCGACGGCGGCGAGTGGTCGAAGATGGACGCCCGCGATCGGGGCAAGCTGCTGTACGAATTGGCCAATCTCATCGAGCAGGAAGCCGACGAGCTGGCGGCGCTCGAGACGCTCGACAACGGCAAGCCGATTCGCGACTCGAAGGCGGCGGACATTCCGCTGGTGATCGACTGCCTGCGGTACTACGCGGGCTGGGCGGACAAGATTCAGGGCGCGACGATTCCCGTGCGGGGCGAGTATTTTACGTACACGCGGCGCGAGCCGGTGGGCGTGGTCGGGCAGATCATTCCGTGGAACTTCCCAGCGCTGATGGTGGCGTGGAAATGGGGTCCGGCGCTTGCCGCGGGCTGCACGATCGTGATGAAGCCGGCCGAGCAGACGCCGCTGACCTGCCTGCGGATGGCGCGGCTGGCGCAGAAGGCGGGGTTCCCTGACGGCGTGATCAACGTCGTGCCGGGGTACGGGCCCACGGCGGGGGCCTCGCTGGTGCGGCATCCGGGGGTCGACAAGATCGCGTTCACCGGCGAGGGAACGACCGCGAAGATCATCCAACGCGAAGCCCTCGAGACGATGAAGCGAACCACGTTCGAGCTCGGCGGCAAGAGTCCCAACGTGGTGTTCGCCGATGCAGACATGGAGTCGGCGGTCGACGGCGCCCACTTCGGTCTCTATTTCAACCAAGGCCAGTGCTGTTGTGCGGGGAGCCGGCTGTTTGTGGAAGACGACATCCACGACGAGTTCGTCGATCGGCTGCTGGCGAAGAATTCGGATCGCAAGGTGGGCGATCCGTTCGACCCCGAGACCGAGCAGGGCCCGCAGATCGACAAGGCCCAGTTCGACAAGATTCTGAAGTACATCGACTACGGCCAAAAGGACGGCGCCAAGCTGGCGTGCGGCGGCAAGCGGCACGGCGACCAGGGGTACTTCATCGAGCCGACGTTGTTCACCGGCGTGAAGGATTCGATGCGGATCGCGACCGACGAGATTTTCGGCCCCGTGTTGAGCGTGCTGAAGTTCAGCGACGTCGACGAGATCGCCAAGCGGGCGAACGCCACCAACTACGGCCTGGCGGCGGCCGTGTGGACGCGCGACATTGCCAAGGCGCACCGCCTGGCCGCGAAGCTGCGGGCCGGCACGGTGTGGGTCAACTGCTACGACGTGTTCGACGCTGGGGCGCCGTTCGGCGGCTTCAAGGAGAGCGGCATCGGCCGCGAGCTGGGCGAAGCGGGCCTGCAGGCGTACACCGAGACGAAGACGGTGACGGTGGCGCTGAGTTGACGTGCCGCCCGGCGAACTTGGCGAAAACGGTCCCAGCCATGATATGATGTTACTGGGATTCCGGACGCGTTCGCGCACTTGGTACGCGCCATACAATGAGCACAGATTTTGCATTTGAGCGAGATGCATTTAATGCCTTCCTCGACCAAGGGTTCGTCGTCTCCGAAGGCGACGCCACGTTGGAAGAGGCAATCGCGGCGTTTCGCGCCTATCAGTCCGATCTCGAGCGACTCAAGAAGAAGCTTGAGCCGTCCCTTGAGCAGGCGAACCGCGGCGAGGCACGACCGCTTGATCTTGACGCGGTTCTGCAACGCGTGCGACAGAGGATGGACCAGCGGGGAAGTGCGTGACCGATGCCTCGCGCCCGTTGGACGTCCCTCGCGGAGTTAGACCTCGAAGAGATTCTCTACTACATCGCAGTTGAGGCCAAGCGCCCGCTGGTCGCTGAAAAGATCGGCGAACAAATACGCTCCTGCTGCGAGCGATTGGCGCGAAGTCCGCATCTCGGCGAAGTTCGTGCAGACCTCGGGGAGCGGCTTCGCACGTTCTCCTTCAAGAGATGGGTTGTCGTTTATCGACCCGCCGATGACGGAATCGACGTGGTTGGCATCGTCGATGGAGCTCGCGACTATGGCAATTATTTTCGTGGCCGCTAGCTGCGCCCCCTGCGGCACGTCTTACCGCCGAGCACTGTCGCCGGCGTTGAGCGCGAGCTGGCCGTAGTAGCGTTTGCCGCCGCGGACGATGTCGAAGCGGACCGTGCCCAGCTTGGCGATCTGGTCCCCGCGGCTGAGGATGTAGCGGACGTCTTGCTCGCTGGTGGTGTACCAGCGGTGGACCTGCACGAGCAGGTCGCCTTCGACGACGCCCTGGGCGGCCGCCGAACTGCCGGGGCGGACGGCGACGACTCGCATGGCGCCGTTGAGCTCGAGGTCGAGGCTGCGAATCGCGCTTTCGGGCTCCTCGGCCAGGACGACGCCGAGCGTCGACCACGTCGACTCCTCGAACGCCGTGCGCGGCTGGGACGTCGATTGCGGTCGCGTGTTCGAGGGGACCGTGGTCGCCACGGCGGTCGCGCGGCCGGCGCGGTCGGACAGCACGAGATCGAGCGACACGTCCGCGCCGTTGCGGCTCACGAGCACGGGAACGCTTTCGCCGGGGCGGCGGCCCAGCAGGGCGCGTTCCACGTCGAGCGGCCGCTCGATGCGAGTCGTGCCGATCTGCCGCAGTTCGTCGCCGCGCTCCAAGCCGCTCTGGGCGGCGGGGCTGTCGCGGTCGATGCGGGCGACGCTCACGGGGCCGGTCGGGCCGCTCAAGGCCAGCGGCGTGATGCCGTGCGAGCGATTTTCCAGCCGTTGGACGCTCATGAGCCGGGCGGCGACTTCGAGGGCCTTGTCCACCGGGATGGCGAAGCCGATGCCCTGGGCGCCGGCCCGCACGGCGACGTTGAGCCCCACCATCTCGCCGTCGATGTTGAGGAGCGGCCCGCCGGAGTTGCCGGGGTTGATGCTGGCGTCGGTCTGGATGAGGTCGAGATACTGCTGCACCTCGTTGACCTGCACGTTGCGATGCAGAGCGCTGACGATCCCCGCGCTGACGGTGTGCTCGTAGCCGAAGGCGTTGCCCACGGCGACGACCGTCTCGCCGACCATCAGGTCCTCGGCCGTGCCGACATGAATGATTTCCAGCGGCTGCGGGGTGCGGATGCGGATGACGGCGAGGTCGGTCTCGGGATCGCGGGCGATGAGTTGGGCGATGTAGGCCTGGCCGCGATCGAGCGTGACGTTGATCTGGCGCACGCCGTCGACGACGTGCAGGTTGGTGAGGATGTAGCCGCGGGGGTCGACGACCACGCCGCTGCCCATGCCGTTGACTTCGCGCATGCCGCCGAGGGAACGGCCGTCGGGCGAGGTTTCGGCGATCGACTTCTGGCCCTGGATGTTGACGACCGAGGGCGCCGCGCCGCGGACGGCCTGAACGATCGGCGTCATACGCTCGGGACTGACTGCCAGCGCCGCTGGCGCCGCCGTCGACAGGACCACCAAGGCGAGCAGCAACCGGGTGGTCCGGCCGCACGGAGACAGGCGCAGAGCGGGCATCGCGAAGTCGTCCGGAGAGGGTCGCGCGGCGCGCACTTGGGTCGAGTGCACTGTCGCGGTGCGGGGCGGGTGCGGGAGCAATCAGTCCAGCACCGTTGATCGGCCCCGCCCTACGACGCGCTTAAACGGCACAACCCGCAGCCCGCATAGAGTGCCCAGTCCCTCACGCTACCATCGTGAAGCTTACGGTCGCGTCAGGTTGCCGCGGGCGCGCGATCACTCTGGGACGACGATCGTCACGCCGAGGTCCGCCGAGGCGGCCGGCTTGCAGACTTGCGGCCGGACCCCTCGGCGGCCCTCGGGGTGACCAGTTTGGGGCGCGATGCCACGGCGGTCAATCACGCGCCGGGAACGTGAGCTGCGGGCCCCAACCGACTTCGATGTTGCCGCGCCATGGCTCGGGGGCGTCGGGCCGGGCGGGGGCGAGGATCGGCTGCGTGGGCACGGGCAGGAATTTGGGCGGCATTGGCGGGCGATAGCGGATCGGCGGCGGACCTGGCTCAGGCCGTGTGAACAGTTGGCGGCAACGGCCGCCCATCAAGCAGCCGGTGCACCAGCCGCACGTGCCGTGGATCGGACAGTTGGCTGCGACGGGGCAATCGACGCCGTCGCAGCAGCAGCACTCGTCGCACGCGGACGTGGCGGCGACGAGTTCGGGGGCCGTGGCAGCGGGTTTCCTGGCGGCAGGCGTCTCGACGGCGGTGGGTTCGGCGGTCCGCTCGACGGAAACCAGCGCTGGCGCCGCAGCGGGAGTTGGAGCGATCGGACGGGGCAACGGCTCGGCGGCGTCGCCCTCGGCCGGGGGCATGGGCGGCTCGGCAAGTTCCTGTTCGAGCGGCGCCTCCAGCGATGCCAGGACAACCGTGCGAGGAGTTGCCACGGGTTGCCGGATCGCGGCTGGCGCTGGCGAGCCGTCGCCCAGCACGCGGGCGCAGCGAGCGATCAACTGATCGTCGAGCGCGAGCGCGTGATCGTCGAGGGCCGTCGCCAGCGAGTTTGGTCCCTGCCCTGGCTGCCACTGCGCGCATCCCGACGCCGCGGCGCACGCCGCCACTGCCAGCATCAAGGCCCGAGGCGCAAAGAGCATCATGCACGCGAATCCTGGGAACTCGTCGTCCCATTCATCGGCGTGGGCGCGCCCGCAACTTCCGCCTAATCGGCAGGGTCTGACTGGCTTGGCGATTTTACCTCGCCAACGGCGGCGCCATCGCTGCTCTTGGCGTCGGTGGGCGCCGACTTCGCCAGCAGCAGCGTTGGCAGGACTTGGACGGCCAGGAACGCCGCGAGGACGAGCAGCAGCAGGTGGGGCCAGTACTCGGAGAGGGGCACCTTGACGATGCCAGCGATCCAGCCGACGGCGAGCATGAGCGGAATGACGACCACCAAGACGCCGCAGCCGAGCGCCGACATGACGCCCTTGAACGCCAACTGCTCGGTGAGCTCGCGCTGGTAGACGTCGATCATCCGTCCGCGGCGGAGGCTGATCTCGATCGAGTCGGCTAGCTCCATTGCGGCGAGCGCGGCGGGCCAGGTGGACGGGGCGCCATCGCTGGTTGCGACGGCCGCGGCAAATTGCTGGAGGGCGGCGCTGGCCGGCGACTCGTCGGAGAGGGGTTGCGTGGATTCGCCGTGGTCGCCTTGCTCCGCCAGTTCCACGGCGCGGCCTTCGGCGTCGAAGACGAGCGTCACCCGACCGCGCTCGGCGATGAGCGAGACGCGGAGGTCGGGTCGCCCGGCCAGGGGCTCGACGGACCATCGCACGGGAATCGGATGAGGGCCGGAAAGCTGCACGCTGAGCGAGGCGTAGGCCGCGTCGGGGTCGCCGGCGGCTCCGTGGGCGCCGATGCGATCGAACCGTCCAGCGAGTCGTCCCAGCAGCTCCACGTCGCGAGCGAAGTGCCACAGGACGCGTTGGCGCGATCGCTCGCCCTGGCGGCGCGTCGCGGAGATTTGCTCGACGGCGCCGAGCTGGGGATGGCCGTCGCGAACCCAGGCAGCAAGTTGCGCGACGCACGCCGGCTCGACCAACGGGTTGTAGTGCTGCAGCACGGCGCCGCCGTCGGTGCGGGCCAGGTCGATTTCGAAGTGGCTGATCACCGACGGCACGACCGGGTGCACCACGAGCATCGGCCGGCCGAGGCGAGCGAGCTCCAGCACCCGCCGGGCGCGCAGCTCCGCGTCGGCGTCGCTCGCGGAGCCGACGATCACCGCGTCAGCCGTCGCGGGATCGAACAGGTCCTCCCACGCCCCGGGGTTGGCGCCCTTCGAATCTGGCTCGCGCCACGAAAGGACGTGGCCTGCGGCGCTCGCCGCGTCGGCCAGGGCACGGCTTTCCGCATCGGCGCCAAGCAGGGCGAACTTCATGGGGAATGACGGGGGGCAATTGGGGCGCGGCGAACGGCTCACCTGTCACAGTACATGAAATCGGGACGGCGTCGAATGGGGCGCCATCGCGGATTGTCCCTGTGAGGCGGCCGCAAAATGCTCCTGATCAAACCGGCGAAAGTGGTACAATGGAGTCCAGCGACCCGGGCGGCGTTTGGCTGCCGGCGACCTGCTCCTGCCATGTGCGACATCGCGCCGATGCTCCTTTCCTGCCGTGACATGCCGATGCGATCCTGGGCCACCTTGCTGGCGCTGACGACCTGCCTATGTGCGACTGGCCCCGTTTGCGGGGCCGAGCCGGCGGCATCGGTCGCCCCTGCCGAGGCCTCGGCGGGCGCCACTCCGGCGATGGTCGCCGATTGGGTCAAACAGCTCGACGACGACCGGTTCGCCGTGCGGGAATCGGCCCATTACAAGCTTGTCGCCCAGGGCTATCCGGCGCTCGCGGCCGTCGGCCAGGCGGCGGGCGGCGGCTCGCTGGAGAGCTCGACCCGCGCGGTCAGCATCCTGCTGCAATGGTCTCATTCCGACGAAAGCGTGCTCAGCCTCGGCGCCCTCGAGCGATTGGCCGGGCTCACCAGCCGGCCGGCCGAGGCCGCGATGGCTGCTGAGCGGCTCGCCGAGGTCCGCGAGACGGCGGCGCTGGAACAGATCGTGAACCTAGGCGGGCGCGTTTCGTTCGACCCGCTGGGCATGCAGGGCGCCGGCCCGGCCCCGTCGCTGCAGGTCGTCATCGGTCCCGCATGGAAGGGCGGCTCCGACGGGCTGGCCCACATCGGCGACGTGCGACGCGCATCAACGATCAGCTTTCACTCGGCGCCGATCGGCGAACAGGCTATTCCGGCGTTGACGAAACTCGACCAGGTGCAACGGATCGAGTTTTATGGCACGTCGCTGGCGCCGGAAGCGCTTGACCTGCTCAAGCGACAATTGCCCAAGGCGGTGGTCGAAGTGCGGAGCGGCGCCCGATTGGGAATTGCCGGCATGCCGGGCCCCGGCGGCGCCGCAGTGCAGGCCGTGCAGTCAGGCAGCGCGGCTGAAAAGGCCAACCTCATGCCCGGCGACGTGATTACGGAAATATCCGGAGTGCCCGTGGCAGACTTCGAGGCGCTGACCCGCGAAATCGCCAAGGCACAGCCGGGCGACACGGTCGCGCTCAAGGTGCTCCGCCAGGGAGCGCCGGCCGGGCAGCCGATCGACATTTCCGTGACGTTTGACCAATGGGGCGCGGAGCCGCCGCCGAATCCGGCGACGGCGCTACCGACGGAGCTCAATCCGTTCGGAGCGCTGCCGCAGCGCGTGCTGATCAATCGGCGGTAAGTACGCCAGTTTCTCCGAAACTGGCTCCCGAGTTTCGGAGAAACTCGGCTACTACACGGCCAGGCCGACTTCGATTTGGCGCTCGAGTTCGGTGAGATGCCCGCTGGTGCGGAGCTGGTGGGCCAGCAGCTCGCGGCCCTTTTGGGTCCAGACGCCAACCGAGCGCAGCTCGCTCTTGGTCTCGGGGCAGAGGAACGTCACCTGTTTGGGCGTGACGGCCTTGATCTCGACGGTCTCGCCGCTGCGGGCGAAGTGGACCGAGTACGCGACGCGGCGATTGTTCTCGGCGTCCTCCCAGTGGGATTCGATGGTTGTCATGTGCGCAGACTCCCCAACAAAAATGCTTGCAGTAATCGTGGACAACCCGGCGCCGATCAGGCAGCTCGGGAAACGGTTCATGCCGGAGGCGGGACCGCCCCAGTGGCAGGTATGCTGGCGCACACCCCAAGGCGGCGAATCCACATTGTAGACAAGCGGTCGGCGCCGGGCACGGGCAAACCCCAGCCGATTCGGCGAGATTTCCGATTTTTCCGAGGATTCGGGGGACATCTTCGGGTGGCACGCCCTAAGGTCCTCCGTAGGGCGTGGTGCATCGACTTAGGTGCTCGCCACTGCAACCACGCCCTTCGAGGACTCAGGGCGTGCCACCCTTATCGTCGTCTACGGCCGTTCGTCGATGAACAGCCAGCCGTTGTCGGCGGTGGGGAACAGCGGGGCGTGCGGGTTCACGCGGCCCTTCTTGGCCATCAGGCCGTAGTGCCACACGAGGTTCATGCCGATGTTCCACGATTCCTCGCGGGCGCCGTCCTCGCCGTCTTGGGCGTCGGTGATCAGGTAGTTGAAGCCCGTCTGGATCGACCAGCGATTGTTGAGGGGCGCCACGAAGTCGCCGCCGAAGATGCCCTCGTTGTCGTTGGTGCCGCCGCCCCAGAAGCGGATCGCCCCGCCGTCGCGGAAGTGGCAGCGGAAGAAACCGCAGTACTGGTCGACCGCCTGGTAGGTGATCCCGTCGACCGCCTTGTCGTTGGTGTGCGAGGCGCCCCAAAAGCCGAACTCGCGGCCTTGCGGACTCTTGAGGCTGATTTCGTACCGCAGTTGGTGGAAGTCCTCTTCCTGCTGGAAATCGTCGCGAAGCATGTCCCATACCAGTCCGAACTGCAGGCCGGCGCTCACGCGGCGGAACACGCCGGCGGTGACGAACTGTTGCGAGCGGTCGTCCGCCGTGTCGTCGGACAGCCCGTGGAGCTGGCTCTGCACGGCCTGGTAACCGAGCTGGTAGCTGAGCTGCGGGAAAAGCAGTGACACGAGCGGCGCCCGGCCGCCGACGTTGACGCCTTCTTGGAAGCCGAAGTTGCCGTCGCCAGCGCCGCCGAAGTCCGGCGAGTCGCGCGGGCCCTTGAACCCGTGGACGCCGCCCCAGAACCGCAGGTCCTTGAACCGCGGCAGGCACACCGGGAAGCACCAGTAATCGGGACCGGGGTTGCCGACGCAGCTTCCGCAGTCGGCGATTCCGCAATCGGGTTCCATCATGCCGCAGCCGGGTTCGCCCAGGCCGCAACCCGGCTCGACGATGCCGCAATCGGGCTCCATGCCGCAGCCAGGCTCGGCCAGACCGCAACCGGGATCCATCATCATGCCGCAGCCGGGCTCGGAGATGCCGCACTCGGGCTCGCAGCAAGCGTCGCAGATTCCTGAGAACATGCCGGCTTGCTGGACGCCGCCGGCGGGTTGTTGGTCCATGAGCGGTTCGATCGAGGCCGCCTGGATCGCTCGCGAACGGCGGGCGACGCCCGTGCCGCTCAGATCGTCGCCGGGTTGCGCGAAGGTCGGCCGGATGGGAGCGCTGGCCGGAGCGCGGTGAGCCGTGCGAACGACGGCGGGCCGGGGGGCGGTGGCGATTGGCTGGGCCGCCACTTCGTACTCGGCTGGGGCGACGGCCGGCGGGGCAGCCGGTCGCATGGCGGCCGAAGTCTTGACGACGCGTGCGCCCGAAGTGGCGCGCAGCGGATTCCCCGCAGGGGCCGCCGGAGCGATGGTGGGTGGGTTGCTCGCCGTAGGGGCCGGCGGCGAGGACGCGCTGCGGAACTGCACGCCGCCGCTAACAGCCGGGGCGGCGGCGCCGCGCTGGGGGCGTTGGAACACGACGCCCGCGGAGCCGCCCTCGGCGGCGATGCCGGCGCCTGGCGCCAGCAGCAAGGCGAACGTGACGAAGGCGGTTCCGACGCTTCGGGGCGAGTCAATCGAGCGGGCGAAGTTCATGGTCGTGTCCCGCGGGGGTCGCATCACGCGGCCGCCGTCATGGCAAGTCGACGCCTGGTTGGCCACGCATTCGGCCCGCAAATCGCTTGAAAGCGGCCGCGGCTGGCGCAGCAAGAGCGTCTGGTCGCCCCCCCGGGGAACCAACACAAGGAGCGTTATCGGCGGCGGCAGACTCCCCGCCTTTGGAAAAATCCACGCAACCGGAAAATTTTTCCAGAAACTCAAGAGCCCCCCTGCCGACAGCATCGCTGGCGCGGTTGGCCGACCGTCGCGGCGCGGGCTTGCCGAGACTGTCTACTCGACGCGAATCACGGAATCGCCGGCCTCGCGCGCGGCCCGATCGGCCGCCCCGCTGAGTGGCCGTGCGGGCTCCTAAACGGCCGAAATCCAACCACTTACAGCGGGCAGCACGTGCGAGATTTCGGGTTTTGCGGAGCGTGTATGCCGGCGCCGATGTTGCCTGAAGTCGAATTTGTGCTGATACTGGAATAGAGAAGAGAAGAGTTCTTTGGAGCCACGCAGGTCGGCTCGGCGGTCAACCGAGCGGCCGGTCGCCTCGGGCGTTGCAACGCACACGGTGACTTCCCAGCGCTCTTTGCCAACCTTCGCTGCTTTGCTTGCCTTCCGGCATCGGTCGTGCGGCGCCAACGGTCTCGGCGACGCAATTTCTCTCGGGCGCTGCGACGCTTCGCGGCGCGGCCTTTCGTGCGGCGAGCTCTTGCTGACGGATACGTCCTCCGTCGATGGAGCGCTCCCCCCGTGAGATCCCAAGCCGGAAGGGGAATCGGCTTTGTCTGAATTTCACATGCATCGCACGAGGGGGGACGCAAGCGCCGGCAGGTCTTCGCGCGGCAAGCAGCGCCGCGATGGGTGCGTGGCGCCAATGACTTGACCCTCGCCTGATAACCCGCCTGCAGACTCACACCGCTCCGGCCGACTAGCGGCCCAGCAGTCACGCGCTGCGCCTGTGTCGCCGGAAGGGAGCCATAACGATGACCAGAGGAAGCGAAATCATTTCGCTCGTGTCCGAGCGACAGGATCGCGATCAGTTCCGCCGCAAGAACTGGGTTGGGACGTTTGAACAATACCTCGACATTGTCCGCGAGACGCCTGAGGTGACGCGCACCGCGTACCAGCGGTTGTACGACATGATCCTGTCGTACGGCGTCGACTCGGTCGATCGCAACCGCGAAAAGGAGTACCACTACCGGTTCTTCAACGACCCCGACAACGAGGGGCGGGACGCGGTGTTCGGCCTCGACGGGCCGCTGCACAACCTGGTCAATGCGCTCAAGAGCGCGGCGTTCGAGTATGGCATCGAGAAGCGCGTGCTCCTCCTGCACGGTCCTGTAGGTAGCAGCAAGAGCACGATCGTGCGGCTGCTGAAGAACGGACTGCAGAAGTACACGGCCACCGACGCCGGCGCGTTGTACACGCTTGGCTGGGTCGACGACGACAACGCCGACGAAGTGCACTGGTGCCCGATGAACGAGGAGCCGTTGCACCTGATTCCTGAGCGGTTCCGCGAGGATGTGGCCGCGAAGCTCAACGTCGGCCGCGGCGAAAACGATTTCAAGGTCCGCATCCGCGGCGAGCTCGATCCCTATTGCCGCTTCGTGTATCAGCAGCGGCTCAAGAAGTACGACGGCGACTGGACCCGCGTCGTGCAGGACGTGCGGATTAAACGCGTGATTCTGAGCGAGAAGGACCGCGTCGGCGTCGGCACGTTCCAACCCAAGGACGAGAAAAACCAGGACGCCACGGAGCTGACCGGCGACATCAACTACCGGAAGATTGCCGAGTACGGCAGCGACAGTGACCCGCGGGCGTTTAACTTCGACGGCGAATTCAATATCGCCAACCGCGGAATTATCGAATTCGTCGAGGTGCTCAAGCTCGACGTGGCGTTCCTGTACGACCTGCTGGGCGCCAGCCAGGAGCACCGCATCAAGCCAAAGAAATTCGCCCAAACCGACATCGACGAGGTGATCATCGGCCACACGAACGAGCCGGAGTACCGCCGGCTGCAGAACAACGAGTTCATGGAGGCGTTGCGCGACCGGACGGTCAAGATCGACGTGCCGTACGTCACGACGCTATCGCACGAGATCAAGATTTACGAGAAGGACTATAACCCGCGGACGGTGCCCAAGCACATCGCGCCGCACACGATCGAGATGGCGGCGATGTGGGCGATCCTGACGCGGCTGGACGAGCCGAAGCACGCGGGTTTGAGCCGACTGCAGAAGCTCAAATTGTACAACGGCAAGTCGCTGCCCGGGTTCACGGAGGAGAACATCAAGGAGCTGCGCGAGCACGCGCACAGCGAAGGGCTGCTCGGGATTTCGCCCCGTTATGTGCAGGACAAGATTTCCAATGCGTTGGTGGCGTTCCCCGAGGCCGGGTCGATCAACCCTTTCATGGTGCTCAACGAGCTGGAGGCGGGGCTCAAGCACCACAGCCTCATCAACAGCGAGGACACCAAGCAGGAGTACCGCGAGCTGTTGGGCGTGGTCAAGGAGGAGTACACCAACATTGTGAAGAACGAGGTGCAACGGGCCATCGCCGCGGACGAGGCGGCCCTAGCGCGGCTCTGCGGCAATTACATCGACAACATCAAGGCTTACACGCAGCGCGAAAAGGTGAAGAACCCGTTTACCGGCCAGCACGACGAGCCGGACGAGCGGCTGATGCGGTCGATCGAGGACAAGATCGACATCCCCGAAAGCCGCAAGGACGACTTCCGCCGGGAGATCATGAACTACATCGGCGCGCTGGCGATCGACGGCAAGCGGTTCGACTACAAGACCAACGAGCGGCTCAACAAAGCGCTGGAGCTCAAGCTGTTCGAGGACCAGAAGGACTCGATCAAGCTCACCAGCCTGGTGTCGAACGTCGTCGACGCCGAGACGCAGCAGAAGATCGACGTCGTCAAGGGGCGGCTCATCCGCGACTTCGGCTACGACGAGGAGAGCGCCAACGACGTGCTGCACTACGTGGCGAGCATTTTTGCGCGAGGGGATGTGATGGAGAAATAGCTGAACTGACAGGACAACAGGATTGGCAGGATCGACAGGATGAAAGAAAGCAGCAGGTGAGAGGGGATTGGCGTCCTCTTGATGCTGTTAATCCTGCCCATCCTGTTATCCTGTCCATTTAAGTCACCGCCCATGATGGACATCGAGCGCGACACACGCCGGTTCAAACAGATCGTCCGGGGACGTATCCGCGAGAATCTGCGGAAGTACATCACCCACGGCGAGATGATCGGCCGCAAGGGTCGCGACGTGGTGAGCATTCCGGTTCCCCAGCTCGACGTCCCCAGGTTCCGGTTCGGCAAGAACGGTTCCGGGGGCGTCGGCCAAGGGGACGGGGAGATTGGCGAGCAACTGGGCAAGCCGGGACAGGGCCCCGGCGGCGCGGGCGGGGCCGGCAGCGAGCCGGGCGCCGGTCACTTTCTGGAAGTCGAGATTTCGCTCGACGAGCTCGCCGAGATGCTGGGCAAGGAGCTCGAGCTGCCCCGCATCGAGCCCAAGGGCCAGGCCAGCATCGAAGCCGAGAAGTCGAAGTACAACAGCATCCGGCAGGCGGGGCCGGAGTCGCTGCGCCACTTCCGTCGCACGTATCTGCGGGCGCTCCGTCGGCAAATTACCACGGGCGAGTACGAGCCGCGCGAGCCGCGGGTCATTCCCGTGAAGCAGGACAAGCAGTACCGCTCGTGGAACGACATCCCGCACCCGCAGGTTAATGCGGCGGTGATCTACTTGATGGACGTCTCGGGCTCAATGACCGACGAACAGAAGGAGATCGTCCGCACGGAGGCGTTCTGGATCGACGCGTGGCTGGGGCGGCAGTACCGCGGGATCGAGAAGCGGTACATCATTCACGACGCCGTGGCGAAGGAGGTCGACGAGCATACCTTCTACCACACGCGCGAGAGCGGCGGGACGCGGATTTCGAGTGCCTACAAAGCCGCGGCCGAGCTCATCGACCGCGCGCTGCCGCCGGACGATTGGAACCTGTACATCTTCCAGTTTTCCGACGGCGACAACTGGGGCGACGACAACCGCCGCGCGTTCGAGCTGTTGTCGAAGGAACTGCTGCCGGACGTGAACCTGTTCTGCTACGGGCAGGTCGAGAGCCCCTACGGCAGCGGCGACTTCATCGACGCCCTCGAAAAAGAATTCGGCGACCACGAAAAACTTGTTGTTTCGGAGATCGCGGATAAAGACGCGATTTATGAATCTATCCGAACGTTCCTCGGAAAGGGAAAGTGAGAATTCCACGCGCGTACGAATCGCAAAGCTGAATTGACAGGATAACAGGATTGGCAGGATCGACAGGATGAAGACAGAAGTTGGTTAGAGCGGGAATTGACATTCTCTCTATCCATTATCCTGTCCATCCTGCTTATCCTGTTATCCCGTCAATTCAACTCCCAATCATGTCCCACGCCCCGACATCCAATCTGACGCCGCAGCTCGCTGCTTTGCAGGTCGAGATTGAGGGGCATGCGCGCCGGTATGGGCTCGATTTCTTCCCGACGATTTTTGAGCTCATCGACTCGCATCAACTCAACGCGATCGCCGCCCGCGGCGGATTTCCCACGCGGTATCCGCACTGGCGGTTCGGCATGGAGTTCGAGGAGCTCTCCAAGGGCTACAACTACGGATTGCAGAAGATCTACGAGATGGTGATCAACAACAATCCGTGCTACGCGTACCTGATGCGGCAGAACGACGTGATCGACCAGAAGCTCGTCATGGCCCACGTGTACGGGCATTGCGACTTCTTCAAGAACAACGATTGGTTCGCCCATACCAACCGCAAGATGATGGACGAAATGGCGAACCACGGCACGCGGGTGCGGCGCCGCATGGACGAGGTGGGCGTCGAGGAGGTCGAGGAGTTCATGGACGCTTGCATGAGCGTCGAGGACTTGATCGACCCGTACTCGCCGTTTATCCGCCGCCGGGAAAAGAAGGACCCTTACGACTTTAGCGGCGACAAGAAAAAAGACGAAGACAAGAACAAGCCGCCGCGGTTCCAGTCGAAGGACTACATGGATTCCTTTGTGAATCCGCGGGAGGCGATGCTTCGCAAGGAGGAGGACGAGTCCGACACGCCGGCCCGGCGCCGCATTCCGGAGCATCCGGAACGGGACGTGCTGTTGTTCCTGTTGGAGCACGCGCCGCTCAACGAGTGGCAGACGGACGTGCTGTCGATCATCCGCGACGAGGCCTATTACTTCGCCCCGCAAGGGCAGACGAAGATCATGAACGAGGGCTGGGCCAGCTACTGGCACTCGACCATCATGATCCGCGACGGCGTGACGAGCGCCGATGTCGTCAATTACGCCGACCATCACAGCGGCACGATGGCCAGTTCGCCCACGCAGCTCAACCCCTACAAGGTGGGCATCGAGCTGTTCCGCGATATCGAGGACCGCTGGAACCGGGGCGCCTTCGGCAGCGAATTCGACGAGTGCGACGACGACGCCACGCGCCGCCGGTGGGACAAGCGGCTCGGCCTGGGCCGAGAGAAAATCTTCGAGGTCCGGCGGTTTCACAACGACCTGACGTTCATCGACGAGTTTCTCACGCTCGACTTCGTGCGCGAGCACAAGCTGTTCCGCTTCGGCTACAACCCCACGAGCGAAGCCTACGAAATCGAGAGCCGCGAGTTTCCCAAGGTGAAGCAACAACTGCTTGCAAGCCTGACCAACCGCGGCCGGCCGATCATCAGCGTCGTCGACGGCAATTACAAAAACCGCGGCGAGCTGTACCTGAAGCACGACTACTCGGGCGTCGAGCTGAAGCTCGACGACGCTAACGACACGCTGCGGAATCTCGAGCGGCTGTGGAACCGACCCGTGCATATCGAGACGGTGCTCGAGGGCCACAAGACCGTGCTGTCGTTCGACGGCGACGAGTTGGACATGACCAAGGGCGAAGCGGTCGAGGAGCCCGACCTGGACGAGATTCCTTCATGAGCCTCTCCGCGAAACTGCTGGGCGAGTTGCGGGCCGTTGCCGGCCAGCGCCACCAGGCTCTCGCGGTCGCCGAAGGCCAGCGCACCGTGCGGTGCAACGCCGACGAGTGCGAGCCGTTGGCGGCGACAGTGCTCGACCTCGTGCTGGAGACGCCGGAGTTGGCGAACGTCACGGCGTTCGAGCTGCAGGCGGCGAGCGCAGAGCTGGCCAAGCGGGTGAACTACCTGCTGGAGCCGATCTCGCCGATCGAGATGGACGCGCAAGGGTGCTCGGTGCAGATGCGGAGCAATCCGCCGCAGAAGGATGACAACGGGCGGCGGTACTACGAACTGCTCGTGCGCCGCGGCGGGGCGATCGCGCTGTGCCGGTACGAGAAGCAGCCCGGGCAGCCGCGCACGCGCGTGCCAGCGGTGCTGACGCACGAGGTCATCGGTCGGCTGGTGGACGACTTCTCGGCGACAGTGGATTCCCTCTGAAAAAGCCAATCAATCATGCTAACCTACGAATCGCAACTTAATAGCGATCTCCGTTGGGCGATTGAAGAGGGAAGTATGCACTTTGAGGGCAATAGCGCCGTTCATAAGACCATGCGTCGAATCGCTCAGCGACTTGATGAACTTGGAATTGACTACGCAATTGTCGGCGGCATGGCGATGTATTTGCACGGTTTTCGCCGCTTTACGGAGGATGTGGACATCCTCGTTACGCCTGAATCTCTCAAGCGAATCCACGACGAGATTGAAGGGCGTGGGTTTGTGCGCCCTTTCGAAAAGAGCAAGAACCTGCGCGACTCCGAAACCCGTGTGCGCATCGAATTCCTGGTTAAGGGCCAATATCCAGGAACAGGAAAGCCAGGGCCGGTGTCGTTTCCCGACCCCAGGGACGTGACACAAGTCCTTGATGGTTTAAGAGTCGTGAATCTTCCTAAGCTGATGGAGCTTAAGCTTGCCTCAAGCCGCGGCGTCGGGCGACGAAAGGACCTTGGCGATGCTCAGGAGATGATCCGGGTGCTCCAGCTTCCTCTCGAATTCCGTGAACAGCTCGATCCTTCACTACGTGAACTTTACGCAGAGCTTTGGCGAGAGCTTGACGACGCATCTCGTGAGCAAACTGCCCCTGATGCGGACGGCTAGTGTTCCCCCTCACCCTCCGGAGACGATTCTGCTACCATGCGAGTTGCCTACACCTTGCTTCGCCGCTTGACTTTACTTCGCAATCCTCGCCATGAATCGTCCCGGTTTTCCGACCCCCGCCGCCGCGCCGATTTCCCGCACGCCGGCCAGCGGCGGTTGGCACTGCTCGCATTTCTTCTACACATGGAATCGCGCCGCGCTCGGCTCGATGGACCCGGAGCGCCTCGCCGCGGGTCGCGCCGCCGTGGTTGCCACGCTCGATCCTGCCTCTGAGGGCGCCCCGCTGCGGATGCAGACGTGGATCGTCGCCGGCGCGAAGGCGGACTTCGGCGTGATGGCGCTCGACCCCGATCCGCTCAAGGTCGACCGCGTGCACCAACGGCTGATGGCTTCGCCGCTGGGCGCTGCACTGACGCCAACGTACTCGTTCGTGTCGCTTACGGAGATCAGCGAGTACGTGTTCACGCCGGAGCAGTACGCAGCGCGACTGGTCGCCGAGGGCGAGACGGAAGGCAGCGAGACATTCACGACCAAGGTGAAGGCGTACCGCGATCGGCTCGCGGGGATGAACCGGCAGCGGCTCACGCCCGAGTTTCCGCCGTATCCCAATGCGTGCTTCTACCCCATGAACAAGAAGCGCAAGGTGGGCGAGAACTGGTTCCTGCTCCCCAAGGACCAGCGCATGGCGATGATGGCCGAGCACGCCAAGAGCGGCATGGCGTTCGCCGGGAAGGTGTCGCAGCTCATTACGGTGGGCATCGGCCTGGAGGACTGGGAGTGGGGCGTCACGCTGTGGGCGGCTAATCCCGAGTACCTCAAGGAGATCGTCTACGGCATGCGATTCGACGAAGCGAGCGCCCGTTACGCAGAGTTCGGGCCGTTCTACGCGGGCTACGTCGCATCCGCCGAGGAAATGCTTCAGCACTGCCTGGTCGGGGGCCGCTGAACCGTCGCAAGGCGCGTCGCTGCGTCTGGCAAAGCAGCGCGTCGGCTTTCGCCTAGCTCCCGCGCATGCGCAAAACGAGCAAAAATAGGCGATCTTTGCTGGATAAATCTTGACTCGACTCGCAACGGATCGTACGACAGGAATCTGCAGCGTGCCACGGCGCGTTAGCCTGGCGGCGGGATGGGGCGTTCCACGATATGTCGCGGGATCCGCGTGGCAGCCCATCGATCCTCATTCAACCCTCAACACGTGAGTCGACCTCGTGAAGACACATCTCGTGCTCGTTTCGGCGAATCTCGCCGCGCGCTGGTTCGTGGCGCTCTGCGCGCTGGCGTTAGCGACGTCGGCGAACAACGCGTCCGCTGACGTCACGGTGCAGTTGGGCGAGCAGGACTTCGCCAACGCCGTGGGCATTAACGGAGTCGCCGAGTTCAATCCCACCGCCGTCGGCGAGCCCGCGCCCTTCCATCAATTTCGCGGATCGGATCTCGCAGGCTTCGCGCCGTTTTCGGAAAGCTGGACGTTCAATTTCGCGGCCGGAAATTACGTCGACGCCGCGCTCACGCTGGGAATCGCCGACCATGATTCGCAAGCGTCCGGTAGCCAGATTGCCTTCTTCGGGTTTGACGGCAACGACCTGACCAGCCTGCTCGACGCGCAGTTCGAGTCCTTTGGCGGCCGTCACTTCGAGAACAACATCTACATGGTGAGCCTGCCCACGCTCGCCTTGGACGATTTGGCGGATGGCTCCGCGACGTTTACTTTGACGCTGCAGGGGCCGAGTTTGGGCGGGGCCCCGCTTACGCCGAATCCCGAGATCTTGCCCAACAACGGCGCTGGGTTGGATTTCGCGCGGCTCGACCTGACGGTGCCCGAGCCCGGCACGTCGATGCTGCTCATCCTCGCGATGGCCAGCCTGGCCGCCGCGGCGCGGCAACGACGACGCTAATTGGTCGGTCGCCCGGGACGCCGATCGCGCCGCGGCCATGGGCTGCGGACCGACGCGGTCACCTCAGCAATTCGCTCCGCGAACTGGCAGGCGGTGCTTGGTGGCCCATCGTTCGCGCATTAGAATGACCTGCGAGCAGGCGGTCATTCGGCAATCGTCATGCGCGAGGAACGAATCCATGGCTGGCAGCACGGTCGTCGGCAAGCCCGACGAGTTGGCCCACCCGGACGACCGGCAAACGCCGCGCGGCGGCGTGTTTCAGGTTCAGCATCCGTTGGTGGCGCACCACGTGACGCGAATGCGCCGCGAGTCGACGAAGAGCAGCGAATTCCGCGGCCTGGTCCGCAAGCTCGCGGTGCTCATGGCGTACGAAGCCACCAAGGATTTGCAGACCAAGCCCTTCGATGTGCGAACGCCGCTCGCCACGGCGGAGGGCGTGCAGCTACGCGGCCGCCTGGGGTTGGTGCCGATCCTGCGGGCTGGGCTGGGGATGGTCGACCCCGTGCTCGACCTGCTGCCAATGGCCGAGGTGTGGCACCTGGGACTGTACCGCGACGAGAGCACGGCCCAGCCAGTGCGGTACTACGACAAGCTGCCGCCGGGGCGTCCGGTGGACGTGGCGCTGGTGCTCGACCCCATGCTCGCGACGGGCGGCTCGGCGACGGCGGCGTTGATGACGCTCCGCGAATGGGGCGTGCCGCGCGTGAAGGTCCTGTCGCTGATCGCGGCGCAGGAAGGCGTCGACGCGGTGGCCTCGCAGTTCCCTGAGGCGCAGATTTACGTGTGCCAGATTGATCCCGTGCTCAACTCTCAGAAATTTATCGTGCCGGGCCTGGGCGACGCGGGGGACCGGATATTCAATACCGTCGAGCCAGAGGAGTGAAGGACCCGCGTTTCTCCGAAGCGCGGATGCGCGAGTTTCAGAGAAACTCGCCTTCGTAACCGCACGCCTCAACCCTTCCGCCGCCTATGCACCGTCTCGTCAGCGTCCTCGGCATCGTCACGTTCCTCGCGCTGGCGTGGCTTATGAGCTCGCACAAGCGCCGCGTCAGTCCGCGGATCATGCTGGGGGGGCTTCTTCTGCAATTGGCGTTCGCGGCGTTCATCCTGCAGACAGCGATTGGCGGCCGCGTGTTCGACGGAGTGGACTACGCCTTCAACACGATGCTGGGCTGCGTCGATGCGGGGTCGACGTTCATTTTCGGTCCGGGGTTTGCCGAGCACTTCTTCGCCTTCAAGGTGCTGCCGACGATCATTTTCTTCTCGGCGTTCATGTCGATTTTTTACTACTACGGCGTGATGCAGTGGGTCGTGGGCAAGTTCGCCCGGCTCATGCAGGTGACGCTGGGCACGAGCGGCGCCGAAACGCTGTCGGCGGCGGCCAACGTGTTTGTCGGGCAGACGGAGGCGCCGCTGGTGATCCGCCCCTACATCGGCACGATGACGATCTCGGAGCTCAACGCGATCATGATCGGCGGATTCGCCACGATGGCCGGCGGCGTGCTGGCGGCATACGTCGACATGGGGATTAGCGCCAAACATCTCTTGTCGGCCTCTGTGATGGCGGCGCCGGCTGGGCTCATGATCGCCAAGATCCTGCAGCCAGAGGTCGACGAACCCAAGACGCTTGGCAAGGTGAAAATCGACATTAAGGATCCCAGCGCCAACGTCCTCGAAGCGGTGG
>JBIOVA010000218.1:0-90822 GCA_044867485.1 Lacipirellulaceae bacterium | reverse complement strand
CCCCCGCGAAGAATAAATCTCGCCCCGCCTCTTGATTTCAGCCACCGAAGTACATAGTATACGAATGTCTCCCAATCCCCGAGCGGCCGGGCGACGCCTTTGGCGTTGACCCGTTACTCTGCACTGCCGCCGGGACGGTCCTCGGTCCCCCTTCGCCCAATCGCCGACCAACCCGCGCGCACGCGCCGCGGAGTGCAGACATCCCATGCACTTCGTCAATCATCCAGCATCGAGCATCGAGCATCCAGCATCCAATCGTCCCCCCCCCAATCGGGGGAATTATGTCGCCAAAAATGCGTTTCGCGACGAAACCACCGCCCCGTCGAGCAGAAATCACCGAACCACAGCGACACGACGGACGCGACGGGAATTCGAGGCGGCTGCCGAAGCATCGCCGTCGTGCCGTCGTGGTGAAGCGATCATCCCATCCTGTCCATTGACGTCCGCTCGACGCCAGAAGTCAGCGGACAAAGGTCCCCCCGACTTTTGTCACGCACGCCAGCGCCGATTCGCCGCGATTTCCCGCCCCGCGCGGCCACGGCGCCGGACAAATGTCGCGACCTTTGCCCGCTCTGCGCATCTTTGCAATCGGCGCCCAAAGCCCCCCCTCGCAGCTCCCTGACTCCCTCCCCCGTCGTGTCCTTCGTGCCTTCGTGGTGAACTTCCCCTTCCCTCAAAAATCCCCCAAAATCCTCTTGCGTCCTGACCTGAACACCGATACACTATTCAAGCGTACATGAATTGCACGCCGCGCCCCCGCCGGGACGCTAATTCCGCTCGCCAACCGCTTCTGCTAAAAAGGGCTTTCCCATGGTCGCGACCGCCAAACCCGCCTCCTCCAAACCGAACGCCACGAGAAACGGCATGGCTAAGAAAGACAAGGACAAGAACGCCGCCCGCAATGGTCCCGATAAGGCCGGATCCGGCGGCCACGCCCGCGCCAAGTCCGCCGCCGACGCCCTCCTGGAAAACACCCCGGAGCTGCGAAATACCGTCGCCGCCATCGAGAAACAGTACGGCGAGGGGGCCATCATGCCGCTGGGGGGCGACAATGTCCGCCGCATCGAGGGCATCCCCACCGGCAGCCTGTCGCTCGACCTGGCACTCGGCGGCCAGGGCGTCCCCCGCGGAAGGATCATCGAAATCTTCGGCCCCGAGTCCAGCGGCAAGACCACGCTCGCCCTCCATGTGGCCGCCCAGGCGCAGAAGGCGGGCGGCATCGCCGCGTTCATCGACGCCGAGCACGCCCTCGACCCCAGTTGGGCTAAGAAGCTGGGCGTCGACCTGGAAACGCTCCTGGTGAGCCAGCCAAGTTGCGGCGAAGAGGCCCTGCACATCACCGAAATGCTCATCAAGTCGAACGCGGTCGACGTGATCATCGTCGACTCCGTCGCCGCCCTCGTCCCCCGCAAGGAGCTCGAAGGCGAGATCGGCGACTCGCACGTCGGCCTGCAGGCCCGGCTCATGAGCCAGGCCCTTCGCAAGCTCACCGGCGCCATCGCCAAGAGTAAGACCACCGTGATCTTCATCAACCAGATCCGCGAGAAGATCGGCGTGATGTTCGGCAGCCCCGAGACGACCCCCGGCGGCCGGGCCCTCAAGTTTTATTCGTCCTGCCGCATCGACGTGCGGCGGATCGGCCAGCTCAAGGACGGCGAGGAAGTCGTCGGCCAGCGGGTTCGCGCCAAAGTGGTGAAAAACAAGGTGGCGCCGCCGTTCCGCGTCTCCGAGTTCGACATGATGCACGCCGACGGCATTAGCTACGAGGGCGATCTCCTCGATATGGGCATCGAGCACAAAGTCCTCGCCCGTACCGGCACTTGGTTCCGCTACGGCGACCAGCAGCTCGGCCAAGGCAAGGAAAAGGCCCGCGAATACCTTAGGGAGAACCCGGCCCTGGCCGCCGAGATTCGCGAGAAGATCATGGCCGCCGGCGGCGAGGCCCTCCCCGCCGTCCACGCGGCAGCCGGCGCCGCCGAAGAAGAGGAATCCGAGCCAGACGATTTCTGATCCCCCCAGGACCCGCCAACCCGCGCCCCACCTGCTTGCGTTTTCGCTTCGCCAGGCCCCATTCAGCGAAAACCCAACGCCATTCACCAATCTCCCGCCAACGCGCCTACAATAATCCCAACCCGCCCCACGAGGTAACACCGCCATCAACTCCCCGCTTTAACAAGCATCCCCCCGCCGTCTCCGAGGACCGACCATGCACCCCCTGCTGCGACCAGTCATCGTAGTCGCGTTGCTGCTCGTCCCCACGCAGGTCGGCGCCGAGGAGCCCGACGACCGTCCTCTCCTGGACACCGCGTATCAGGCCCTCCACCTCGTCGGCTCAATCGCCGACCATACCGCCCGCCCCTGGATTCGCGACCGAGTCGTCCGCGACAACGACGTCGCGCGTTATGGCCTGAAGCTCGACAAGGACTGGGAAGCCGTCGCGGCCGCGGCGCCGCAATCGCCGGTCGTCATTTTGCTCCACGGCTTCAACTCCACGCCGCTGCGCAACGCCGGCGTGATGGCGCCCATCCGCAACGCCGGTTTTGCAAGCGGCGCCTTCGTGTATCCCAACGACTGGGCGCTGGACGACTCCGCCGCACTGCTTTCCCAGCAACTCAAGGCCTTCGCCCAAGCGCACCCGGGCGTACAGATCGCTCTGGTCACCCACTCGATGGGCGGCCTCGTCGCACGGGCCTGCGTCGAGGACCCCAAACTCGACCCCGGCAACGTCGCCCGCCTGGTGATGATTGCCCCGCCAACGCACGGCTCGCTGATCGCCCGATTGTCCGTCGGCGCCGACCTGTGGGAACACTGGATTGCTCGTCGCGACGGAGATTTCAAAACGCGCTGGCGGGATGGCGTCGTCGACGGCCTCGGCGAAGCGGCCGACGACCTGACGCCTGGTTCGCCGTTCCTCACGCGATTGAATGCCCGGGATCGCAACCCGCGCATCCGCTACGCCATCTTCCTCGGCACCCACGCTCCGGTAACCGCGCGCGAATCAGAGTTTGCCCGACGAACGCTCTACAAATCGCTCCGCCGCGTCGAATGGCTCGGCGGCCACGCCGACGAAGTCGATGCCATGCTGGCCGAGTTGGACGAAGTCATCGAAGGCAAAGGCGACGGCGTCGTGGCGGTGGAGCGCGGCCGCCTCGAGGGCGTCGACGACGTGGTGGTCCTCCCCTTCGACCACCTCTCCTGCACCGACGAACCCAAAGACGACGCCGTCCGCCAGGTGCAAACCGAACTGCTCGCGCGACTGCGCTGAAGCCGAGACTTTGGCGGTCAGTCTTCCGCTTTGCTACCGTCGCCGCACATCTTCACGATCTTCGGATCGAACTGGGCGACGACCTCGACGAGATCCTGCTGGGCCGCCATCACTTGCCGGATGTCCTTGTACACGCCCGGCACTTCATCGCTGCCCGCCGACAGCACGTCGATCCCGCGCTCGGCCAGTTCCCTGCGAATCTGACTGAAGCGAAACGTGTCATTCGCCTTCTTCCGCGACATCTGCCGCCCGGCGCCGTGCGACGCTGAGTTGAAACTTTCCGCCACGCCGCGGCCGCGAACGACGAACGCCGGATCGGCCATCGAACCGGGAATCACGCCGAGCACGCCGACGCCCGCCGGCGTGGCGCCTTTGCGGTGGACGACAAGGTTGCGGCCGCTGTGCTGTTCGATCCAGGCAAAGTTGTGATGATTCTCGACGCCGGCAATCACCCGCGCTCCAATCAGTCCGCTCACATTGCGATGAATCACCGCGTGATTCGCCGCCGCGTACTCGCCCATGAGATTCATCGCCGCCCAATATTCCTGCCCAGCGTCGCTGTCGAGATCGAGCCAGGCCAGGTAGCGCAACTCGCGATGCTCGTCCGGCAGCGACTGCTGGGCGATCTGGCTGTACACGCTGCACACGGCCGCGCCCGCCCCGCGACTGCCGCTGTGACTCAGGAGTGCGACGTACCGCCCCGCGTCGAGGTTCAACTCCTCGTCGCGCGCCGCAAGCGTTAGCAGGCCAAATTCGACGAAGTGGTTGCCCGACCCGGACGTGCCAAGCTGCCGCCACGCTGTGTCCTTTCTCTCCCGAGTGATGCGCGTCACGGACCAGTCATGATCCATCACCGCATGCGACTGCGGCGGACGATGTTCAACGCCTACGCCGAATCGCGTGCCGCGCTCCAGCGCGTTCTTCAAATGTTCACGGCGTTCGTCCAGAGATTCCGCCGGGAGGTCGAGCACCGACAGCTTCATGCGGCAGGCAATGTCGACGCCGACGGCGTAAGGGATCACCGCGTTTTCACACGCCAGCACGCCGCCAATCGGCAGGCCATAGCCCACGTGGGCATCGGGCATCAGCGCCGCGCCCACCGCCGCAGGCACGCGACAGGCGTCCCGCATCTGGGCGTGGGCGGCCGGGTCGATGTCTTCGCCCCAGGTGCGATAGTCAATCGGCTCGCGCGGCGGCTCCATGGTTCCATGGCCGAGCAGTTCGGCCGCGGCGCGACCCCAGATCGGATCGTGAATGAACGTCGCGGGCGAAGCCACGACGCTCTTCACCAGGTCGCGCGCCCGTTTCCCCTTGAGTCCGAAGCCCAGATCGCGCGACGCGGCGTCGCGCAGGGCGTCGATCATCGCGGCGGCGCACTTGGGCGGGACGCCGAGCTTTTGTAATTGGCGGCGATTCATGGTATGTAGTGCGACAACCTGTGACGGCGAACGGCAAATAGTCGCAGAGCAAGACCTGTGGGATTCTTGCCCGGTTCGCGGGAATTGACAATCGGCGCGGCGGCGAAGGCGACCGCCGGCTGCCGCCGAAGGCTATGAATATCACTGCGAGAGTTCCGTCCGTCTCCGTGGGAGCGTGGTATTTTTGTGGAGCAGGCGTTCGGCAAGATCTACCGTCAGGCGTGAGACAGCTCTATGGCGAAGCGCGTTGTGCCGTTGTTGTTCGTCGTGCTTGCCCTCGTGGGGCTGATCGCCTACAGCAAGTACCGGCCTGTGCCCGATCGCGTCTCGGGATTCATCGAGGCGGATGAGATTCGCTTGGGATCGCGCGTGGGCGGGCGCGTTCAGGAAGTGCACATCGAGGAAGGGGCGCGCGTCGCAAAGGGCCAAACGCTCATCCAATTGGAGCCGTTCGACCTGGTGGCCGAGAAGCAGGAGGCGGCGGCGACGCTGGCGGCGCGCGAAGCGGACTATCAGCGGCTGAAGGCCGGCCTGCGGGCGGAGGAGGTCGCGCAGGCTGAGGCCCGTTATCAGCGATTGCAGGCGGCACTCGATGAACTAGTCGCCGGGCCAAGGCCTCAGGAAATTGAAGCGGCGCGCGGTCGGCTGCGCGTCGCGGAGGCCCAACTGCAACTTGCCACGGAGGATTTCCGCCGCGAAACGAGGCTCATGCAGACCAATGCGTCGACGCAGCAGAACCTCGACCGGGCCACCGAAGCGCTCGACGCGGCGCAAGGCGGCGTCACGGCGCAACAGGAAGAACTCAACCTCTTGGAAGCGGGGACGCGCGAGGAGTCGCTGCGCGCCGCCAAGGCCCAGGTCGAGGAATCGCGGCTCGCTTGGGAGCTGGCGAAGAAAGGCTTTCGCGATGAAGAGATCCTGCAAGCCGGCGCCGCGCGCGACGCGGCCGCGGCGGCGCTTGAGGCCATCAACCAACGTATCGCGGAGCTGACGATTCGCAGCCCCGTGGACGGCGTCGTCGAGGCGCTCGAGCTGCAGCCCGGCGACCTCGCGCCGGCGGGATCGCCCGTGTTGTCGATCATGGACGATTCGCGGCTCTGGGTGCGGGCGTATGTGCCGGAGAATCGGCTCGATCTCAAGGTCGGACAGCAAATGGAGACGTCGGTCGACAGTTTCCCGGGCCGACGATTCGCCGCGGAATTGACGTTCATCTCGCGGCAAGCCGAGTTCACGCCGAGCAACGTGCAAACGCCGGAGGAACGCGTGAAGCAGGTGTTCCGCATCAAAGTGGAGCTGCGCGAAGGGCTCGACGAATTGCGGGCCGGGATGGCGGCCGACGTGTGGCTGACCGCGACGGAAGCGACGCTGGCGAAGGATGCGCCCGCGCCCACAGCGGACGACGCGACGGAGTCGGTCGCCCCATGAGCAACGTGGCCATCGACGTGCGCGGGTTGACGCGCCGGTTCGGCGACCTCGTCGCTGTGCGCGACGTGAGCTTTCAGGTCGAGCGGGGCTCGATCTTCGGCCTGTTGGGGCCCAATGGCGCCGGCAAGAGCACGATCATTCGCATGCTCCTGGGCATCCTGCCGCCGTCGGCAGGCGCGGCGACGGTGCTGGGTCACGACGTGCGGACCGACGCCGAGCTCATCAAGCGTCGCATCGGCTACATGTCGCAGCAGTTTAGCCTGTACGCCGACCTGACGGTGCAAGAGAACATCGACTTCTACGGCCGGATCTACGGGCTCGACGCCGAGCGGCTCGAGCGGCGCCGCGGCGAGGTTCTTGAGCTCACCGCGATGGAAGACCGCATCGATCAACTCGCGGGAACGCTTTCGGGCGGGTGGAAGCAGCGATTGGCGCTGGCCTGCGCGCTCATCCACGAGCCGGAGCTGCTGTTTCTCGACGAGCCGACGGCGGGGATCGACCCCGTGGCGCGACGGCAGTTGTGGGACCTGCTGTTCGAACTGGCCGGCCGCGGCGTCACGTTGTTCGTCACGACGCACTACATGGACGAAGCCGAGCGGTGCACCGACGTCGGCTACATCTACATGTCGAAGTTGCTCGTGCTGGGACCGCCGGACGAGTTGAAGCAATTGCCGGAGGTGACGCCGGCGGGGACGAAGCGATATGAGTTGCGCGTGCCGCGGCCGGCGGAGCGGCTCGGGGCGCTCCGTGAAATGGACGGCGTGCGAGACGCAACGTTGTTTGGTGAGACGATCCACGTGATGGTCGATGATCGACTGTCACCGGCCGAGCTGGTCGCGAAGCTGGGGCTGGCGGGCGACGAGGCGGACTTCCGCGAGACGACGCCGACGCTCGAGGATGTGTTCGTGACACTTACGGGGGCGGCGGATCGCGGCGTCGACTTTGAACTCGAAGCGGCGATTCCCACGAGCGACCCGGCGACTTCGACCGACTCGCCCGGCGCTGGCCCGATGGTTGCCGAACAAGCGCGACCCGCGCGGAATTCGACGGGCGGCCTGCTGGCGATCTTGGTGAAGGAGTTTCTGCATATTCGCCGTCAGCCTTCCACGATTTTCTTCATGCTGGTGGTGCCGGTCATCCAGACGATCATCTTCGGCTACGCGATTGACACGCAAATCGAGCACATTCCTCTGGCCGTGTACGACCTCGACGGGCGGCGCTATGCGCGGGAGCTCGTTGAGGCGTTTGTGAACACTCAGCGATTCGACGTCGTGGCGCGGGTGCAGGACGAAACAACGTTCCGGCGGGCGCTTAGCTCGGGCGACGCCAAGGCGGGACTCACGATTCCGGCAAACTACTCGGATCGCATCGTCAGCGGCGAGCAGGCGCAGGTGCAAGTGCTCATCGACGGCAGCGATTCGCAGGTGGCGACCACCGCGCTCAACACGGCGCAGCTCTTGGGCGTCAACTTGTCAATGCGCATGGCTCGGCCGAAGGTCGAGGCGGTGCAGACGCCGCCCTCCCGTGGGCCGGCGGGACGGCCGGAGCTGCCGATCGAGGTGCGACCGCGACTGTTGTACAACCCCGACCTCGAAAGCGCCCGGTTCTTCGTGCCGGGGCTCGTGGGCATCATCTTGCAATTGGTCACGCTGTTTCTCACGTCGTTCGCCATCGTGCGGGAGCGGGAGCTGGGGACGCTCGAGCAACTGTTCGCCACGCCGGTGGGGCGGCAAGCGCTGCTGTTGGGCAAGCTGTTTCCGTACGCCATCGTGGGATTCGTCGAAACGCTCATCGTGCTGTCGGTAATGATCTATGTGTTCGACGTGCCGATTCGCGGGAGCATTCCGCTGCTGATCGTGCTGTCAATGCTGTTCATGGTGTGCTCGCTGGGATTGGGGCTGCTCGTATCGACGATCGCCAAGAGTCAGGTCGAAGCCGTGCAGTTTGCGTTCGTCGTGATGCTGCCGTCGGTGCTGCTGTCGGGCTTCGTGTTTCCGCGCAGCCAGATGCCGCTGCCGATTTACGCGATCTCGTTTGCGATTCCCGTGACGTACTTCATTGAAATCTTGCGGGGGATCGTGCTGCGCGGGGCGGCGTTTCAGGATCTTGTGGGGCCGGTCGTGGGGCTCGCGATTTGCTGCGCTGCAGTGCTCACGCTCAGCGTCGCGCGGTTCCGCAAGCAGCTTGACTGACGGACGCCAAACTCGCGGCGGAATCAAGCAACATCTTGGAGCTTGTTGGCAAAGTCGCGGCCCGACGTGGGCGGCGGCAAGGGCTTACCATCTTGTTGATACAATTCGATTATTTCCTCGACGATCTGACAAAGCTCCTCAAAGACTTGCCGTTCATCGTCGCCGTGACAGCCTCCGTAGAGCAAACCGGGAGAGCTGCCGACGTAGCACGAATCCTCGTCGGACCACTCGACGATCTTCACGTAACGAGCGCTTTCTTTCATTTCTTCGACTCCTCGATCGCGCGCTTGACGGCTCGCTCTTGATATTGCTGCGCGTCGTCTCCGAGATTCCCGGAGACCGTCACGGGGCGCACGACCTTGATGTGGACAAAGTTTCTGTGACTGCCGCGGCCGCCGCGATTCGCGAACCCAGCTTGCTCAAGGTCGCGGACAAGGTCACGAATCTTTCGTGGCATAGGGATTTAGCGTACGGCGTACGACGGCAGCGCCGCGTGAGCCTTCATTTGTCGGTCAAACTAATTATACAACCCCTCGGCAACGAACTCACGAATCAAGTTCGCAAACCGGCGGGTGAGGGTCAGTTGGTCGGCGAAGCGAACTCCGCGGCAAAAGCCGCGGCGCTGAGCGGTTCGCCGGTCGCGTGGCGGGTCAGTTCGTTCCACGGGAGACTGCGGCCGGGGACGAACACGCGGTCGCGCATGTACGCGCCCACGGCCGGGTTCTTCGTGTAAAACGCATTCGTCACATCCTCGGCCTGCAGCACCTCGCGGGCAATCGTGCGGTGGACCTGGCAGGCGAAGAGCTGCCCCATCATGTAGTTGTGGTAGTACGCCGGGGCGCTCACGATGTGAATCTTGCTGGCAAAGTCGGGCGCGTTGCGGCCGTCGGGGCGGGTGAGGCCCTGGTACTTCTCGACGAGGTCCCACCACAGCTTGTTGAGATCCTGCTCGGGGTCTTCGTACAGCGCCTTCTCGAAGCGGAACATGACCTGGCACCACCGCGAGAAGATGAGGAGCTGATCGCGGCGCATGCGAGCGCCGGCGGCGTTGTAGGCGGGCACGTCGGGCACGGCGACGCCCATCGCCGCGAGCCAATCGCCGCTCTTGGAGAACCGCTCGAACATCATCGCCACGCCTTCGGTGCACAAGATGTGGGCGTCGGTCCGCAGCACATAGGGCATCGACGGCGGGATGTTTTTGCTGGAGTACACCGCGTGGCCCAACTCGTGGAGCATCGTGCCCATCCACTGCTCGTTGGGAACGATATTGGCCAGCACGCGGACGTCGCCCTCGCGGTCGATGTCCGTGCAGAAGGCATGGGGGCTCTTGCCGGAGCGCTCGTAGAGGTCGCTCCGCAGGAGCACGTCGTCGATCGGCAGGTCGATGCCGGCGTAGAAGTCGCGGCACAGCTTGAGAATGTCGGCGTGGGTGAACACCGCGTCGAGATCCGTGCCGAACACCGCGGGCGCCTCTTGGAAGAACGGATCGTGGTAGTGCCAAGGGCGGAGTTCGTCGACGGGGATTTTGTAGTTGGCGGCGAGCTTGGCGTCGATCTCCCCCTTGGCGGCCTCGAACGGGCCGCGGGTCAACTCGTCCAGCTCGTCGAACAACGCGAGCACCTCGTCCTGGCTCTGCTCATTGAGCTGAAGCTGCATGACGTGGTAGTTCTTGAATCCCAGCGTTCGGGCCACTTCGTTCCGCAGTAGCACGAGGGCCCTGAGGTGCGGGGCGGTGACGGCGCCGACGCCTTTGCTGGCCTCCCACACGGCTTGCCGCTCGGCGGAGTCGGTGCTCGCGGTGAGCACTTTGCGGACCTCGCTGTCGGTCATCTCGCGGTCGTCCACGCGAGCGCGGTAGACGTTGAATTCCTTCTCGATCGCGCTCGACCGAGCGCTAATCTTGCGGAGCAGCTCGGCCGGCACCTGCTTTTCGAGGTGAGCGAGATACAGCACGGCGATCTGCCGGGCCACCAGCGGGTCGGCGAGCTTCGCGTCGCGGAGATCCTTCAGCTCGGCGAAGCGTGTGGCGTCGGACAGCGCTTCGTCGAGCCGGTTCTGGGCGGCTTCCTTGGCGGCAAAGTCCTCGTCTTTGCCAGAGGTGTTGGCCTTCCACCACGCGAGGTTGACGGCGATCTCCAGCGGGCGGACGCGGGACTCATAGTCGGTGATGAACGCGTCGGCGCGGGCGTCGGCGTTGGTGTTGCCGAGCGAGCCGCCGTTTGGCGCCGCGACGGCGTTCTGAGCGGAGGCGTGGCGGAGTTGGAGGGCCAGCGCGGCGACGAGGCTAAGGGTTAGCCAGGTGAGGGAGGAGGACATGCGTGGTTCCTTGGTCGTAGGGGCGTCGCGAAGGGACCCGTCTGTCGGACCAGCGTACCAGAGGCGGGGCAGGGGGCTCAACGTGTGGGGGACTAGGAATGGGAACTGGGGGCTTGGATGCGGCGAAACGCGAGGCCGCATGCCCCCCTGAGGTCGGATATCCGACGTTCAAGGCGCTCATGTCGCTCAAGGGGCTCATGTGTTTTTGATGAGCGACTTGGTCGCTCGCGCGGCGAGGGATGCGGGGCGGGCGGCGCGAGTGCGCAGCGCGAATCGTCGCCGACGGGGGCGGATCGTGGCGACGATGCGGGCGTGTTGGCGCCGCTCGCGGTGAATTGTACACCCGTATACTAATAGAATTGGTGGCCATTTTCTAGGGGGAGTGCGATTTTTTCGTGGGTGGTGATTTGCGGCGGCGTTGGCGATCGGCGGGGCAATCCGCTATGATCTCGGCAGACTTTTTTCGCCGCGGAATGGCCTTTTCGTCGAGGAGGCCGCGCAAGCTGTGCTTGACGCCCGGGACGCCCACGCTGACGCGACGCTGGCCGATTTGTATGATCCGCTGTCGATGCCGGCGAATCTGGCCAAGGCGCACGCGCGGCTCGATCGCGCCGTGGACCGCTGCTACCGCTCGCAGCCATTCGCCAGCGAGCGCAATCGCGTGGAGTTTCTGTTCAATCTCTATCAGCAGCTCGCGGCGCCGCTACTGAACCAGCCAAAGGCCCGATCCCGCTCTCCCAAATCACCGCGCGACGGCGATTGAACGCCGCTTCGCGCTGATCGTCGCGAGAATCAGCGCGTCGACGGCGAATACCGTGGGCGTCTTGCCGGTTGCGATTTCGGCGATACCAACGACCAGCAAAACGGCAAGCCGTGCGGCCCGACCGCGGCCTCGACGCCGGCGCCGAACGACTGACCGGCGGCGGCGTCTTGGAAAGCGACGTGCTGGAACATTTTCGGCCGCGGGGATGATATAATCGCTGCGTGAGCGCCGCACCGCCGGGCTGACGAAAGCTGGGCGGGCGCACGCGGCGCACTTTTCTGCGGCATGACGGCGGGCTCTATGTTGAGCGGTCGCGCACGAACGACGGTGAGTTGGTTGGCAAGGCGTTGCGCTGCAAGCGCTTTCGTCGTCGCGCTGGCCGCTGCTTCGCCCGCCCGCGCCGTGACGTTTACCAACGTGACGGCCAGCGCCGGCATCACGCACGTCCATTCGACGCCCGAGCTGATCGCCGGCCTCGACGGCACGTCGTTTTACTCCGGCGGCGCGGCGGCGGGGGACTTCGACGGCGACGGGCTGGTCGACCTCGTGTTCCCGCGGCTGAACGACGTCAACATCCTGTACCGCAACCAGGGCGACGGCACGTTCGAAGCGCGAACGGCCGCCGCGGGGTTCACGGCCGCGACGCTGACCAGCGGCGTCGCGTCCGGCGACGTCGACAACGACGGCGATCTCGATCTGTACATGACCACCGTGTACGACACGCGCAATTACCTCTACCTCAACGACGGCAACGGCTTCTTCGTCGATGCTGGGGTCGGCGAGGTCGCGGCGCTGGCCAACGGCGTGACGCGCTCCGGCCACGGAGTGAGCTTCGGCGATTATGACGACGACGGCTATTTGGACATTGCCACCGGCGACTGGGGGAACGTGATCGCCAACAGCCAGTCGCGGCTGCTGCGGAATCGCGGAGCGGCGGAGCCAGGGTCATTCGAGGATGTGACGGCGGCCGCGGGGATTGACCATTACCGCAAGTTGTCGTCGTTCCGGTTCACGCCGCGATTTGCCGACTTGGATCGCGACGGGCGCATGGATCTCACGTTCACCGGCGACTTCAAGAGCAGCCAAATCTTTTGGAACGACGGCGACGGCACGTTTACCGATATCACGCTGGCAGCCGGGGTGGGGACCGACAACAACGGGATGGGGTCGACGTTCGGCGACTACGATAACGACGGCGATCTCGATTGGTTTATCACGAACATCACCAACGCGCCGGGAATCCCGGGGCCGTTCGGCGGCTGGAACCGGTTGTTCCGCAACGAGGGCAACCGCATGTTCACGGATGTGACGCAGGCGGCCGGGGTGCGGGATGCGCGGTTCGGCTGGGGGACGACGTTTTTCGACTACGACAACGACGGCGATTTGGACCTCTCGGCGACCAACGGCTACAACGGGCAGGGGTGGGTCGATGATCCCACGTTTCTGTGGCGGAACGACGATGGGGTGTTCACCAACGTCGCCGCGGAGCTGGGGATCACCGACACACAACAGGGGCGCGGGTTGATCCACCTCGACTACGACGCCGACGGCGACCTCGATCTGCTGGTGGTGAACAACCAGGCGGCGCCGATTCTGTATCGCAACGACGGCGGCAACGCGAACCATTTCTTGCGGATCGCGACGCAAGGGACGCTTTCCAATCGCGACGGCATCGGCGCGTGGATCACCGTGACGCCCGACCTGGACGACCCCGGGCGAGAGCTCTCCTGGGAGATCGACGGCGGCAGCAGTTTTGTGAGCCACAGCGAGCACACGGCGCATTTCGGGCTGGGGGCGTCGGCCGCCGTGGTCGAGATGGTGACGATCGAGTGGCCCAGCGGCGTCGTGCAGCGGTTGTTCGACGTGGCGGTGGACCAGACGCTCACCGTGGTCGAGCCCGATCGTTGGCCGAGCGCGGACTTCGACGACGACGGCGACGTGGACGCCGCGGACTTAGAGGCTTGGGCCGCGGGCTTCGACATGGCGGGCGTCGCGCATTTGTCGCATGGCGATGCAAATGCGGACATGGCGGTGGATGGCGCCGACTTTCTGGCGTGGCAGCGGCAGTTGGGGTCGACGTGGCCGAGCGCCGCCGCCCAGGCGGCGATCCCCGAGCCGGGGACGATCGCTCTGCTTGCGATCGGCGGCTTCGCGCTGCGCGGCGCCGCTCGAAAACAGCGCGCCGCTGTCCAGCAGCGGCACCCCAGGCAGTTAACCTAAACCCTCCGGACCATCCGCAGATGTCGCAGATGTTCGCGGATAACGGACGGAAGAAGAACGATCATCCTCTCGAACATTCTCCTGATCTGCGTCAATCTGCGCTATCTGCGGACTCTTTCTGGAAGGTTGACGGCGTTGGGTGATGCTCGGATCGGCGTTAATTGGCAGCCATCGCTAGGACCACCGTCACGTTGTCCTTGCCGCCGTTTTCCAGGGCGCGGCTGACGAGCGCGTCGCAGGCCGCCTGAGGCTTCGCGCGGCGCTGCAATTGCTGGGCGAGGGCGTCGTCGGACACCATGTCCGACAGGCCGTCGGTGCATAACAGCAGTTGATCGCCGGGGCCGAATTCGATCTGGTGAATCTGCGCGCAAACTTCCTCTTTATCGCCGCCGAAGCTGTTGAGCAGAATGTGGCCGAACTTCTTGACGCTCTCGGGGGCGAGCCCCGCGTCGATGAACGCCTGGGCCATGGTTTCGTCGTGGGTGATCTGGATCAGCTCGCCGTCGCGGAAGAGATAGGCGCGCGAGTCGCCGACGTGGACGACGATGGCGTGCGGCGGCAGCAGGTAGGCCAGCGTCCAGGTGGTCCCCATGCCGGCAAATCGGGGATTGTGGAGGGTGAACTCGCGGAGCGCAGCCTGCATCCGCTGGACGTACGCCCCGACGCGCTGGCGGACGTGCTGGCGGTCGAAGTCGGTGAGCTTCATCACCCAACTGGTCGCCTGGCTGGCGAGTTGAAACATCGTGCGGAGCGCCAGGCTGCTGGCGAACTCGCCAAAGTTAGCGCCCCCCATGCCGTCGGCGACGACGAGGATGTAGGCGTGATCGTCGGTGAACGTGAGGTCGGTCGTATCAAGATTCGTGAGCAGCAATTCGCTGGAGCGATTGCGGCGCACCACGGCGTAGTGATCCTCGTTGTTCGGGCGGACGCGGCCGGGATGGGTGGCGGCGCCGAATTCGATCGACAGCGGCGGCACGGGCGGAGCGAAGAATCGCTCGGCGAACGCCTCCGTGGGCGAGAACGAGACGGTGTCTTGTAGGGGATCGGACATGGGACGGACCCGATCGTAGGCGGCCCTCGAGCGGCGGTGACGAGGAGCAGGGCGAGGTGCAGTATAGCACGGTCAACCCGGCGGCGACGCGACGAGTTTCCACGCGTCGACAGATTCCCAGAGTTCGTTCTGAGACGCGAGCGCTTCGCCGCTTTCGTCGACGAATGAACGATCGGCCAGCAGCACATCGACTGCCGCGAGCGCTCGGGCATTGCTGGGCCGGTCGCCGTCACTGTGATCGCCTCGGATCGTGAAGCGCTGCGCGAGGGCTTCGTCGATCGCCCGTGGCGGGGCGACCTGGGCTCGCCCCGCAGCGGCCAGCGGGGAGGGCGACGCGACGGGCCAGCTCCACTGGCGGCCGGAGACCAGCCAACTCTTCGGGGCGACGGCGGGTGATGCCAACACAGAGGCGGGGGCGAACGCGGGCTGGGCGGCGGCGACCGCCGGGAGCGTGTCGCCGTAGTTCGCCTTCCAGATCGCGAGGTCGGCGGCGTCGACGGCGCCGTCGGCGTTGGCGTCTCCCTGGGCGCGCGTGGCGCCGGTGGTTGCTCCCAATCCGCGCTGCCAGGCGAGGAAGTCGGCGCCGTCGACGTCGTTGTCCACGTCGAAGTCGCCGGGCAGGGCGGGGACGACGGTAATTGTGATCGTGGCTTCGCTCGCGAACTGGCCGTCAGTGGCAAGGTAGGTGAACGTCTCGATGCCCGCGAAGCCGGCGTTGGGCTTGTACTGGATCGTGAGCTCGCCGGATTCGAGATCCTCGATGTAGACGAGCATGCCGTGCTGGGCGGGGCCGACGAGCTGGTTGTTGGCGACGGTGAGCGGATCGTCGTCGAGGTCGTCGTCGTTGACCAGCAAATCCTCAAACTTGAAATTGAGGATGCCGCCTTCCTGTATTTGGAAGGCATCGTCCTCGGCGGTGAGCGACTGGTTGAACCCGTGGCCCCAGGCGCCCAGGTCGTAGAAGAATCCCCACTGGTAGTCATTTTGCGAGGTGTAGACCACGGATCCGAACTCGATGTTGCGCGCCGGGCTTGTCGGCAGGAGCCGCAGCGTGGGCGTCGTGCCGCCGTTGAAGCGGGTTTGGGAATCGAGCTTTGCGTCGAGCGGCTCGGCGGTCGTGCCGTGGAGGTCGTTGACGAATCCAGAGTCAACGGCGCCGATCAAGCTGGGGTCAAAGCTCTCGTAACTCCCCCCCGCGATATCGGCGAGGCTGACGTTCGCGATGGATTCGCTCACGTAGTATGTGTTCGCGTCGAGCACGACCGGTGCGATCGAGCGGCTGCGCGAACGCACCAGCGCGCCGCCCTCGGCGATGAGACTGCGATTTAGCCGGGCGGAGCCCCACACGTTGGTTCCCGCCGCCTGGCCGGCGTCGCCAGGCTGGCCGTCGACTCCGGGGCCGCCGGGCTCGGGCGGGTCATCGTCTTCGTTGGGCAGCACGCCTTGGAGGAGGACGTTCAGATGGCGTCCCGTCACATCGCCGGGCGTGCCGAGGGCGAATGCCGCGGCTCCCTCCCAGTCGCCCGAGGCAAAGCCCGCCCACACAAACTTTGTCGCCACGACGGCGCCGATGGCAAACGTGGAGACCGTGATGGCGATGCCGCCGAACGAGACCGCGGCAATGCCAAATCCTGTAATGCTGGTCGTGCCTGCGACGGCGGCGCTAGTTCCGAATCCAATTTCTCCCGCCGTGGTGGTCGTAATGGTGAGCGCCAAGAACGCGCCGAGCGCTCCCTCGCCCACGGCCACGCTCAGCACGGGCAAGGCGCCGAGCCATGAGACGCTGGCGATCGTATCGAGTTGCGACGCCGTCATGCCGTCGATCCCCAAGCTGTTCTCAGAAAGCTGCCCTTCCAGCGACGGGATGGCGATCAGACCGGAAGGCGTTCGGCCCAGGTAGTCCGCCTCGGGTCGGAGCACCGTCTCGGCGCCATAGAGAATGGGAATGAGCGCGCTTTCGGGAGCGCCATATTTGATTGGGACGTCGGCATTGATACCAGATGGGCCGGACGTGTTGAGAAAACCGCCGCCGTCGCCGGCAAAGCCGCCGCCGCCGGCGATGAGTCGATTCTGCGCCACGGTGACGTTGAACATGTCCATGCTGCCGGCCGGTCCGTCGTTGTACACGCCGCCGCCGAGGGCTTGTCCGCCATCGCCGCCGTGGCCGCCATTGCCGCCGCCCAGGAAGCCGAAGCCGCCAAAGCCGCCGTTGCCGCCGAAGCCCGAGTACACGTCGTTCAGGACGATCGTGCTGGTGTGAGCGATGAGCGTGCTATTGAGCAAGACGATGCCGCCGCCCAGCGCGTCGCCGGCGTTTCCGCCGCGGCCATCGACGAAGTCGAGCGATCCGCCGATCCAGGCGCCGCTGCCGCCGTAGCCGCCGGCCGCGCCCCAACCGCTGCTGACGATGTTCTCTTGGATGGTGCTGCGTCGCAAATCGCCGTCGACGGTGTTGAGATCGATGGCGCCGCCCACGGCAGCGCCGCCGTGGCCGCCATCGCCGGCAGCCCCGCCAAGGCCGCGATTGCCGGTTCCGCCATTGCCGGCAAACCCGCCATCGCCGCCAATCGACTTGTTGTACGCAAATGTTGACTCGAGAATATCGACGTCGGTGCGAATGCCCGGCGGCGCTGAAACGGGATGCACCGACAAGGCGCCTCCCGCGGCCGTGCCGCCGTTGCCGCCACCGCCGCCGTTGCCGCCGTCAAAACCGTCGGCGCCGCGACCGCCGCTGCCGCCGCGGCCGGCTAGCGCCGTATTCGAGGCGAACCACGCGCCCTCCAAATCCACTGTGCCGGACGACTCCACGCGGATCGCGCCGCCGTAGGCATCGCCGCCGCGGCCGCCTTGGCCTCCCGCGCGCCCCATCGCGTTGGGATTGAAGTTCAGGCCTGCGCCGCCGGCTCCGCCATTGGAGGCGATCGCCTGGTTGCCGGCGAACATGCTGTCTTGGACGGCGAGGTTGCCCAGGCCGAGGTAGACGGCGCCGCCCATGGCCGAGCCGCCGTTGCCGCCGCTGAGCCCGTCCAGGTTTTCGCCGACGCCGGCCTTCCCGCCGGCAAACGCGCCGTTTGCGGGGTCGGCTTCAAGAATGCCTCCCAGCGCCTGATTGGAGGAGAAGCCCACGCCGTCCAGCGTGAGGTTGGTTTGCGCATACAGGGCGCCGCCGCGAGCGGTTCCGCTGGCGCCGCCCGCCGTGCCGAAGCCGCCTTGTGCGGCGAAGACGTCGCCATTGCCGCCGTTGCCGGCAATCGCTCCGTTGTTAATGAACATGATGTCCGAGAGGATGAGTGGGGCCGACGTGGTGACGGCCATACCGCCGCCCTGAGCATCGCCCCCGTCGCCGCTGTCGTCCGCAGAGCTGTCCGACGCGTTGAGTTTGTGGCCGCCCCGTCCGCCCGTGGCAACGTTCTCGAGCATCACCCCGGTCACCGTGACCGATGCGGGATCGATGACGGGCCCCGTATGCGAGGACATGCTGACGACCGTCAGCGCGGCGGAACCCTCCAGATGAATCGCGCCGCCGGATGCGAACCCGCCTTTCCCGGCGGGGCCCTTGAAGGCGTTGCCCCCGGCGCCGCCATTGGACGCGTTTCTCAACTGCGGCGAATCCTGCAGATGGATTGATCCGCGACCCGCAAAGATGGCGCCGCCAAACGACGCCCCGCCCGTGCCGGCGGACCCATCGTCGACCTGACCGCCGGCGCCGCCGGTGGACGAGTTCTCCTCGAACACGACGCTCATCAGAACGAGGCCGGGAGGGTTGCCCTGATTGGCCGTCGAAACTGCCAGCGCGCCTCCGCGGGCGATTCCCCCGACGCCGCCAAAGTCTTGCCCGGACCCGCCTGCTCCGGCTTGCGCGATATTGTCGCGGAAGATTGTGTCGGCAACTCCCACATTGGCGTCGTTCTGCTCGACGTACAGTCCGCCGCCGGAGGCCAGTCCGCCCGCGCCCCCGGCGAAAAAGGGACCGTTGCCGCCGGCGCCCGCCACGGCGACATTGCCCGTCACTTCCGACGTCTCCATCAACAGAAAGTTTCCGGGGCCGATGTAGATGGCGCCGCCCAGCGCTTCGCCGCCGTCGCCGGCGGTCCCCGTGGGCGCGTTGGCGCCGCGAGCGCCCTCGGCGCGGTTCTGGTCGAGAATGGCGCCGTCGAGATAGAGCGACCCCTCTTCCACGGCAATGGCGCCGCCCAGCGCACGGCCCAGCGCATCGGCGCCGCTGCCCGTCGGCGACGCGGCGCGCGACAAGTTTTGCAGGATTTGCGCGTCGTTGACGACGAGCACCCCTTGCTGGACGTGGAAGGCGCCGCCCGAGGCGTCGTCAACCTCTGCGCCCGACGTGCCTAGCGCCGCGTTGAAGAAGTAGGCGCCGCCGTTGATCTCGACGACGGCGGCCGGCGGCGCCTCGGTGGAGTTGTTCAGAAAGACGGCGCCGCCTTGCGCCGTGCGCCCGCGCGCGATGTTTTCGTGCATCGTCAGGTTGTTGAGCGTGACGTCGGAGCCGCCGTTAACGTAGATGCCGCCGCCTTGCGAAAAGCCGAAGACTTCCGGCGCGATGCCGTTACGAATCGTCAAGTTGTTGATCGTGACGTCGAAGCCGCTCGTAATCTGAAACGCCCGCCCGAGTCCATTGGCGTCGATCGTCGCGCCGTTGCCGTTGATTGTGACGTTGCGCGAAATGTCAAAGTCGCCGTAGAAGGGGTCGGCGAGCGTTTCTTCGGACGTGACGCCGCCCTGGACGGTGTCGCGCGTGATGAAATAGGTCGTGAATTGCAGGTTGATGATCACGTCGTCGTCGACCGCCTGCTGATTGGCGAGCACGATCGCTTCGCGCAGCGACAGAGGGGCGGTGATGGTGGGCATCTGCCCGTTGGGGTAGGGACCCGTGACCGTCAGCTCGTCGGCGTCGACGGCGACGTCGAGCACGATCGTCGCCAGCATGCGGCGGTCTTCGAGACGCTCGAACCGCGCGACGAGGCCCCGGCGGTCGGCGGCGCGGCGGCGGGCCTTGCGGCGAAGTCCCTTGGAAAGCAGTGGAGCGCGGAGCAGCGTGACGAGAGAATCGGACATCTGGATTAGTCTCCCAACGGAAGTGCGACCCAGGCGACGGGAAAGAAAGGCTTCGAGTCTGTCGAGCCCGCAACCGTGCGGCACGGATCGCGGCGGCGAGAAGCGATTGCTCAGCCGCGAGCGTTCACGTTGGCGCGATAACGCCCGCCGGATCCCCAAGAGTGCGACGGCGGCGAGGCGTGTGATGCGATGGGCGGATTATAGGCTCTGCTTGTCCCCAAGACACGACATGGTGCGCGCTCGGCGCAGAATTGCACGGCGCGGGACGCAAAACATCAGGCGCCCGCCGACGGGGATTGCGAAGAACGCGAAGTCTGCGAAGGCCATTCCGGACTCGCGGGGATAAAACGCGACGTCGCGATGCGTCATCAACCAAGCATTTCGCGTCATCTTGATCGAGCTGCGGAAAACACTCTGGAATTTCTTGCACGAGCGTCCTCGGCAGGGAGCAAGTGCTTGAATTCTGGTGGATCGTGGAAAATCCGGATCAGATGCGGTACCCTTTGAGACGTATTCTGGCGGCGTGTGTGCTATGACCTATTTCGCTGCCGCGCTTTCTTGTCACCGCTCTGCCATCTGCGGCACGCCCGCCGCCCCAGCGCTCTTCCCGACCTCGTGCGAAGGAATTGTTATGAAAACGCTCTTTCCGATCGTCGCGGCGTCGATTGTGTTGATCGGAATCGGGATGTCAGCCAGAGGCCAAAGTCCGCCAGCCGGCGATCCAGTGGCCCGCGCCGCGGCGCATGGCACGACGCACGTGCTGCCGTTCCCCGATTTTCGCTACCAGGGGAGCATCGGGCGGACGATCGCCGAGAGCGATCCGCCGGAGTTCCCGCAACCGGTGCAGCCGCCCAAGGGCGCGCCCAACATCGTGTTCATCCTGATCGACGACGCCGGGTACGGGCAGTTCGGCACGTTCGGCGGACAAGTGCCGACGCCCGCGCTCGATCGCATCGCCAACGAGGGGCTGCGTTACACGCGATTTCACACCACGGCGCTCTGCTCGCCCACGCGCGCGGCGCTGCTCACGGGGCGCAACCATCACTCGACCGGCAACGGCGTGATCACCGAGGCGGCCACAGGGTACGACGGGTACACCGGCATCATCGGCAAGAACGTCGGGACGATCGCCGAGGTGCTGCGGCAGAACGGGTACGCCACGGCGTGGTTCGGCAAGAACCACAACACGCCCGACTGGGAAACGAGCCAGGCGGGCCCGTTCGATCGCTGGCCGAGCGGGCTGGGGTTCGACTACTTCTACGGATTCATGGGCGGAGACATGGATCAGTGGCAGCCGACGTTGTACGAGAACCACAATCTCGTCCCGCGGTCGACCGATCCGAAGTACATCCTCACCGTGGACCTCGTGGACAAGGCCATCGCGTGGCTCCGCCGTACGCGGTCGATCGCACCTGACAAACCCTTCTTCTTGTACATGTCGACCGGCGCCACGCACGCGCCGCATCAGGTGTCGCCAGAGTACGTCGCGAAGCAGAAAGGCAAGTTCAGCATGGGCTGGGACGCCTACCGCGAGCAAACTTTCGCCCGGCAGAAGCAGCTCGGCGTCGTCCCGCCCAACGCGCAACTGACGAAACGGCCCGAACAATTGCCCGCGTGGGATTCGCTCTCCGCGGATCAGAAGCGGCTGTTCGCGCGGATGATGGAAGTGTTCGCGGCGTTCACGGAGCAGACCGACGCCGAGATGGGACGGCTCCTCGACGTGGTCAAGTCGCTGCCGGACGCGGACAACACGCTCATCTTCTACGAGGTCGGCGACAACGGCGCGTCGGCCGAGGGCGGGCTGGTGGGCCTCTTGAACGAGAATTCGTTTTTCAACAACGTGCCGGAGTCGCTGCAGGACAATCTCAAGCACATCGACGAGCTCGGCGGGCCGAAGCACTTCAACCACTTCCCTGCCGGGTGGGCGTGGGCGATGAACACGCCGTTCCAGTGGACCAAGCAGATCGCCTCGCACCTGGGCGGCGTGCGGAACCCCATTGCCGTGTCCTGGCCGGCGCGGATCAAGGATCGCGGCGGCGTGCGGTCGCAATTTCACCATGTGATCGACATTGCCCCGACAATTTACGAGGCCGTCGGCATCCCGTTCCCCGAGCAGCTCAACGGCGTCGCGCAAAAGCCGCTCGAGGGAGTGTCGATGGTGTACTCGTTCGACAAAACGGACGCACCGGGCCGACGCCGCACGCAGTACTTCGAGATGTTCATCAACCGCGGCATTTACCACGACGGCTGGTGGGCGGCCTCCCGGGTCAACATTCCCTGGGAAGGCAGCGCCAAGCCGGCCAATCCCGATACGGCCACTTGGGAGCTGTACAACCTCGACGAAGACTTCAGCCAGGCCAACGACCTGGCCAGCGGCAATCCTGAAAAGCTCCGCGAGCTGCAGGACCTGTGGTGGACCGAGGCGGCGCGCTACAGCGTGCTGCCCCTCGATGGGCGGAAAACCGAGCGGCTCAACGGCGAGCTGCAGGGGCGCCCGTCGCTGGCGGGCAAGCGGACGTCGTTCACTTACTACCCCGGGACGGTCGCGTTGCCGGCAGGCAGCGCGCCCAATGTGCTCAACAAGTCGTTCGCGATCACGGCCGACGTCGAAGCCAAGGGCGGCGAGAGCGAAGGCGCCGTCTTCTCGATGGGCGGCAGCGACGGCGGGTACGGCCTCTACGTCCGCGACGGCAAGGCCGTGTTCGCGGGAAACTTTCTGGGTCGAACAATCACGCGCGTGACGTCAAGCGCGGCGCTGCCGAGCGGGCCCGTCAAGCTGCGCGGCGAGTTCAAGTACGACGGCGGCGGCATGGGCAAGGGCGGCGTGATGTCGCTGTTCGTTAACGACCAAAAGGTCGGCGAGGGTCGGATCGCGCAGACGCAGGGCATCTCGCTGGGGCTGGGCGGAGCGCTCGACGTGGGCGAGGACACGGGGTCGGCCGTCGACGACGCCTACACGCCGCCGTTCCGCTTCAACGGCGCCATCAAGCAGGTGACCGTCGATTTGCAGCCAGAGTGACGGACCACGCCAGGTTCATGGATCGCCACTCGCATTTGCGGGCCGAATGGTCGCAATTGCGGGGGCGTCATTTGCGCGCCGCCGTTATTTCCCTTGCGGGGATGTGAAGGTTTCTCGAAATCTTGTGGTAAACCCCTCGCGAGTCGGGTAAACCTTCGTGCTGTGCGCGGGGTGACCCGGGTTCGGGGAAGTGGCCCGGATTTCTTCTGCACGGATGCAGCCCTCCGCGCGGCACCTTCACGGGAGGCTTCGTCATGCGCATCAGCGTCACGTCGTGCGCGGCAATTCTGCTGGCGCTTTCCTTCGTCTCTTTGCGGGGCGAGCAAGTCGCTGGGCAAGCGCCCGCGGCGAAGAAGCCCAACATCCTGTTCATCATGGGCGACGACATCGGCTGGATGCAGCCGAGTTGTTATCACCGGAGCCTGATGGTCGGCGAGACCCCGAACATCGACCGCATCGCCCGGGAAGGCGGCATGTTCATGCACTACTACTCCGAGTCGAGCTGCACCGCCGGGCGCTGCGCGTTCGTCACCGGCATGAACCCGATGCGGGCGGGCATGCTCCTGCCGCAGTTGCCGGGCGCCATTTCGTATCTGCGCCCCGGCACCCCGTGCATCGGGCAGTTCATGCTGGATCTCGGCTACACCACCGGCCAGTTCGGCAAGAACCACCTGGGCGACCACGCGGACTCCCTGCCGACGGCGCACGGTTTCCAGGAATTCTGGGGCTACCTCTATCACTTGGATGCCATGCAGGGGGTGAGCTTCCCCGACATCAACAAGAGCCCGACCGATCAGGCAGTCGTGCCGCCCATGAAGATGGCGCCCATTCCCGGCATCCCCGATCCCCCCGGCGCCATCGACCCGCAGGACGGCGTGTGCATGGCCGCCCCGCGTCCGGTGCTGTGGATGAAGTCCCCCGACGGCACGGCGGCGAAGCAGATGGGCACGGATGAAGGCCCGCTGACGCTCGAACGGTCGAAGACCGTCGACGAAGAAATCTCCGCCAAGGTGATCGATTTCCTCGACCGCAACGACCCGAAGAAAACCGGCAAGCCGTTCTTCTGCTACTACAACCCGGCGCGGATGCACATCACGACGGTGTTCTCGAAAAAGTATGAGGACATGCTGGGCGTCAAGGGCGGCAAGGACTGGGGCATCAACGAGGTCGGCATGAAGCAAATGGACGACAACATCGGCGCCGTCCTCAAGAAGCTCGAGGACATGGGGCAACTCGACAACACCATCGTCGTCTTCACGACCGACAACGGCGCCGAGCAGATCACCTTCCCCGACGGCGGCGTCACCCCGTTCAAGGCCGGGAAGCTGACCACCTGGGAGGGCGGCATGCGCGCCCCGTGCGTCATCCGCTGGCCGGGGGTCATCAAGCCGGGCACGGTCTACAAGGAAATCTTCGCCGCGCTCGACTGGCTGCCCACGTTCGTCGAAATCGCCGGCGGACCCAAGGGCAACGCCCTGAACGAGCAGATCATGGCCGGCAAGTACCCGGGCATCCTGAAGACCAAGCTCGACGGCGTCAACCAGATCGACTATCTGAGCGGCAAGTCGGAGAAGTCGGCGCGCGACACCTTCTTCTACTACATGGGGTCGGTGCCGTCGGCGGTGCGGTACAAGAACTGGAAGTTCTACTACGCCATGACCGGCGAGACTCCTGCCGGCTCCTTTGCGCCGCCCGTGCCCTATAAGTGGACCCAGGTCCAGAACATCCTGCGCGACCCGTTCGAGGCGGCCGTGGGCCAGGACCAGAAGACCCTCTTCTCCGTGGCCGGAGCACTCGCTGGCCCCACCACGGCCTACGTCTATGACTGGAACTTGCTGCCCATCGGCCAGGTGCTGTGGGAGAAGGAGCTCATGTCCTACAAAGACTTCCCCCCGCTGCAACAGGCGGCGAGTTACAACCTCGACCAGATTTTGCAGCAGATCAAGGACATGGGGCACCGCAACCCGAGTCAGTAAGCGTCCGGGACAAACTTGATGGAACGAAGCGGGCGGTCCGCAAGGACCGCTTGCTCCAGGCAATGATGCGACGAATGACCGAGGACTGTGCGAATTGAACGCGCAGGCGTACGCGGTTTCGTACGCCTGCGCGTTGCGCATTCTGACTGATTGATTGACGGGAGCCTATTCATGAAAACGTTGCAACTGTTCGCTTTAGCGGCGGCCGTGCTGGTCGCGTGCCGCTCCACGGCAATCGCTCAGCCGGCGGGAGGCAAGCCGAATATCCTGGTGATCTTCGGCGATGACATCGGCATCGCCAACGTCAGCGCCTACAGCGACGGCGTCATGGGCTACGAAACGCCCAATATTGATCGCATCGCGAACGAGGGACTCCGTTTCCTCCATTACTACGGCGAGCAAAGCTGCACGGCGGGCCGCGCCGCGTTTCTCACCGGGCAGCATGGGCTGCGCACGGGGCTGACGAAAGTCGGGTTCCCCAGTGCGCCCATGGGGATGAGCCAGCTCGATCCATCGATCGGCGGGCTGCTCAAGAACCTCGGTTACGCCACCGGTCAGTTCGGAAAGAACCATGTCGGCGATCGCAACGAGACGCTCCCCACCGTCAATGGCTTCGACGAGTTCTTCGGCAATCTCTACCACCTCAACGCCGAGGAGGAGCCGGAGCTGCCGGACTATCCCAAGGATCCTGCGTACCGGGCCAAGTTTGGACCGCGAGGCGTGCTGCGCTGCAAGGCGACGGCCGTCGACGATCCGACCGTCGATCCGCGGTTCGGCAAAATCGGCAAGCAGACGATCGAGGACACCGGCCCGCTCACCAAGAAGCGGATGGAAACGATCGACGACGAAACGAGCGCCGCGGCCATCGACTACATGAAGCGGCAGCACGCAGCGGGCAAGCCGTTCTTCTGCTGGTTCAACGCGACGCGGATGCACCTCCGCACGCACGTGAGGGCCGAGCATCGCGGCCGGTACACGCACGGAGACAGCGAGTACATCGACGGGATGATCGAGCACGACGACACGATTGGGTCAATTCTCAAGGCGCTCGACGAGATGGGGATCGCCAACAACACGATTGTCGTCTACTCCAGCGACAACGGACCGCACATGAACACCTGGCCGGACGGCGCCATGACGCCGTTCCGCAGCGAGAAAAACACCAACTGGGAAGGCGCCTTCCGCGTGCCGTGCCTCGTGCGCTGGCCGAATCACATCAAACCCGGCACGGTGACCAATGAGCTGATGAGTCACAACGACTGGGTCCCCACGCTGTGCGCCATCGCCGGCGAGCCGGAGATCGTCGGAAAACTCAAGGCAGGCTACACGGCCAACGGCGTCAGCTACAAGGTGCACCTGGACGGCTACGACCAGAGCAAGTTCCTCACGACGGTCGAGGGCACGGTCGGCAAGAGCAATGGCGCCAAGAGCGCCCGAAATAACTTCTTCTACACCGACGACGACAGCGAGCTCGTGGGCTACCGCCAGGGCGACTACAAGTACGTGTTCGAGGAGCAGCGCGCCCCCGGCACGATGCAGGTATGGGCCGAGCCGTTCACGAAGCTCCGCCTGCAAAAAATCTTCAATCTCTTCCAAGACCCCTATGAGCGGGCGGACATCACGTCCAACACGTTCTGGGACTGGCAGCTCAACCACGTACAAAACATGTACGGCGTGATGGACGAGATCGTGCAGTTTGCGGCGACGTTCAAGGAGTTCCCGCCGCGATCGATCCCGCCGAGCTTCAACCCGGCGACGATCATGGACGAGACGATGAAGGAGATCCGGATGGAACGAGAGTTGCGCGCGATCCTGCCGTTGCCCGCGGCGGCGGACGCGGAAACATCGGAGGGCGAGGCGGCCAAGTAACCGGCGCGAAATGGCCAAGCCGGCGTCGCGGATAACGACGCCGATCCTGGGCAGGCCGCGTCGCATCGGATAGGCTAGCGAGCGGCGTGCACCGCCCCGGGCGGCTGGGTCGTTCCCCATCACTCCAAGTCAAGGATTCGTGCCATGATCGAAACGCTCAACGCGCCGTCGGACAAAATTCTGGCGTTCAAGCTGTCGGGCAAGCTGCACGACGCGGATTACAAGACGTTCGTCCCCGCGGTTGACGCGGCGATCGCCAAGGACGGCAAGGTGCGCATCCTGGCCCAGTTCCACGATTTCCACGGCTGGGACGCCCACGCGTTGTGGGACGACATCAAATTCTCGACGACCCACTGTACGAAGATTGAGAAGATCGCGCTCGTCGGCGAGGAAGAGTGGGAGGTCTGGATGGCGAAGGTCTGCAAGCCGTTCACGATGGCCACGATCAAGTACTTCGACGCCGGCGAAATGGGCGCCGCCTGGGCCTGGCTGCAGGAGTGAGGCGTCCGTGGCGGAGTCCGGATCGCCGTATCGCCGCTAACCTTCAACGAACCGCTGACTTCCAACGAAGGATTGAACACCATGTTCGCATCAAGGCGCTCGAGGACTTATCGGCGTGTAGCATTTCGTTGGTCGCTCGTCGTGGGTGCGGCGCTGGCACACTATTGGACGTTCGCGTCCACGCCGCTCTGGGCGCAGGAAGTGACGGGCGAACCGGGCTCGCCCAGCGCGACGACGACGATTGACGGAAGATACATTCCGAACCCACCGCCGCCGTTCAGCGGCAAGATCAACATGAGCGCGGCGGACTCCAAACCCGCCTGGCCGCCGACCGTGGTGCCGCCCAAGGGCGCGCCCAACGTGCTGCTGATCATGACCGACGACGCGGGCTACGGCGTCTCCAGCACCTTTGGCGGCGTCATCCCGACGCCGTCCATGGATCGCCTGGCGAAGGCAGGCTTGCGCTACACGCAGTTCTGTTCCACCGCGCTCTGCTCCCCCACGCGAGCCGCGCTCATCACCGGCCGAAACCACCACTCGGTGGGAAATGGCGTGATCGCCGAATTATCCACCGGCTATCCCGGATACGATAGCGTCATCCCCAAGAGCAAAGCCACCATTGGCGCCATCCTCAGGGACAATGGCTATTCGACGTCGTGGTTCGGCAAGAACCACAACACGCCAACCTACCAATACAGCCTGGCCGGACCGTTCGACCAATGGCCGAGCGGGATGGGATTTGAGTATTTCTATGGGTTCATGGGCGGCGAAACCAACCAGTGGACGCCGTATCTCTTCCGCGATCATACGCAGATCTTTCCGTGGATCGGGAAGCCGGACTACAACCTGACGACCGATATGGCGGACGAGGCGATTAGTTACATGAAGGGATTGAACGCCGCTTCGCCGGAGAAGCCGTTCTTCATCTATTACGTCCCCGGCGGCACGCACGCGCCGCATCATCCCACGAAGGAATGGATCAAGAAGATCGGCGACATGCACCTGTTCGACAAAGGCTGGAACGAGCTGCGCGAAAGCATCTTCGCCAATCAGAAAAAACTCGGCGTGATCCCGGCCAACACTCAACTCACGCCCTGGCCGGACAGCTTGGCGAAATGGGAGACCCTCAGTGCTGACGAGAAGAAGTTGTTCATCCGCCAGGCGGAGGTGTTCGCCGCGTACGTCGCCTATACCGACCACGAAATCGGTCGCGTCATCCAAGCCGTGGAAGACCTGGGCAAGCTGGAGAACACGCTCATCATTTACATCGAGGGCGACAACGGATGCAGCCCCGAAGGCTCCACGATCGGGACGCCGTTCGATTTGGCGGCGATTCAAGCCATCAACGTTCCGGTGGAGGAACAATTGAAGTTCTACGACGTCCTGGGTTCGGACGTGACGACGCCTCACATGGCGGTGGCGTGGACGTGGGCGTTTGACACGCCCTTCAAATGGACCAAGGAGGTCGCCTCCTATTTCGGCGGCACGCGACAGGGCATGGTCATGTCGTGGCCGGCGCGCGTCAAGGACGTGGGCGGCGTCCGCACGCAGTTTCACCACATGATCGACGTCGTGCCGACGATCCTCGAAGCCACCGGCATTCAAGCGCCGGTGATGGTCAATGGCATCGCGCAGAGTCCGATCGAAGGCGTAAGCATGGCCTACACCTGGGACCAGGCGAGCGCCAACGCGCCGTCGCAGCGCGAGACGCAATACTTCGAGATGTTCGGCAGCCGCGCGATCTACCACGAAGGCTGGATGGCCTGCACGCCGCCTCCGCAGCCCCCATGGCTGATGGGCACCGCTGCAATGCCGGAGGTGCTCAACGGCTACAAATGGGAGCTCTACAACATCGCCGAAGATTACTCGCAGAACACCGATCTCGCAGCCAAGTATCCCGAGAAGCTGAAGGAACTTCAGGAACTCTTCCTGGTGGAGGCGCAGAAGTATCAGGTTTTCCCGCTGGACAATTCCGTCCTCCCGCGCTTGATCACGCCGCGACCCAGTTCGACCGCCGGCCGGACAGTGTTCACCTATTCCGGTGAAATGTCCGGGCTGCCGGACGGCAGCGTGCCCAACACGCTCGCCAAGTCCTATTCCATCAGCGCCGAGGTGGAAATCCCTCCAGGCGGCGGCGAGGGAATGCTCAACACGCTCGGCGGCCGGTTCGGCGGCTACGGGCTTTACCTGCTGAAGGGTAAGCCTGTGTTTACCTACAATCTTCTGGCGCTGGAACGATTCCGCTGGGAAGGCAAGGACGCGCTCGCGCCCGGCAAACACACCATCGTGTTTGACTTCACCTATGACGGCCCCGGCATGGCCAAAGGCGGCGCCGGCGTCCTGTCGGTGGACGGCAAGCAAGTTGATAGCAAGAAGATCCCGCACACCATCCCCGGCCTCATGACGATCGACGAGTCCTTCGATGTTGGAGTGGATACGCGCACGAGCGTCGACGACAACGACTACCAGGTCCCGTTCAACTTCACGGGACAGCTCGAGAAGCTCACGGTGGAGCTCAAACCGTAGCCGCGGCGGCGCGGCGCCTGCGGGCAATCGTTTTCCGAGGTCACCAACACATTCCAGGTTCGCTTCCGCAAACTGCACATGTCGAAACACCACAACGAGCATGCCAGCGGCCATCAGCACGACCACGCGACCCACCCCGGCGGCCTGCACAGTCCCGGACTGCACAAAGACTGGCGCGCGTGGGTCGTGGTGCTCGTGATGCTGGCGGGCATTGCGACCTATGTGCTGACGCTCGATGAATCGGACGAGCCCGGCGACGCCGACCCGGGTCTGCAAGTGCCCGCGGCGGCGGAGTAGGCGTCCCTCGGCGTCCGTACGCCGACGGACAATTCGGTCTTAAGGGGGATCGAGTCATGACTGCGCGCCGCGTCGTCTTTGTTCTGCTGGCCCTCGCACTGGCAAGCCGTGCAGTCGTGCGCGCGCAGGACCCGCTCCCCTCGTGGAACGAGGGCCCGCACAAGACCGCAATCGTCGCCTTCGTGACGAAGGTCACGACCGAAGGCGGAGCCGACTTCGTCCCCCTGCCCGAGCGGATCGCCGTGTTCGACAACGACGGCACGCTGTGGTGCGAGCAGCCGATGTACGTGCAGTTCGCATTCGTGCTCGACCGCGTCAAGGAGCTGGCCGCCCAGCACCCCGAGTGGAAGACCACCGAGCCGTTCAAGTCGATTCTCGAGGGCCATCCCGAGCTGGCGTTCGCCGGCGGCGCCAAGGCCATGAACGAGCTGATGACCGCCACGCACGCCGGCATGACGATCGACGAGTTCGAGAAGATCGCCGCCGACTGGCTCGCCAAAGCCCGCCATCCGCGATTCCACCGGCCGTATACCGAGCTGGTCTATCAGCCGATGCTCGAAGTGCTCGCCTACCTGCGGGCTCACGGGTTCAAGACCTTCATCGTCTCCGGCGGCGGAACCGAGTTCATGCGACCCTGGACCGAGCGCGTGTACGGCATTCCGCAGGAGCAGGTCATCGGCAGTTGGATCGCCACGCGGTACGAGTTGCGTGACGGCAAACCGATCATCATGCGGCTGCCGGAGCTAGGGTTCCTCGACGACAAGGCGGGGAAGCCCGTGGGCATCGCCCACGCCATCGGCCGCAAGCCGATCTTCGCCTTCGGCAACTCCGACGGCGACTACGAAATGCTGGTCTGGACCACCTCCAGCGAGCCGGGTCCTCCCGGACGCCGGCTCGGCCTCTTCGTCCACCACACCGACGCCGAGCGCGAATACGCCTACGACCGCAAATCGCACGTCGGGCAACTGGCCCGCGGGCTCGATGAAGCCGCAGCGCGCGGCTGGGTCGTGGTGGACATGGCGAAGGATTGGAAGACGATTTTTCCGCAGTAGTTCTCTCACTGTCGATTCCGGCCATTCGGGCCGATGGGAGGCATTCGTGATGACTGCTATTGAGCCTCAGGCTACTAGCCGAACGGGTGCCACTGCTGGCTTGCCCAGCAGTGGGCGCCTGGCGCCCGCTTCGCACTGCTGGACGAGCCAGCAGTGGCACCCTCATCGTTCAGTTTCTTTTCTGAGGCTCAATTGGTGTCCGCATTGGCGGGCAATTCTCACGCTGATCGCCGCGGCGGTTGCACTGGCCGGCGGCAGGGCCGGGGCCCAGCAAGCGGCCCCGGCCGATCCGGCGCGCGAAGCCATCGCCGTCGTGATCGACACGTTCGCGCAAGCCTTCAACAAGCACGATTCCGCGGCGCTGAGCGTGCTGTGGAGCGAGAAGGCCACCCACCGTTCGACGACCACGGGCCAGGTGCTCACGGGCCGGGCCGCGATCGCCGATGCGTACGCGGCGCTCTTCAAGCGCGACCCGAAGTGCACGGTCGCGCTGCACGTCGACTCGCTCCGCATTGACGGCCCGAGCGCGCTGCTCACCGGCGCCGCAACGGTCGATCACGACAACTTCGCCTCGACGCGGTCGCGGTTCGCCGCCCGCTTGGTCCGCGTCGGCCAGGCATGGCTGATCGACCGCGTCGACGAAGCCGAACTGCCGCCCGACGCGGAAACGGGATTGCAACCGCTGGCGTGGCTAGTGGGCTCATGGGTCGACGACACGCCCGCGAACAAGGTCGTCAATCAGTTTTCGTGGGACGAAAACCGCAATTTCATCGTCCGGCGATTCTGGCACGAGCCGAAGAAGCCGGCCGCCGGCCACGCGCCGCCGCCCACGCAGGGCATGCAGATCATCGGCTGGGACGCCGAGCAGCAGGTCATCCGCACGTGGTTCTTCGATTCGCACGGCAGCTTTGGCGAAGGGTATTGGCAGAGCTCGGGCGACGCGAAGTGGATCAACAAGCTCGCGGTCAAGCTGCCCGACGGGCGGCGCGCAGCGCAGACGCAAGTGCTCGAGAAGCTCGGCGACGGGCAGATCTCGCTGCAATCGATCGACCGAGAAGTGGACGGCGCGGCGCAGCCCAACGGCGCCATCGCGAAGTTTGTCCGACTGCCGGAAGGCGCCGCAACGACGCCGAAAGTGGGCTCCGCCGCAAAGGAGGTCGTGCGATGAGAACGACACACCAAGTTCGCCGAGTTTGTGCGCTGGTTGTCATGGCGGCCGCGCTCACGTGGCAGGCGTCGCCCTGCTTGGCCGTCGGGTTTCACGGTGGAGGCGGCGGCCGAGGGGGCGGCGGCATGGCCGGCGGCCGCGGCGGGTTCGGCGGTGGCGCCGGCCCCAGCCTGGGCGGATTCGGCGGCGGCATGCGCGGCCCGAGTCTCGGCGGGCTGTCGCTCCCGGGAGGACTGGGCGGCGGCGGGTTCGCAGGCGGGATCGGCGGCGCCGGGATCGGCGCCGGCGGCTTTGGCAGCCTGGGGCTCGGCAGCTTCCCCCGCGGCGGACCCGGAGCGGGTGCAGCCGGCGTCGGCGGCGCAGGGTTCAGCGGCCTTGGCGGCGGAGCGCTCGACCACGGCGGCATCCCCGGGTTCCCATCGATCGCCGGCGGTGCTTTTCCGCGCGCAGGCGGCGCGGGCGCCTCCGCGTCGCAGCTTGGCAATTTCCTCGGACTTCCCGCGGGCGGCGGTCCGCTCGCCGGCGGTGGCGGTCCCGTTCGTCCCGCGTGGCTCGATCAAGCGGCAGGCGGCGGCGCTGCAGCGGGAGCGCTGTCGCGTCTTCCCAACGCTGGCGGCGGCGCAGCGCCGTGGGCCGCAGGCTTCGCCGGCAATCGCCCCTCGTGGTTGAATCCCGCGTCGGGCGCGGCCGGCGGCCTGGCCGGCGGTGACGTCGGCAACCGCATCGCGAACTCGGGCCTGTTTCCCGACGGTCGCGCCGGTGCGGCGCAGAACTGGCTCGACGCACACCCGGAGCGAGCCCAGCAATGGCAGGATCGCGGCGATCAGGTTCGCCAGCAGTGGGACGGCACGAACCATCCGCTCGCCAGCGACGCCGCCAAGATCCCCGGCAGCGACTGGTGGAGCAAGGATCACCCGAACCTCGCACCGTGGTACTACCACCACGATTGGCACAACCACGGCTGGGCCTACTGGTGGGGCACGCCCGCGTGGGGGGCGTTCGCCACGTGGTTCCCCGCCTGGGGCTGGGCGGCGCCGGTCTACTACGACTACGGCGACGGCGGCAATGTCGTCTATCAAGATCAAAATGTCTACGTGAACGGCCAGGACGTGGGCTCGGCGGCCGACTACGCCGCCTCTGCCGCGAACCTCGCGACCGTCGATCCACAAGCCGCGGCGTCGACCCCCGCCGATAACGACTGGATGGCGCTGGGAACGTTCGCCGTGGAAACAAGCCCGCAGGATTCGAGCACCACGCGCGTGCTGCAGTTGGCCGTCGATCGCCAAGGCATCATCAGCGGCACGATGCACAACAGCTCGACCAACCAGTCGTACGTCGTCCAGGGTCAGGTCGACAAGCAGACCCAGCGCGTGGCGTTCACAATCGGCGACAAGTCCGACGTCGTCATGGAGACCGGCATCTACAACCTCACGCAGCAGCAGACGCCGGTGCTGGTGCACTTCGGCCCCGACAAAACGGAAAACTATCTGCTCGTGCGGCTCGACCCACCGGGCGGCGCGGCGGCCGGCGGCGACAATGGCGACGCGGCCGGCGCTGCGGAGCCCAATCCGTTCAGCCAATAGCGGCGCCACCGGCGGTAATGTGCGTTGAGTGATGCCCCTCTCCCTCCGGGAGAGGGCCGCTCGTGAGGGGAAGCCGCGTTCAGCTCCCCGCATGCAATCTCTTCGAGTTGAATAGGGAGGCCAGTGATGAATCGAGCGCTCAGCCATCGCCTTGCACTGTTCTTGACGTTAGCAACCGTTTGCACGCAATTGGCTCGCGCCGCCGACGCCCTGCCGAAATCCGATCCCGCCTTTGCGGGCAAAATCAGCCAAACCTTCAAGGACTCCACGCCCAGCTACCCGCAACCGGTCAAGGCGCCCCAGGGCAGCCCCAACGTCCTCATCATCCTGCTCGACGACGTCGGCTTCGGCATGGCGGGCGCGTTCGGCGGGCCGGTCCCCACGCCGAATCTCGACAAGCTCGCCGCCGGCGGTCTCAAATACAACCACTTCCACACCACAGCGCTCTGCTCGCCGACACGCGCCGCGCTGCTCGCCGGCCGCAATCATCATTCCTGCGGCACCGGCGTGATCATCGAAATGGGCACGGGCTATCCCGGCTACACCGGCATCATCCCGCGGAGCTGCGCGCTCGTGCCGAAAATCCTGCACGACAACGGCTACGCCACCGCCATGTTCGGCAAGTGGCACAACACGCCGGAGACCGAAATCAGCCCCTCCGGCCCATTCGATCGCTGGCCGACGGGCCTCGGGTTCGAATACTTCTACGGCTTCAACCAGGGCGAGGCCGACCAGTACCATCCCACGCTCTACCGCAACACGACGCCCGCCACCCCGCCGAAGACTCCCGAAGAGGGCTACCACTTCACCGAGGACATGACGGACGAGACGATCGCCTGGACGAGCAACGTCCGGGCCGCCGATCCGGACAAGCCGTGGTTCGTATATTTCTCGACCGGCGCCGTCCATGCACCGCACCAGGTCCCCAAGGAGTGGCGTGAAAAATTCACCGGCAAGTTCGACCACGGCTGGGACCGCCAGCGCGAGCTCACCTTCGCAAAACAAAAGGAGCTTGGCGTCGTCCCCGCCGACGCGAAGCTCACCCCCCGGCCCAAGGAAATTCCCGCCTGGGACGAGCAGTCGGCCGAAGCCAAGCAAGTGTACCAACGGCTGATGGAGAACTACGCCGGCTACATAGCGCACACCGATCATCACGTCGGCCGGCTCATCGACAGCCTCGCCGCTTCGGGCGAGCTCGACAACACACTCATCTTCTACGTCGTGGGCGACAACGGCGCGAGCGCCGAAGGCGGACTCGAAGGCACCTTCAGCGAACTCGCCAGCCTGCTCGGCGTGCAACTAGGGCTGGAGAGCACCATGAAGCGGATCGATGAAATCGGCGGACCCACGAGCGAGCCGCACGTCCCCGTTGCCTGGGCCTGGGCGATGGACGCGCCGTTCCAATGGAACAAACAAGTCGCGTCGCACCTGGGCGGCACGCGCAACCCGATGGTGGTTCACTGGCCCCAGGGCATCAAGGCCAAGGGCGAGCTGCGTTCGCAGTTTCATCACGTGATCGACGTGGTCCCGACGATCCTCGAAGCGTGCCAGATCGCCGAGCCCCAGGAAGTCGACGGCATCCCGCAAAAGCCCATCGAAGGCGTCAGCATGCTCTACAGCTTCGACGATGGCGCCGCCAAGAGCCGCCGCACCACGCAGTACTTCGAGATGATGACCAATCGCGAGATCTACCACGATGGCTGGATCGCCTGCAGTCGCTTCGGCGTGCCGTGGACGACCGCAGGCAAAGAGGGCGACTTCCTCCAGGCGCCGTGGGAGCTGTACCACATCAACGCCGACTTCAGCCAGGCCGACGACCTCGCGGCCCAAGAACCGCAGAAGCTCAAAGAGCTGCAAGCGCAATTCCTCGTCGAGGCGAAGAAGTACGACGTGCTCCCCCTCGATCCGCGGATGACGGAGCGCATGGACCCGCGCAACCGCATCGCCGGAACGCCGCGCAGAAGTTGGACCTACTACGGCAACAAGGTTCGCCTCCCCGAGCCGGTCAGCCCGCTGATCTTCCCGCCCTCGCACACGATCACGGCCGAGCTGGACGTGCCCGAGAAAGGCGCCGAAGGCGTCATCGCCGCCTGTGGCGGATACTCCGTGGGCTGGTCGCTCTACATCCAGGACGGCAAGCCCCATTTCACCTACATCTTCTTCGATTTGGCCAATTCGCAAATCGACGGCACGGTGGAGCTCCCCCGGGGCAAGGTCACCCTCAAGACCGAATACGACGCCGTCGGCCCGATGGACAAAGGCGGCACGCTCCGCATGTTCGTCAACGGCCAGCCCGCCGGCGAAGGCCAGATCAAGCGCGTCAGCTTCCGCAGCGGCGGGCTCGAGCCATTCGAAGTCGGCCGCGACTCGATCACCGCGATCGTCCCGGCCTACAAGGACAAAGGCGACTTCGCGTTCACGGGCAAGATCGAGAAGATTGAGTTTGCCTTGAAGTAAGCGGCCGGCTCGCGGGTGGCCTCGGTTGGCGTCCTCGCCTACCGAGGTGGCGAAGCCACAGGAGGCTCCGACGCAACGTCGCATGCCATGCCCTCGGTGGTCCGCCGCCGAAGGCAGGAGCGTCGGTCCAAGCCCTGTTCGTGTGCCATGTCCACGCCCGCGTGGGCATGTCTTCGCAAGCCCAACGCCTCGCAACATGGCCACGTCGGCGGATCTCCGAGGCCATGCCACTCGCCGCCCGCGCGCGGAGATTCTGGACGGCGTGTGGAAAGTTCCCGAGGCTGAGCCAGCGCGTTGAAGGGCGGACTATTCGATCGCTGAATTCACTCCACGGCCGCCCTCATTCCTTTGGCGGCTGGAGAAACCTCTTCGCGGCGCGGACAACGGCCTTCCGTGGGTCGTGGTCGACCAGCGTCTGGGCCTTGGCGCGCGCCTCGGGGTCGTCATGCGCCACGCGCGCCAAGGCGGTCAACGCGGCGACGACGACGCTCGCCGGGGCGGCGACGTCGAGCTGCTCCTTGAGCACGTAGGCGATTTCCACGGTTGATGCGTCGTCGCAATGCTGCCACAAGTCGGCGAGGAAGCGCACGGCGTCGATGCACGCGCGCCGGTTCAATCCCTGGCGGCTCGTGAGAACGCTGCGCAATGCGGCGACGGCTTCGCGCGGATCGCTGCACAGCAGTTCAAGCAGAGCCGCGTGGGGGCTGTACGCGTCGGACGTGAAGCGGCTTGTCAGCTCGAGAATCGCGGGCATCTCGGCGAACAGGGCAGGGCCGCGCTCGAAGACCTTCTCCATGGCGGCGAGGGCGCCTTTCAGATCGTTGGCGTCCAGCAGCCGGGCGACTTCGGCCAGTTCGGACTGGAGATCGCCCCCTTCGCTTGGCGCCGCCGTGGGCGCCACTTCGGCCGGGGCTTTGGACGGCGACGCGTCAGTTGCTTCTTGTCGAGGGGAAAGCGCCCGTTCGGCGAGCACCTTGGCGCTGGCCGCGTCCGCCGCGGCGTCCCTCGCCGGCGCGAAGAGATCGCACACCTTCATGCCGATGTGAAAACCGAGCTGACGATAGGATTCAAAGCGGCTCGGATCGTAAAACTGGTCGGCGGTTTCATCGTGCGGGAAGTTCGGTTCGCGTCTGGCGAATTCCGTGAGGTCAAACGGCTCGTCGCCGGTGAGCGTGGACTTGGCGTAGACGAGGCAGCCCTCGGGATAGGGATTGCCCTGAGCGTCTTTGCCGTAGTCGATGCGCAGAACCGTGAAGTGGCTTGGGGAGATGCGCCGCCTGTACGCGGCCTCGACGTCGCCAGGCTTAGGCGGCGTGCTCTTGAACAGGCCGACGGGCTTGTCGACCTGATCAAGGTCCGCGCCGCGGGCCCCCGCGGAAGTGATCTCGTCGAGCCTCATCGGGCCGGCGCCAGCGCCGCGGGAGGTGATGCGAATCCCGTGCATCGTCCGCATGCGCCGTACAAGATTGGTGAAGTCGACGTACGAAAAATTGCCGTCTTGGCTGGCGTCGAGCGCGACGATCAAGCGGCAGCGACGCAACAGGAGCGACTCGATGCCGAGATTCTCGTAGTGCCCGCCGTCCGTGACGAAGCACATGCGCCGCTTCTCAAAGGGACGGAGCACATTGACGAGCGCGCGCATGGGCGTGACCGGCCAGCGGCCAAAAGCGGAAAACGCCTCGGAGCGTCGACGCCGCTTGTAACCGGGGTTGTCGACCCATTGCCCCAACCGCATATTGGCGAGCGTCAGCAGGACAAGAATCAGCGGATTCTTCGTCAATGTGGGCGAGATCGCGGCTCCGGAGACGGCAATGGCATCGTCAAGCTCGTACTCGCCGTCCATGTACTCCCAGGTCGGCGCGAAGGAGAGCGATTTGCATCCGCAGTAAAGTTGCGAGAACAGAAAGTTCTCCTGGTCAAGCAGTCGCTTATGATTGCCAAGCTCGAGCAGTTGCACTGTGCCGTTGATCAACTGGTAAGGCCAACCTCGTTCGGTCGTTTGCAACTGCGCCAGGGGAATGTTGGCGCCGAACGACGAATTCACGTCAATCCACGCTTGCCCGACTTGCGCGCTGTAGAAGCCGTGCAGCGACGTGGCGTTGAGATCGACGCACAACGAGGCGACGAGAAAGATGCCGCCGGACCACAGGAACCACCGGAGCCTGGTCCATTGATCTTCGTGCAGGACGTTGGCGGAATAGATCGTGGACTTGGGCTCGATGCGGCCGCCGAAGTACGCTTCCAGCAGGCGCCGATTCATGCTGACAATGGTTTGGTCGAATCGGTCGTCCGCCACGGCCTCGACCAACTCGGCGTCGGTCTCGTCGGGCCGCGCCGCGTCCGCCGGCGGCTGGTCCCAATAGGCCTGGTTGGCATCCAGCTCGTTTGCCTCCGCTGCGAGGCGACACAATTCCGCTTTCCACTTCTCGAACGCTTCATCGGGTTTGTCGAACGGCAACCGAGTCGGCTTCAGAGCGCCTCGATCCACCTGATGGTACACGGCGTCGAACTCGCGCCGCATCACGACTTGGTTCTCAGAATCCGTGTCCTTCGTGTTTGTGTAAGGCCACAATCTCGTATGGAAGTCTGCATCCCTCATTTGCTCGCTCAGCTGATGGGCCAGTCGATCCTGAAGCTGAAGCAACCGGAAACGCGAATTCCATTCGACGAAGAACTGATTTCGCTTCGCCGCATCGGGATTGATGGTGGCCAGGTCGAAGAGAAACGTGGCCAGCCGCGTACAGCGGCCGAGAAATGACAATTCGACTTCTTGCAGGGTGCGCGCCGCCGCCACGTGCTCGTAGGCGGGGCTGAGCGGGTCGTCCGAAGGCGCCTCGCCGTCGAGCGACTTGCGCGAGCCCTCCTCCTCTTGGCTCATGGTTTCAAGTTTGTCGGCGTCGGATTGGGCGAGCGCCACCTCGTTGCTCGTCTTCGCCAACTCCTTGAAAAGCAACTTTGCAGTGCTTCGGCTCTCCTCATCAGTCGACCAAAGATGGCCGTACCCCGGCGGAGGCTGGGGCCCCTCTTTTGTCAGAAGTTCCCGCCACATGGGATTGGCGGGCGTCGTGTCGCCGATTTCCATGCGGGTCAGCGAGTCGTCGCGGCGCTCGTTCCAGTGCGAGATGTTCTCCCGCGTGAAAAACGCAATTGCGGCAAAAGGAATTCCAAACGCCGCAACCCGGGTGGCCGCCCAAAAGGCATATTTCTCGATGACGCTGCGGGGCGACAAGCCGCTGCGCAAAAGTTTCTTTGGCGCCAGATAGGGCAACATACTGGCGGCGAGCGCGGAGAGAATGGCGGCGTAAAGCGTTCGTCCCGTCTCGCCTGAAACGCTGCCACTATTCGCCGAGAGTGCGACGTCGCCATTCCCAATCAATGCCGCGACGGCGATGAGCGTGACGCAAACCAAGGAGTAGAACAACCAACGCGCGACGTTTCCTTTGGCGCGCGGTCCGAACTTGAGATAGGACAACGTCCAGGCGATTGCCCAGCACACGAGCAGCACAAAGCTTGGAAATAAGGCGAGCCAGACATCGCCCTTGAAGCCGAGGGCCTCCAGACCCGTGCGCACCACGGGGTAATCGAGGCAGCGAAACAGGAGAGCGGCGGCGGCGGCCATCGCAAACAGACCGCTGAGCAGCACGGTCCAAATCAGCAGCAAGCCGATGAGATAGCGGTTGAAGAAGACCCACGTCCTGCGCAGATAGTGGCCGCGGTGAATGAATCGCAAGATGCGCTGCTCGAGTCGTCCTTCATCGTCACGCGCGTCCGCAGCGGCGGCCTGGCGTTGGTCGCCGGGGGCGCCCTCTTCGCCAGGCGCCTTCAGATCCTTGCCGGCAATGACCGCGGAGGAGAGGTAAGCGCCCGCATAACCGCCGCCCGAAACGGTTGATAGGTAGTCGACAAACTTTAACAGGCCACGGCGGCGGACCTCCTCGAGAAACCCCAAGGACATGGCGGCCGATCGCACTCCGCCCCCGGACAGGGCCAATCCGCACAGGTCGTCGAGCGATTGGGACTCGCCCTTTGCACCGGACATCGCGCGTTGTCGCCGCTCGCGAATCGCCTCGTGCTCCTTTTGTAGAACGTCGTCAGGAATCGCGGCGTCGGAGTTCGTTGGGTCCGCGCTACTGTTGTCGCGATCGCGTGGCATGTCAGCATCCTATGCGCATTACGAGACAGATTCACGCAGGGCGTGGCGCGAATCGAGACGATGAGAGGCGTCAGGCGCGACGGCAGCGTCGAGAAGCGTGTGCGGCGGGATGCAATCGCCGAGTCGCGGAGACGTGAATTGCGGGCGGCGGCGTCGTTGCGAGTTGAGCGACTGTTAATTTAGAAATGCCGCTGCACAATGTCAACGATTCACAATCTCGCAATTGTCGCTTGCATGCTGGCTCGTTGGAATGTCGCGAATGGCGTAATGCGTTCCGTGCACGGGCAACCGGCGATCACGATCTCGCGCGCGTGCGCATAACTGGGGTAAACACCCCAAGATCCTCGTGGGAGCGACTGCTATGGCCCGCCAGACGGGCACAGCGCGTCGATCGCGTCGACTTCCGACGGCTCGCGCCAATCTGCCTCGACATCGTCTTCGCGATTCTGCCCAGCCCGCCCTCTGGAATTTTGGCCGCGCTTCTGGATATACTATACATAGGTATATATAATCGAGCGCATCTCGGGTTGCGGAGTCGAATCCGCTCGGCCTCGATGATCGTGCGCAGTTCCCAAATCGGAGGTCTGACGATGGCTTCAACCGCCCCCAGCCGCAGACGGCGCGCGACGCGCGGCTCCCAGCCGCCAAACGGTCGTCACCCGACCAGTCACGGCCCCCACGCGGACAGAATCGACCCGCTCACGGACAATACCGGACATTTCGCGGACAATTCCCACCGCCGCCCGAGCCGCAAAACCCCGAGAAATCCAGGCTCAACTCGCCGTCGGGCGCTCGCGAAGTGTCCGCCAGAGCGAGCCGTCTTCTCCGCAGCCCTGGGGATCCGCTTTTTGCGCGCCACCGTGGCGGAATGCCGCGGCCCCTTGCGCGACTTACCGCCTGTCGCTGGCCCCGAACCGCCACGTGAGATACGTGCCGACCCAGTAGCTCTCCACCGACGCGATCGTGCTGGCGAACTGATCGGTCTCCTCGAACGCGCCGCCCACCAGGAAGTCGGAGTCGATCCCCGGCAGCAGGTTCGAGATGCCCACCCCGGCGGTGATGTGATGCAGCGTGATCGCCGCGAACTGCCCCTGGATATAGCGCAGCCCCGGGATACCATCGGGCACGGGAACGCCGCCGATCTCCGTGACGGTTGCGGCGCGCATCGGGTCGGTGTTGTACGAGTAGCCGCAGCGGAGCTTCACGCGGTCGTTGGCTTGGAACTGCAGGCCGAACTGGTAGACCCACTGGTTGTCGTAAATCGAGCTCAAGAAGTCGGCGTTGCTGTACTGCTTGAACAGCACGTCCATCGCCACGAGCAGCCGGCCGTCCATCAGGCTCTGGTCGGCGATCCCCAGGCCGAGGTTCTCGGGATGATCGAACGACAGGTCGAACGACCCGCTGTCGAACACCGCGGCGTCGTCGAAATGGAAATGCTTCTTGGTCTGCCAATAGGCGCCCAGGCTGGTGGCGTCCAGAAGCCGGTACGACGCGCCGATCGTGCCGCGCAGGCCGTACGCGGTCGCCATACCCCCCGTGTCGGTGAATGGGCCATCAAGGAACGACGTGCCGATGGTGAACGCGCCGCCCATCGACAGATTCTCGGTGACGGGGACGCCGAGCGCGGCAATGATGTCGAGCGCGACATACTGGGCGGACGTGCCGTTGGACTCGGGGACGCCGCGGAAGTCGACGCCGCCGCCGGCGCTCGTGATGAAGCCCAGGCCGAGCACCACCGGCACGCCGCCGGCGGAGAGCTCTTGCGTCACGCCGATGTTGCCGGCCGAGCCGCCGGGTTGGTTCGACTTCGCACTGAACGGATCGACGTCGACCAACGGCAGGGGGTCGAGCTGCGTGACGTTGTAGGTCGCCTCGGCCCACGCGCCGCCGAACGTGAAGTTCGTGCCGCCGAATTGCGTGAGCGTGGCGGGGTTGCCGTTGATCGCCGACAGGTGATCCTGCGGCATGGCAATGCTCGCCCCGCCCATGGCGCCGGAGGCGGGCATGAGCGTGTTGTGCATCTCGATGCCGTAGGTTTGCCCGACGGCGTCATTGGCCGTGAGCGTTGCGAAAGCCGCGAGCAGCGTGCCGGCCAGTGCGAATCGGCGCCCGCGGCGCGAGAACATCCCCTCCATCGTTTCCGCCCTCCTGAGAACCTCGCGACGCCGTTGCAATGGGCATACGCCGCAGAGATTCACAAGTCAGCATCGTCCGCGCCCAGCGGCGGGCTCCAGATTTACCGGCGGCGCCAGCTACAGAGAGTCTCGCGGGCGTTCGCGTCAGGCAAGCTGCGCAAAGAGTGCCGTCTGGTCCTGGGCGTGGGCCTCGAACCCTGTCACCCCGAGGTTCACCGAGGGGTCCAGTTGGTCGACTGCGGCCGGACGCCTCGGCCGACCTCGGCGTGACAGACACGGCCGGCGCGCCCGAATACTTGACCTATGTACACTACTCGCTAGAATTGCCCTCATCGGCCGTTGCACGCCGATTCCAGCCGCCTTGTGGGGAGATTTGCCGTGAACGCCGCTGTTCTGCCGGTCGTTGCCGCGACCGCCATTTCCTTGGTCCCGTCCCGTGCCCCGGCGACGCCGCCTGAGTCGGACCATGAGCCGCGCCGCATCGGGGAGATCATGCCCGCCGTCCTGGCCCGGTACGGGCTAGCGGCGGGGGACCTATGCACGTCGGCCGTGGTTAGCCCGCAGAGTCGACGCGGCGGCGACGCTGGCGCAGTGACCAGAGTCCGGCGACGCCGCTGATGAGTCCGCCAAAGAGAAACGCGGACGCCTCGGGCACCGCGGCCGGCGCGACGCCGAAGCCGGTGAGGCTGTTGTCGGTCGAGACGGTCTGATAGCGGAGGCTAGGATCGATAAAGCCGTCGGCATTGCCGGTGAGGATGCCGGGCTTGAGCGCGATGTTCTGGTTCGCCGTGCTGACGGTGCTTCCCGTCCAGGCTGCGCCCGGGTCCGATCCCGGATTGCCGAAGGTGTCTGTGGCAATGCTGCCCAGGAGAATTTGGAGGGCGTCGTCTCCGTTGAAAGTGAAGCCAAATTCATGATATTGGACGACTCCAGCGCCGAACGTAGCGGTCAGGTACGATCCAATATCACTAGTTCCAATCACAAGTACGGCGTTCCCGGGCAATGTTCCTGTCGTGATGCCCGCTCCAGGTTGATTGCTGAGGCCAGTGCCGTTGACCCCGATAAATACGCTGAGAGGCGTCGCCGAGAAGTCGATCGCGGTGGACGAGGAGTTCCAGATTTCGATGCCTTTGGGAGAAAAGCCGGAGCTCGTTTCGACGTACTGACTGATGATCAGATCGGCGACCGCGCACCTTGGGCCCGACACCACGACAAGCATTAGGAGTAAGCCCAGGCGAATGTTCACGACAAATCCTCGAACTCGATCATCGGTGAAACTGCGGGCGGAAACAGGCCGCCATCATCCCCAACGGCGCGGCGGGCGTCAAATATTTCGGGGCGAATTCTCGGAAAACCCACCTCGAGCCGCGAGAATGGCATGAATCCCCGCGAGAAATGGGCGCGCTGCGACAAGGCGCTAACTCAGAGTGAGCGCCCCCGCACCGCAGAAGTCGGGGTTGCCGAACCGTTCGATGCGGTGGCCGAAGCCGTGGGCCAGGGACATCAGCAGGCGGTTGTGGGGCGTCTGTTTGAACTTGAGCGACCGACCCATTTGGAAGTCGAGCCCGCCGCCGACCAGCACGAAGGGAATGTTGTCGAGCGTGTGCGAGTTGCCCTGGCCGAGCTCGTTGGTCCACATGATGAGCGTATTGTCGAGCAGGCTCCCCGGGCCGCCGGGCTCGGGCGTTTCGGCCAGCCGTTGGGCGAGGTACGCCATCTGCTCACAGTACCAGCGGTTGATCTTGGTGAGCTGATCCTGGGCCTTTTCGTTCGCGTCGGGCTCGTGCGACAGGCCGTGTTGGCCTTCGTCGATGCCGAGCCAGCGCATCTTGGCGCCGCCGACGGAGTGCGTGTACTGCAACGTGGCGACGCGCGACGAATCGTTGGCGAAGCTGCTCACCAGCAGCTCGATCTGCATCCGGCTGAGCGTCGGCATGTTGTCGTTGTCTTCGTCGACGCCGGGCTCCAGCTCCGGCGTGAGGTGGCCGATCTTCTCGGCCGCGGCGGCCCGGAGCTCCTGCTCCATCTCGCGGACGAACGTCGCCTGCTGGTCGAGAAGCTGGCGATCCTCGGGGCTCACCGCGGCGCGGATCGTGTTGAGGTCGTCGGCCAGGTCGTCGAGCACGCTGCCGAGCGTCTCGCGGTCGCGCATCTGGCCGTAGAGTTTGGCGAACATCTGGTAGGGGTCGTCGATGGGGGCGAGCGGCTGATTGGCCCCGGCGTAGGACATGCGGGTCCAGGTGTCGGCGCGGTCGGGCACCAAGACGCCGAACTCCAGCGAGCCGAAACGCGTCTGCGTGGCGGGATCTTGCTGGAGAAAGTTCTTGATTTCCTGGTCGATCGAGATGCCGCTGGCCCAACCGGCGGGCGTGTCGGAGCCGCCCTGGATGTTGCCGGGGAAGAGCTCGATGCCGGTGAGCAGGCAGCCGATGCCGCGCATGTGGCCGTCGCCGTCGCCGCGGATGCGGTCGGCCACGCCGTGCAGGACGAGCGTGCGATCCTTGTACGGCTCCAGCGGCGCGAGGATTTCTTTGAACGAAAACTTGTCGCCCTCTTCGTCCGGCCAGAACGTTTTGGGTACCGTGCCGTCGGGGCTAAAAATGATGACGAGCCGCTGCTTGCGCCGCGTCTGATTGGCGAACGCGAGGCTCGGCAGGTTGAGCAAGAACGGCAGGGTGCCGGCGCTAAGGCCGAGCTTGCGGAGAAACTGGCGGCGGGAGTTGTGGGCCATCGACGTTCCTCCGCAAGGGCTGGACGGACGACGCTGGCGGCGTCGTGGACGTTAGGGGTCGCCGTCCCCACTAGTTTCGCGTCCGACGGGAATCGTGGCAACCATGATTTCGACGGCGAGTTGGCGGATATTGTAGTCGTGGTCGGCGAACGACTGCCGCAAAATCTCAAGTACGTTGGAGCCGTAGGCCTCGACCGATTGGCCCACGAGGTGGTGAAACAGTTGTTCGACAAAGGCCGCCTGGCCCTCCTCGCTCGTGGCGACGTACTGGGCGAGCTCGCGGGCGCCGCGGAGGGCCACCACGTCGCCGGTGCGCGTCCGGAAGGCGCCGGCGTCGTCGACCGGCTTGTCGCCCTCGCGATCGCGGTAGCGGCCGATGGCGTCGAACCGTTCCAGCGTGAACCCCAGCGGATTGATGATCCGGTGGCACGTCATGCACGCAGCAGGCTCAGTTTGCAGCGCGACGCGCTCGCGGGTGGTGAGGTCGGGATGCAGCTCGGGCGCCAGCGGCGTGAACGCCTCCGGCGGCGGGCGGAGCGCCTGGCCCAACATGCCGCGGGCCAAGAACACGCCGCGATGAATCGGCGAGGTCCCGCTGCTGTAGGAGAAGCGGGCCATCATATACGGATGCGTCAGGATGCCGGAGCGTTGGCCGACGTCGAGGCGGACGCGCGTGAAGCCGGCGACCGACTCGGCGTCGTCGGGCGGCGGCTCGACGCCATACGCCTTGGCGAGGCGCTTGTTGAGGTACACCTCGTCGGCCAGCAGCAATCGGCGGTAGTCGGCGGCTTCCGACTTGAGCACGTCGTCGAGAAACAGCTCCAGCGACGTCCGCAGGTCCGCCAGGAATATTTCATCGCACTCGGGATACAGCGCCGGATCCTTGCGGAGATCCGCCGGCACGTCGAGGTCGAGCCACGCCAGCAGAAACTCGTGCAGCTTAGCGCGGGCCCGCGGGTCGGCGACCATCCGCTGGGCCTGGTGGCGGCGCTCGGCCTTGGTGGTCAAGCGACCGTCGCGGGCGGCGGCGATCAGCGGCTCGTCGGGAATCGAGTCCCAAAGGCCGAACGAGAGCCGGGCGGCGGCGTGGTACGGATCGGGGCCGTCGCCAAGTTCGCGGAACAAGAATCGCGGCGACTTGAGGGCGAGCAGCACGACGCGGCGAACGGCCAGTTCGGGCTCGCCGACGGCTGCCAATTGCGCGTCGACGTGGGAACGGGCCAGGCCGCGGTCGAGCGGTTGGCGAAACGCGCGCTCGACGAGCGTGCGGCAGAAGTCGCGGAGTTTTTCCGCGCGATCACCGGCGTCATCGCTCGTGTTCGCCAGTCGGTTCAAGCGGGCGGCAACGTAGTCGGCCGCTTGAATCGCCGCGGCCGTGGTCGCCTGGTCCCAATCCTTCGACACGGCCGTGCCGCGCTCCCAGCCGTAGCTGCGATCGTCGGGCGGGAAGGGCGTGGAGCAGACGAACGACTCGGGCGCCGGCGTCGAGGCGAGGTTGGTCGACGGCACGGGCTGCAAGGCGCCGTGGGGCCGCCGCCACAGGAGCGCGATCGAGGCGGGCGCGGAGGGCGGCTTTTCCTTCTTCTCCTTGTCGTCGTCGACTCCCAGTTTGGCTTTCGAGAACTCGAGCTTGATCGGGTACGCGCGGCCGCCAATGAGGAACAACCGGCCCTCGTGGTCGGTGTCGTCGCCCGATTTGACCCACGCATCGATGAGCGGGCGCTCGGCGTCGTTAATCCACAGTCGCGCGGCGTGATCGGTGCGGACGACGAATTGATACTCGCCGGTTTCGGCCGCGCAGATCGACCCCGTCCAGCGAACGGAGAAGCCGTGCGGCTCTTTGATCTTGGGCGTGGGCGCGTCGACGCCGAAGTTGAAGTCGACTTGCGGGTCGATGCGGCGGGCGGCGCGGTCCTGCTCGCCGCTGGGCTCGCGGCCTTGGAAGTACTCGCCGACCAAACCGCGGCGGTCGCTCCCGCGCGGCGGGTCGCCAAAGCTGCCGAGCAAGTCGGCGACCGCGCGGCGATACTGGCCAACGGTGAGCCGCGCCAGGTCGATGCGGGGCGGCTTGTTGCGTGCGCGGGCGATCGGTGAGTAGAAGGCGTCGTGGATGAACGCGGCGACGGCGACGGCCTCGTCCGGCGAAAGTGTGCCGGGGTCATCCTCGGGCATCGTCTCGGCGATCACTTCGGTAAGCTGGGCGACCGACAGATCGCCGGTCAGCGGATCAGGCCCGTCCTCAACGCCGGCGCCGTCGGGACCGTGGCAACGGGCACAGGTCGTCGTAAAGATGGCGCGCCCGTCGAGTTCCGACTCGGACGCATCGGCAACGAGGGTGGCGGTAGCGACAATCGCCATCAGCGCGAACTGCGGCAACGTCGTCTTGACTCGTAAGCGAAACCCCGGTCGCATCGCCATCCCCCCTGGGTTTCCATTCTGTGCGGAATTGCGCCCTGTGGCAATCTGAGGCGCGGCACGACCATCGGCCTCGTCATCGACCGGCAGTGCGGTTCTTGAACGGCCGATAAAGCGGGTCTCCGAGGAGCGCCATGGGGTCGCTCGCGCGGGGGAGCGTCTGCCAGTAGGCTTCGGCGAGCGTAAGGTCGCCGCGCACGAGCGCGGCGAAGAACTCGTCGGGGCGCGGGTAGGACGCGAGTTGCGGCTGGTCGACGGCCCCGATCGTTGCGGCGACGCCATCTTCGAGCAGCCGTTTGCACCAGCGCTGCGTGTCGGGATCGTGGAGGCGGGCCGCTTCGCCGCCGCCGAGGTGGTACGCGATGGCGCCCTGCTGCCAAGCGAAGGCGTCGACGTACTTGCCGAGGCTGTACCAGCCGCAGTAGAGCGCCGCGTCGGGGCAGGCGCCGCTTGGAAATGGCGGCGGTTTGTCGTCGAGCACGACTTCCATGTTCGTTCCGTCCCGCAGGGCGGCGGCGGTGGCGAGCAGCGCTCCGTCGAACGCCGCCGGGGCGCGGGGTTCGACGATCTGCTCGCCTGGCGCGGCAAGTCCGCGGGCGTCGAAGTATGCCGTGCCGCGGAGGCCGTCGCGTTCGGCGGCGAGGGCCGCGTCGACAAGCTCTTTGGCCAGAGCGAAGGTCGGTGCGTCGAGCCGTGCGACCATCAGCGTCGGAAAGGCGCGGCGCAAGGGCGAGCGGTCGTACGAACTGTGCAGATAGTTGGGTTGCGAGCCGAGCAGTTCGTAGCCGGCGGGCCAGTGGATGAGCGCGAGCTCGCTATCGAAGCTGGCAGCCGTTTCGTCGCGAGTGGTGACGGCGATCTGCTCGTCGAGCCACGCGACGACGGCCAGATGGCCGCCCATGCGGTCGACGAGCGCGAGGATGGGAACGTCACGATCGATGCTAGGCGGGCGCTGTTCGAGAAGTTGCCGCGCCTCGTTCCAGGCGGCGCCACCGCCGCGGATGCGGTGGAATTCGGCTTGCAGCGCGGGATCGGCTTCGGGCCTGGCGCGAAGTTGCAGATCGAGGTTCTGCACAATGACTCCGGCGCCCCCCGCGGCGGCGATCAATTGCTGCAGACGCACATTCGCGGCGTCGCGCTCGACGCCCTCCGGCAAGGCGGCGATGCGTGCTTGGGCGGCGGCGAACGCCGCTTCGAGCGTATTTTCCAATTGGCGGCGCATTTCGACGGGCGCGGCGGAGTCGTCGATGGCGTCTCCGGGCGATGCTGGCCCCTCGGCGGCGACCCCCGCGTCCGTGGTGATTGCACTGGCCGGGGCAAGTTTGTTGCATTCGTCGATGGCTGCGCGAAGCGCGGCAAAGCGTTCGCGCCGCTCGTCGACGAGGAAACCCTCATAGGCGGCGAGCGCGGCGGTCGGCGCCGCAGCGCCGATCGCGAGCGGCACGCCCCAGATCGTCACGAGGCAGCGGAGCTTGTGCTTGGGGTCGTGCTCGGCCAACCACGCGCGGAGGGCGTGTCGAATGGTCGCCTCCCAAGTCTCGCGGGGGCACTCGTCGCCGGCGGGCAGGTCGACGAGGCAGATGTGCTCGACGGGGACGCCACGCACCTGGGCGTAGTACGCGGCGAGCTGCTCGGACTGCGCGTTGCCGCGGGCCGCGATGATGGCGACTTCGGCGGGAAACAACTCGGCGCGGGTTGCCGGCGCCAGGATGCAAAGCGCGAAGAGGCAATCAAGGGGCAAGCGGCGCACGGCAAGGCCTGGCGAACGGAGGGCGGGCGGGACGAGTGCGGAATCGCTGCGATGCGACGCCGACGACCGCTTCAGCCTACTTGGGGGCTCGGCCCTCGACCAGTTCTTCTTCCCACTCGTCCATCAGCGGCCAGTCGATGGCGCACGTGCCGAAGTCGGCCATATGGAGGTAGGTTTCCAAGCGCGTGAGCGTGCGGTCGATGAGGGCATCGTCTTTGCGAAACGCCGGGCCGTGGCTGGGGAGTAGCCACTTCACGTCGCTGGCGCGGATCCGCTGGAGCGATTGGATGAAGTCGGGGATGCTGCTGCCGTGGTGGGCGTCGATGACGCCGACGCAGCCGTCGCGGAACAGATTGTCGCCGGAGAACAACAGGTCGCCCAAACGGAAGCTGAGTTGGCCGTCGGTGTGACCCGGCGTGTGCCAGACTTCGAGCTTGAGCTTGCCGATCTTGATGACGTCGCCGTCATTGACGCGATGCTCGACCGTGACAGGCGGCATCGGCATGTCGATGCCCTGGGCGGGGATCTGGGCGAACGTCGCGAAGCGGTCGCCGACCTCCAGCAGGTCAGCCGCCAGGGGGTGGGCGGTCACGGTGGTTTTAAAGAGCTGCTTGGCTGTGGCGAAGCCCTGGACATGATCGACGTCGGCGTGCGACGCGATGAGCGTCTTGCACTTGCTGAACGGAAAATCGAGTTGGCGGATGAGCTCGATGCAGTCGTCGACGGCGTCTTCGTAGCCGATGTCGATGAGGGCCCACTCGGCGTCGTCGTAAATGAGGTAAACGGCGCAGGACAGGCGGCGTCGAGCCTGGTGGTTCAGCTCGATGACATTCGGAAACAGCGGGGTCCGGGAAAGCATCGTGCCGTGGCTAGTTTTAGTGGTGGCGGGGCGTGATGCCGGAGCGAAGGCCGTGTGACGATCGAAATTCTAGGGGCTGGGGGGGCGCGCTTGCAACCGGCGAAGCGGGGCGGCGTGACGCGGCCTCGCTCGCGATGCGGCTAACGTGCGGTGAGAATTGCGGCGAGGCCTTCACGGTAAGTGGGGAAATCGAGCGCGAGGTGGAACGTCTCGCGCATTTTTTGATTGCGAACGCGGCGATTGGCGCCGGCGCGGGCGGTGACGGGCGAATTGGGCGGCGGGGCGGCGAATTGCGGCGGCGGGGCGCCGAGCCGTCGCGCCGCCTCTCGGTAGTAGTGGTCGCGGCGAACCGGGGCGCCGTCGGCGACGCAGAAGATGTGCGGGCCGTCGGCGACGGCGTCGACGGACGACGTGCGGGCGGCAAGCCACGCGTCGGCGGCGACGACGATGCGGGCGGCGTCGTCGACGTGGATGAGGTTCAACCAACCGTCGCGGGGCACGGGAAGCGGCTCGCCGGCGCGGAGCTTGTCGAGATGCGGGACGCGCCCCGGACCGTAGAGGCCGGCCATGCGCAGGATCACGCTGCGTCGCCCCAGCGGGTGCTCCGCGAGGATCTGCTCGGCGGCGAGTGATGCGCGGCCGCCGTCGCGCTGTGGGTCGGGCAGGGTGAGCTCGTCGACCCACTCGCCGTCATGCGGGCCGTAGACGCCCGTAGTGCTGATGTAAACGACGCGCGTGACCGACGGCGGCAGCGCGGCGAGGACATTCTGCAATCCGCCGGCATAGACCGCGTGAATGTCGGCGGCGCTGTGGCGATCGTAGCCGACCGCAAAGAGCAGACTTTCAGGCGGTGTGCCTCCGAGGGCAGGAAGGCTTGCGAGAAAGCGAAGCGACTCGGGATTGGCGACGTCGCCCTGGGCGGCGACCATGCCGGTGCTGCGAAACTCGCGGGTACGCTCTGCGCTTCGCGTCACAGCAACGACGTGGTCGCCGGACGCCAGCCAGGACTTGGCTGCGCGAAACCCGAGATATCCACAACCAAAGATGATTCGGGGGATTCGCGGCAAGAAAGTCTCTTACTCCAAGGGCTCAGGCGCTTGCTGCCCGCGGGCGCCGGCTTCCAGGTAGGCGGTGAGCATGATTTGGGCGGCGAGCTGGTCGAGGCGTTCGTTGCGGCGTTTCTTCGTGAGGCCGGCGTCCAGCAGCAGCGACTCGGCTTCCGCGCTGGTGTAGCGTTCGTCGAAGTACTCGACAGGGACGCCGGTAATTTTTTCGAGCCAGGCGCCAAACTCCCGGGCTTCGCACGACTTTTGGCTCTCGGCGCCGCTGGTGTGGACGGGCAAGCCGACGACGAAGCGGGCGATGCGCTCTTCGGCGGCGAAGCGGCGGAAGTAGTTGGCGTCGAGTTGCTCGTTGCGGCGGGCGTAGGTCTCGTAGGGCCCGGCGATGCCGACGGCGAGGTCGGCCGTGGCAATGCCGATGCGGATCGTGCCGAAGTCGATGCCGGCGATGCGGGTGGAGGGCGTGGTCACGGTCGCCGAGTTTGGCGGCAGGGCAAGCGCTCCGCTACCGCGTCGCGGCTAACGGGGAGCGCGGCGCCGCCAATGGTTACAGATACTCCGTCCAGCCGCGGGCTTCCAGGAGCTTGACAATTTCGCGGATGGATTCCTCATCGTGCTTGTTGGCCACGAGCGTCGCCTCGGGCGTGTGGACAACGAGGCAGTCCTTCGTGCCCACGGTGACGACCAGATGCTTGTCGTCGGTGCGGACGATCGTGCCGGTGGTGTTGAGGCCAATGTGGCGGCCGATGATCGTGTTGTCGAAGCGGTCGGCGCCGGCGAGCCGGGCAAGCGACTTCCAGCTCCCCAAATCGTCCCAGTCGTAAGGGGCCTCGATGACTGCGACATTCTTGGCGTGCTCCATCACGGCGTAGTCGATCGAGATGCCCTTGATGGCAGTGAACTCGCGGCGAAGCGTTTCGGCCTGGTCGGGCCTGCCCCAGGCGTCGACGATCTTTTGCAGGTGGGCGAGCATCTCGGGCTGGCGCTCGGCGAGGGCGGCGAGGATGGTTTTCGCCTTCCAGACGAAGATGCCGCTGTTCCAGTAGTAGTCGCCGGAGCTGACGTAATCGGCGGCGGTCGCCGCGTCGGGCTTCTCGCGGAAACGTTTGACGACGAACGTCGGGGCGCTGGCGCCGGACGCATCGACGCCGGCGCCGCGCTGGATGTAGCCGAAGGTCTCCGCCGGGTAGGTTGGGCGAATGCCGAAGGTGACGATGCGGTCGGGCTGCTTGTCCACGAGCGCGACCGCCTGGCGGATGCCGGTCTGAAAACGCTCAGCGCGGCGGATCACGTGATCGGCGGGCAGCACCGCCATTGTGGCGCTGGGGTCGTTGCGGCGCACCAGCAGCGCAGCGAGGCCGATGCAGGGGGCGGTGTCGCGCTTGCAGGGCTCTCCCACAAGCGATGCGGCGGGGAGTTCGGGAAGCTGCTGGGCAATCGCGGGGACGAGCCGTTCGTTGGTGACGATGAGGATGCGGTCGGGCGCGACGAGATCGCCCAGGCGATCAACCGTCTGCCGAATCATCGACTCCTTGCCCACGAGCGCGAGAAGTTGCTTGGGTGTGGCGGCGCGGCTGGCGGGCCAGAAGCGAGTGCCGGCGCCGCCTGCCATGATGATCGCGTGGAGCATGGGGACGAGGTGACTGGTGACCGGTGAATGGTGACTGGGGAGGACGTGAATCGGCCATCATACCCCCACAGACCTCGGTATTTCTACCTCGCGGGTTTCGAGCGCTGCCAGCAGCTCCTTTGCGGCGACGGCGGGCGACGGGGCGGCTGTGATTGCGGAACCTACGGCGATTCGTGACATGCCGGTCGCGAGGACATCGGCGACGTTGGCGGCGTTGACGCCGCCGATGGCGAAAGCGGGCAAGCAGATTTCGCGGGCCACGTCGCGGATCAGGTCGAGGCCGGGGAATTCGTCGAATTGTTTGGTGGCCGATGCAAACGTGGGGCCGACGCCGAGGTAGTTGGCGCCGTCGAGAACCGCTTGCTGCGCCTGGTGGAGCGAGTGCGTCGAGACGCCGATCAGCTTGCGAGGGCCGATCACCGCGCGGGCGTCTTTCACCGTGAAATCTTCCTGGCCGAGGTGGACGCCGTCGGCGTCCACCGCAGCGGCGACGGCGGGGCGATCGTTGATGATCGCGAGCGTGGCGCCGGAGGCGCGCGTGGCGGCAACCAGTATGCGAGCCCGGCCGACGAGTTGGCGGACGGGCAAAATCTTGTCTCGAAGCTGGATGGCGCCGACGCCGGCGGCGATCAGGTCTGTGATGAGCGTTGAGAATTCGAGTTCGCTGTCGCGGCCGTCGATGAGAACGCACAGCCGCACGGTGGCGAGGCGCTCGACTGCGTCGACGGTGCGGCCGAGGGCGGCTTCGATGGTGTAGAGGCGGTAGCGCAGACTCTCGAACGTGGCCGATTGGCCCGGCGCCGCGACTTTGGCGTACTCCTCGATGGTGCGGAGGGATTGCTTGGCGCGCTCCAGGCTCGCCTGGCAGACAGCCCAGACGTCGGGGCGGTGCGCCTCGCTGGGCGTGGTGATCGCGGTTCCGACGTCGTGCGGCGTGTCGCGCGCCGCGTGCCGTTCGATTGAAGGAATGGCGTCGGTCGCGGCCGCCAAGTCGTGACGGAGCTGCTTCAGGTATTCGGTGAGGTGAGCGTCGTCGAGGACAAAGCGGGCGTAGTCTTCGACGACGCGCAGGCCCTCAGCAGCGCGGTTGAGCGACGCGTCGAGGATGCGGAGTGTGGCTGAGTCGGACGGCATGGTGGGGCCGCTAGCAGGAGGCGGGAAACGGAAGACGCGCCGGGGTCGGGGACGACCCGGCTCGCTTGCTAGTTGCTGCAAACCGACCTCGCCTGGTGTCGTTATTATCGTTATCTTCCCCTCCTTCCCACAATGTCCAGCGTGGCGCTCGTCGCCCGATGCGGCGCCGCCCCTAACCCCCGACGGCGCATGCAGTTGCCTTGAATTCGTGACGCGGCGTCCTATCCTTTTCAGGTCGCCGCGGCGCGAAGCCGCTTGCGCATGCGCACACCGTCCGCGCTCCCCAAGAGTCCCATGACCGTGCCGCAACCAAAACTCCACTGGTCGGCGTATCTTTGGCCCGGCTTGCCGCAGGTGTGGCTGCGGGGGTCTTGGGTCGGACTGGCGCTGGCGGTAGGATTCACGGCGCTTGTGAACGTGCTGCTGGCGGCGACGCTTGTTTGGAACGAATGGTTGCCGCCGCGGGCGCGGGGGATCGCCTTGGGGGCTTTGGCTGCGATTTGGGTCGTCGCCTGGATCGACGCCCGAGCCGACTGGCGGCGAATGCTCGCCGAGTGGTCGGGCGGCGAGCAAAGCGCGGCCGATCCCGACGTGCGAAGTGACCAATGGTTCCGGGAGGCGCAAATCGCTTACCTGGCAGGAGATTGGGTCTCGGCGGAGAAGACGCTGATAAAATTACTCCGGCACGACGCCCGCGACGCGGAGTCGCGGCTCATGCTGGCCACGCTGTGGCGTCACGAGGGTCGGGCCGCCGCAGCGAGCGGGGAGCTCGACCGGTTGGAACGCCTGGAGACGGCGGTGCCGTGGCAGTTCGAGATTGCGAGAGAGCGCGAACGAATTTGCGCAGTTTGCGTAGAAACGGAACAGCAGGATCTGTCGCCAGGTGATACGGATGGACCATCGGTTCGCGACGCTAGCCCCGAGCTAGCTAGGTCGGGGCTGGCTGATGCACAGCCAACGCCTCCGCACGGCGGCACACAAATCGCAGCAACAAACCGGCGAATGGCGGCCTAAGCCCTAGACAGGCGGGCGTCAGTTTCGCCGGCGTTTAGCATCGAGAGGAGTTGGGCCATGTACGAGCGATTCACCGATCGCGCCCGAAAAGTCATGCAGCTGGCCAACCAGGAGGCCCAGCGGTTCAACCACGAATACATCGGCACGGAGCACGTGCTGCTGGGCCTCATCAAAGAGGGCAGCGGCGTGGCGGCCAACGTGCTGAAGAATCTCGACGTCGATCTGCGGAAGATTCGGCTCGAGGTCGAGAAGCTCGTCCAGAGCGGACCGGACATGGTCACGATGGGCAAGCTGCCGCAGACGCCGCGCGCGAAGAAGGTCATCGAGTACTCGATGGAAGAGGCCCGGCATCTTAACCACAACTACGTCGGTACCGAGCACATTCTGCTCGGGCTGCTGCGCGAGCAGGAAGGCGTCGCCGCCCAGGTGCTGATGAACCTGGGACTCAAGCTCGAAGAAGTCCGCGAGGAGGTCCTCAACCTGCTTGGCCATGGGCTCGAGGGCGAAGAGACGGGCGGCCGCGGTCGCGCCGGCGGCGGTGGGGGGAGCGGCGAACGCGAAGAAGGCGGCGAGCGCTCTAAGAGCTCCAAGAGCAAGACGCCCGCGCTCGACAGTTTCGGCCGCGACCTGACCGAGTTGGCCCGGCAGCGGAAGCTCGACCCGGTGATCGGCCGTGAGAAGGAAATCGAACGGGCCATTCAGATTCTGTGCCGGCGAACCAAGAACAATCCGGTGCTGCTTGGCGAGGCGGGCGTCGGCAAGACGGCCATCGTCGAAGGGTTCGCCCAGCGGGTGATCGACGGCAACGTGCCGGAACTGCTGCTCGACCGGCGGATCGTGGTGCTCGACCTGGCGATGATGGTCGCCGGCACCAAGTACCGCGGCCAGTTCGAAGAGCGGATCAAGGCCGTGATGAACGAGGTGCGGCGGGCGAAGAACACGATCCTGTTCATCGACGAGCTGCACACGCTGGTGGGGGCCGGCGGGGCGGAGGGCGCCATCGACGCGTCCAACGTGCTGAAACCGGCCCTGGCCCGCGGTGAAATCCAGTGCATCGGCGCCACGACGCTCGACGAGTACCGCAAGTACATCGAGAAGGACTCGGCGCTGGCCCGCAGGTTCCAGGAAGTGCTGATCGATCCCACGAGCGCCGAGGACACGGTGAAAATCCTCGAGGGGCTGCGCGATCGGTACGAGGAGCATCACCGCGTGCAGATTACCGACGACGCGATCGCGGCCGCGGTCGAGCTGTCGAATCGGTACATCACGGGTCGCTGCTTGCCGGATAAGGCGATCGACGTGATCGACGAGAGCGGCGCTCGCGTGCGGCTCAAGAGCATGTCGAAGCCGCCGAATCTCAAGGAGATCGACGAGGAAGTCGAGCAGCTCAATCGCGAGAAGGAAGAAGCGGTCGCCAACCAGGACTTCGAGAAGGCGGCGGCGCTCCGCGATCGGGCCGACAAGCTCAAGAAGAAAAAGAACGACATCACCCGCCAGTGGCGCGAGAAGACCCGCGAGAACGGCGGCGTGGTGGACGAAGAGGTGATCGCCGAAGTCGTGTCCAAGATGACCGGCATTCCGCTCACGCGGATGACGACCGAGGACACGATGCGGCTCATGCAGATGGAAGGCGAGCTGCACAAGAAGGTGATCAGCCAGGACGAGGCCATCAAGGCCATCGCCAAGGCGGTGCGGCGCAGCCGCAGCGGTTTGCAGGACCCCAAGCGGCCCACCGGCACGTTCGTGTTCGCCGGGCCGACGGGCGTCGGCAAGACGCTGCTGGCCAAGGCGCTCGCCGAGTTCATGTTCGGCGACGAGGAAGCCCTCGTGCAGATCGACATGAGCGAGTACATGGAGAAGCACAACGTGAGCCGGCTGATCGGGGCGCCCCCCGGATACGTCGGCTACGAGGAAGGCGGCCAGCTCACCGAGCAGATTCGCCGCCGGCCGTACGCTGTGGTGCTGCTCGACGAAATCGAGAAGGCCCATCCCGAGGTCTTCAACATGCTGCTCCAGGTGATGGAAGAGGGCCGGCTGACTGACAGCTTTGGTCGCAACGTCGACTTCCGCAACGTGATCCTGATCATGACCACGAACGCGGGCGCCGAGGCGATCAAGAACGAATCGGCGTTCGGCTTCCAGAAGCCGGACGAGGATGCCGGTTACGAGAACATGAAGAAGCGCGTGACCGATGAAATCGAGAAGGTGTTCCGACCCGAGTTCATCAACCGCGTGAACGACATCATCGTATTCCATCACTTGACGACGACGGATCTCAAGGAAGTGGTCGACCTCGAACTGTCGAAGGTCCGCAAGCGGCTGGCCGAGAAGGGTCTCACGATCGAGCTTTCCGACGAGGCCAAGGAGTTCTTGATCAAGAAGGGCTCGAACACCGACTACGGCGCCCGGCCGCTGCGGCGGGCGATCGAGTCGTTCATCGAGGACCCGCTGGCCGAGGAGCTGCTCAAGGGCGAGTTCAATGGCAAGGACACGATCCGCGTGTCGGTGAAGAAGGTGGGCGACAAGAAGCAGCTCAACTTCGAAGGGCTTGTGCTCAAGGGCGAGCAGCCCGAGCCGGTCGGCGCGGGGGTGGGCGACGGTGGAGACGCTGCGACGCCGGACGGGTCGGCGTGAGCGGGTTGGCGCTAAGCTGGAATTGAACATTGCATCGACACTTAGCCCCCGGTCGCGTTTTCGAAAGACGCTGACCGGGGGCTAAATGTTGCGCAACTGAGTTATTGCTCTTCGGCGAAGCTTTCGGCTTCGACCACTTGGACGACGAAGGCGAAGTGCGAGGTGTTAAATTTCGGCTCAGGAAGTGGATTGCCGTCGGGGCCAATGGGCATGCCGGTGGCAGGGTCGACGGCGGCGCCGCCCATCTCGCCGTCGAACCCCCCTCCTCGGCCGCCGAACTCGCCGCCGTAGCCGCCCCGCGCTCCGTACCCGCCGCGGCCGCCTTCCATGCCCATGCCGCCCATCATGCCGGCAGGCATTGTCGCCGGAAGGCCGCTCACGGAGTTCGCGGTGCCGAGGACCATGTAGTGGCCCAGCGGCGTGGCGAGCGAGCCGCCGAGTTCGGCATTGACCGTCGGTCCGGCGACCTGGATGAGAACTTCCAGCTCGGCGCGCCCATCCCGCACTGGCAGCACTTTGCCCGAACCGCTGAGTTGCGCCGGTTGGTTGAAGATCAGCGCAGGAATCCGCGTCGAGAACGGCACGTCGTGCTCGGGGTTGGCGTCGCGGCTGAGCGAGTTGACGGTTTGCGCCACGAGGCGCGGTTCATCAAGGCCGAGCTGCTGTACTGCCGCGAGCACACTCTTGGGCAAGAACTTTGCCGGGTCCTGGCCCTCGCCTTCGGGCAGGCTGTCGGCGAGCCAAAACGTGCGTAACGTGAGCGAGCGCGGGGCGCCGGCCTCCTGATTGGCCTGCGTGGGTGCGTCAACTGTTTGGCGCGGCTCGCCCTGTGGCTTGTCGAGCGACTGGATGAGCTGCGCCACGTTCTCGACGAGCGGCTCCTCAGTTGCCACGATAAGCTGCGTCCCGTCGTCGCCAGCGGCGACGCGGATGCGTTGTAAACCGAACAGGTCGACGAGGGCGTCGGCAGTGCTTTGCGCTTTAAGGTATTTCAGCTCGAAAACCATCGTCTGCGGGTCGTTGAGCGGCGGAAGCGACTGGCTTTCCTGGCTCTTGCGGGCGGCTTCTTCCAGCTCCTGCACGCGTCGCCTATAAGCTTGCATCGCCTCCATTGTTTCTTCGCGCTTCATGGCTTCTCTGCGACGCTCGTTGAGGTCACCCACGCTTGGCTCGGATTGCGGCGATGCATCGCCGCTGTTCGCGACAATCGACGAGAGCCGAGCGACGAGTCGTTCGCGAGCTTGCGACAGGCCGGCAATCTTTGCGCGCATTTTATCGATAGCTTCGGCGCGGGCCTGGGCGTCCTCGTCGTCGCCCTTGGCCTCATCGGCGTCGCGGAGCCGGCGGAGTTGGGCGTTTAGGACCGCCAGTTCGACTTCGACGGAGGAGATTTCTTGATAGAAGTCGGCGGCGCCAGGGGAAACTTCAGTTAATGACGAGTCGCCGGCGGGTTGAGCGAGGGCGCGAGCCGTGAAGCTTAGAATCGTCGCCGCGGCGAGCAAGTACGCGCAGCTTGGTTGAGATCGCTTTTGGCGGTCGAGGGGTTGGAGCATAACTAACCTCCGTGGGCGCTAGTCGCGCCGGTGGGTCGTAGGACGGGATAGAGCTTGACGATGGTGACTTCGGGACTGGAGACGGGAATTGGAATCGCGATAGTGCGGCTGTTGCTGGCGAATGTTGCGGCGGGCGAGTCGGGAATCCTCCTCCCTGGAAGGGAGGAGATAGGAGAGGGATTCGAAACCGTGGCGAGCGATTCATGCACGGGCTCAGCCTCGGCTAACGCCCTGCGCACGGTCGCCACTGGCGACCGTGCTCGGTTGCTCCCGTCCCTTCGAGGGAAGGGAGAAAGAGGCCACGCTGCTAGGACCGCGAGAGCTGCGGCGGCGAGGAGCAGGGCGCGACGGCGTGAGCGGAGGCGAAGCGCGATTGGCGGAGAGGCCTCGAGTTCGGCGGCCGAGTCCGATTGCAGCAGGGCATCGATCCATTGCTGCTGGTCGAGCGCTTCGCGGCACGCGGCGCAGTGCGCCGCGTGGGCGACGAACGTTTCTCGCTCCTCGCTGAGCAAGTCTCCGTCGAGGTAGCAGTCGAGGCGATTGCATAGGTTCATTGCGTCGTCGTTCATGGTCTACTTCGTGCGGGCGCCGCGGACTTCTTCGTAGAGATCTTTCAGCCGTTCTCGCATGCCGCGGCGCGCCAAAGACAGATTGGCTTTGAGGGCGTTCACGGTTACGCCGAGCACGTTGGCGGCTTGTTCGTGCGTGAGTTGCTCGATCGTGATTAGGTGCATGGCCTGGCGCTGTCGAGGCGGCAGCTCGTCGAGCGCGGCCAGGGCGCGTTCAACGCATTCGCGGCGTTCAAGTTGACCGGCGACCGACGGCCGGTTGTCAGCGGGATCGCTGACGAGCAGCTCAACGGGCCGCGCCGACCGCCACTGGTCGCGATGCAGGTTCGTGGCGATCCGCAACAGCCACACGCGCGCGGCCGCCGGCTCTCGCAGCTTGCCGCGCGACTGCAGGCCGCGGAGCAGGGTCTCTTGCACCAAGTCCTGGGCGGCGTGCGGGTCGCGTGTCAGTCGCAAGGCGTAGCGGTAGACGGCGTCGGCATGGCTGGCGAGCAGCTCGTCCACCGTTGCGTCTGACCCCCGCTGTCCCTGCACGCTGTGTGACAGTCGTGCTACCAAAGACAGACGGTGGATGTGGGCGGTGGTCAAAGGAATTCCACCGAAAAACGAGAAATGCGAAAATGCGATGTGGTTGGCCGCCGGCCTAGCGGCGGGGCGGTTTGCGATTCCTTCGGAAAACGCCGTTTGGCAGACCCGTCATAGATGTCCAAAACTCCCCGCGAGTTTTGGACACCTATGGAGAAACCCCGCGGAAAAACGCCCTGCGCCACTGACACACATTCTGGCCATCTATGGGTCTTTGCCCGAAACGCGAACGATCAAAGGGCCCCTTTGCCGCCGGTTTGCCATCTTACCCCTCTCGCCTAGCCGCACAAACCATTGCCGCGTAAGTGGTTTGTTCAAGCAGAGCGAGTCAGCAGGTCGAACGTGAAGAGCGGGGGGTTCTATGTCCACAGGTTCTGCCGCCGCGCCGAGTTCGCCGGTTTCGCGCGGCGTCGTCGGCCGGCTGAGCGAGTCGATCGCCGATCTCGGCGCCGCGGTGTTGCGCGCCGTCGAGGGGCTGGGCGACATGACGCTGTTCGCCTGGAGCATGCTGGCTTGGCTGTTCACGCGCCGGCCGCGGCGCGACACGCTACTGGCCAACATGTACGCCATCGGGGTGGAAAGCGTGCCGGTGGTGGCGCTCATCGGCACGTTTACTGGCATGGTGCTGGCGGTGCAGTCGTTCACGCAGTTTCGGGCATTCGGGCTCGAGACGCAGTTGGGCGGCGTGATCAACAAGTCGATGTTCCGCGAGTTGGGCCCCGTGCTCGCGGCGACGATGCTGGCCGGCCGCGTGGGCAGTGCAATGGCGGCCGAGTTGGGCACGATGCGCGTGACGGAGCAGATCGACGCCCTGGCGAGCATGGGCGTCAATCCGATCCACTACCTCGTCGTGCCGCGGTTCTTGAGCTGCATCGCCATGATCCCGCTGCTCACGATCATGGCCGTCTTCATGGGCGTGGTCGGCGGGGCGGCATATTGCATCAATTTTTTGGGAATCGACTATCACCACTACCGGTCCAACGCCCAGCGATTTGTCGAGAACTGGGATCTGTTCTACGGCATCGTGAAGAGCATGTTCTTTGGCGCCACGATCGGCGTGATCAGTTGCTATCGCGGGTTCAATTGCCAGCCAGGGGCCGAAGGCGTTGGCCGGGCGGCGACCACGGCGTTCGTGTACTCGTTCGTCGTGATCATCATCCTGGACCTGCTGGTGAGCATCGTGCTGGATCAAATTTACCTGGCGATTTGGCCGGTGGCGCCGAAGTTGTTTGGGATGTGAACCGTGTCACCCCCAGGTCCACCAAGGGGTCTGGCCACGCTTGGTGACAGTGCGGACTCCTCGGCCGACCTCGGAGTGACAATCAGCACGCCATGGTTGCCGACGCTCCACTGATCGAACTTCGCGATTTGAACGTCCGGTTCGGGCGGCAGCATGTGCTGCGCGACGTCAGCCTGGCGATCCCGCGGGGGCAAACGCTGGCGATCATTGGCGAGAGCGGCTGTGGCAAGACGGTGCTGCTCAAGACGATCATCGGGCTCATCCGGCCGGCGAGCGGGTCGGCGGCGTTCGACGGGCGACGAGTCGACGAGCTCTCGGAGCAGGAGCTGTCGCAGCAGCGCACGCGGTTCGGGTTCGTGTTCCAGCAGGCTGCGCTGTTCGACAGCATGACGGTCGAGGAGAACATCCTGTTCCCGCTCAAGCAGCATGGTCGCGGCGCGGCGGCGGAGAACGAGCGGATGATGCTGTCGCTGCTGGGCGAAGTGGGCTTGCCGAAAACGGTGCTCGCCAAGCGGCCGGCGGAACTTTCAGGCGGCATGCGCAAGCGCGTGGGGCTGGCCCGCGCGCTGGTCATGCGGCCCGAGGCGGTACTTTACGACGAGCCGACGACGGGCCTCGATCCGATCATGAGCGACGTCATCAACGAGCTGATGATGCAGACTCGCGACAAGTTCGAAGTGACGAGCGTCATCGTCACGCACGACATGACGACGGCCCGCAAGGTGGCGGATCGGGTGGTGATGCTCTACCCGCTGGCGCGACTGCAGGCCGACGAGCCACAGGTGCTGTTCGACGGGCAGCCGCAACAGCTCGACGCCTCGCGGGACAAACGGGTGGCGCAGTTCATCCGCGGCGAGGCGGGCGATCGGATGATGGAGATTAGCGAACAGGCTGGAGAATGACCCCTCCAGCTCTCTCCCCCCTGTGGAGAGGGCCGGGGAGGGGGAGCGGCGCCTGGTACTCGCATTGAGTCGCGGCGCGTGCACCCGATTCTACACCCCTCCCCATCGAGGGGAGGGGGACGGAGGAAACCAAGACTATGAACGAACGCACCAAACAATTCCGCGTCGGCGTGATCGTGTTCGCAGCGCTGATGCTGACGAGCATCTTGATCCTATGGAACAGCGACTTCTCGGCACTGCCTTTTCGCAAGCACTACCAGGTGAAGATGCTGGTGGACCAGGCGCCGGGCGTGGCGCCGGATACGCCCGTGCGGAGGCGCGGGTTGCCGATCGGCCGCGTGGCGAGCATCGAAGACATGGATGACGGGGCGCTCATCACGCTCAATATCGACGACGGCAAGGTGATCAAAACGAACGAGATCGGTCGCATTCAGTCGTCGCTCGTGGGCGACGCGATTATCGAGTTCGTACCGAACACCTCCCCGCTGAATGCTGTGGCTGTGCTCCCCGACGCGCAGATCGACGGCCAGTATTCGCCAAACCCCATGGACCTGCTGGCGACGCTCCAGGGCGACTTGCGGCAGTCGATCATCTCGCTGGGGCAAGCTGGCGACGAAGTGGCAGAGCTGGCCGACCGAATCAACACAGTGCTGGGCGCCGGCGACATGCAGCGGATCACGCGGCTGGTCGAGTCGACCGAGCGGGCGATGTCGCAGTTCGCCCAGGTGGCCGACAACTTTAACGACGTGATCGGCGACGAGGAGTTCAAGGAGCAGCTCAAGAGCGGGCTGGTCCAGTTGCCCTCGGTGATGGCCGACGCCCGGGCCATCCTCGACGCCTTGGAAGGTGCGGTCACGTCGGCGGATCAGAACCTCAAGAACCTGCAGGGACTGACCGGACCGCTAGGCGACCGCGGCGTGGCGATCGTCGACGCGCTGGAGAGCAGCGTTCGCAACCTTCAGGAACTCCTCTCGCAGGTGGCGCTGCTGTCGAAGAATCTCAACGAGAGCGAAGGAACGCTCGGCCTGCTGATCCGCGAGCGGGAGGCGTACGATCGGCTTAACGCGACGCTGTCCCAAGCCCAGGGGACAGTGACCGACTTGCGGGGCATCATCAACAACGAGAAGTTCCTGCGGCGGCTGGAGCAGATCCTGGACAACGTCTGGGTGCTGACGGACAAGCTGGCGCGCGACCCGGCGCGGGTAGTGCGCGGGGCGGTGAACCGCGAGACGCCGATCAAGTAATGCGCCGCGCCCGATGCGGCGATGGATGACGTTGTTAGCCGTGACGCGGTAGCGGAGCGCTGAAGCGCTTGGCGGAGCGCGGCGCGCTCCGCTGCGGCGGACCTTCGCGGCGCGGCTAACGGCAAGGCGCTCGTGCGAGTGTTATTGCGGCGCCGGGAGGGGTTCCAGCGGGCGGCCACCAGGTGGGAGGACGCTGCGGCCGGGGGTGGTTGGGACGAGGATCCCCGGGGACACGGGCTCGGGCGCCCACGACGGCGGGGCGAGCAGCGGGCCCGGAATGCCCACGGCCGGCGACGTGATCGTCGGCGGGTTGAGCAGCGGCGAGCCTGGCGCGACCTCCGCGCCAGCGGGGAGCACCGCGCCTTGCTGTGTCGCCGATCGCAGTTGCTCGCCGCGCGCGACGAGCTGGTCCGTCGGCACGATAATCTGCGGCGACAAGTTGTACGTGACCGTGCGGAAGTCTTGGATCTCGCTGGGCGCCACGTTCTCGCTGAGGAAGTCGATCGGCGGGATTTCGTACCACGGCGCCGGGATCGGCTGTTTCACCGTGAGCGTTTCGTAGCCGGGCTTCACCAACCGAATCTCGCGCGTGCCGTAGTAAACGAACGACGTGGCGCAGGGCGTCGTGCCGATGGGCTGGTTGTCGACATAGACCATTGCCCCGGGCGGATCGCTGCGGACCATTAGCCGGCGGCGGACGCAGCCGGTGGGCAATGCGATCGCGACAAGCGCTACGGCGACCAGGGCGCAGCGCAGGCGCGGCGATGTTGGAGACGAGAGCTTCATGCAGATTTCGCGGGGGAAAAGCGGCGAGATTGTAGGGCGCGACGAAGCAGCGGGCCATGCGAGTTTGGCCACTTGCCGCCGGTGCAGGCAGGGCCCACTTGGCCTCGAAATCGGCCCACTGACATCCTGTTGCTAGCAACGCGAGACAATTAAGATGGGGACTCGGGGCATAGGCGACGAATGTGAATGGCGCCAGGGAAGTGAGCGGCGGTGTCGAAACCCACGGTCAAACTGACGCGATCGGCCGGCGGGGTTCTTTGCGCCGCGGTCAGCGACGTGGGGATGCGTCGCACGAGCAATCAGGACTCGCTGGCCGTCGCACTGGCCGAAGACGAGAAGCAACTCCGCTGCCGCGGGCATTTGTTTGTGGTCGCCGACGGGATGGGCGCCCATGCTGCGGGGGAACTCGCCAGCCAATTGGCCACCGACAACATCCCGCACGCCTATCTCAAGCGGCGCGACCTGGCGCCGTGCGAGTCGATCGTCGCCGCGGTCGAGGATGCTAACGGTCGCATCTACGCCAAGGGGCAAAACAGCGTCGACTTCCACGGCATGGGCACCACGTGCAGTTGCCTGCTGCTGCTGCCGGACGGCGCGCTGGCGGCCCACGTGGGCGATAGCCGCGTGTATCGGCTGCGCGGCAAGACGTTCGAGCAACTCACGTTCGATCACAGTCTGGTATGGGAGATGGCCGCGGCAGGGCACGCCTCGGAGGATGAGGTGCCGGCGTATGTACCAAAGAACGTCATCACGCGTTCGCTGGGCCCACATCCCACGGTCAAGGTGGACCTGGAGGGTCCGCTGCCGGTGAAGCCGGGCGACCGGTATCTGTTGTGCAGCGACGGGCTGTCGGGGCCGCTGCAGCCGCAGTTGATCGGCATGGTGCTCGCATCGCTGGCGCCCGATGAGGCGGCGCAGACGCTGGTCGATTTGGCGAATCTGCGGGGCGGACCGGACAACATCACGGCGATCGTGGCCGAGGTCGACGACCCGGGGCGAGTGCGCGGCAAGCAGCACTGCGGTAATGGGGCGAGTGAAAACGGAGCGCCGCCCGCGTGGCGTCGCGACGATCTGCTGGTCGGCGGCGGGGTCGCGGTCGCGGCGTTGGCGGCTGCGGGTCTCACCATCGCCGGATATACGCTAGGCGCCATTGCGGTCGGCGGCGTCGGCCTGGGAGCCATCGTGGCGTGGGCGGCGCGGCGGTTCGGCGGCCAGCAACCTGAAGGCAAGGGACGGATGAGCGGCTCGTTCGGCAAGGCGCCCTACCGCCGGCATGCGGCCGAGCCCACGGCAGAAAACATTGAGATGCTCAGCGAGATCGTTCGCGAGCTTGAAGATCTCGAAACCCAGCGGAAATGGCCGTTCGATTGGCGTGAAATTCACGAAGATCGCGGCCAGGCGTATCGGGCGATCGCGGCCGGCGACTTCACGGCCGCGGTTGTGGCGTACTCCAGCGCCGTGCGGCGGCTGATGCAAGCGGTTCGCGACATGCGAAGCGGGCCGCCGGGGACGGATTCGGGGATCAATCTCGCGGGAGAGTGAGGGGTTGATTTCCCCGAGACGCGGCATCGCTCGCGGTGCCGGCTAATGCGACGGCGATCATTGCGGGCGGCGCTAGCATGGGCGGCAAGTGTCATTCCGCGGCGGCGGTTCCGTCTGCTACAGTCCGCGGCCGGGTGCGCATCGCGCGCCTGCCGCGATGCGCATCCTTACCCGCTATATCCTCTGGGAAGTGACCGCTGTTTTTCTGGCCACGCTGGCCACGATGACGGGGTTGGTGTTCGTTGCGCTCATCGGCAAGGAGGCCGTCGAGAACGGATTGGGGCTGTCGCCCATCCTGCGGCTGCTGCCGTACATGCTGCCGCAGGCGATGCAGTTTGCCGTGCCGGGCGGGTTGCTGATGGCGGCCACGAGCGTGTTTGGCCGCGTGGCGGCGTCCAACGAGATGACGGCGATCAAGTCGCTCGGTATCTCGCCACTGGTAATGATCTGGCCCGCGGTGCTGCTGTCCGGGGCGCTGAGTCTCGTATCGGTGGTGCTCAACGACGTGGCCGTGTCGTGGGGCCGCGGCGGGGTCGATCGCGTCATCCTGGAATCGCTCGAGGAAATCGTCTACGGGCGGCTACGTACCGTGCGGAGCTACAGCAACGACCGGCTGGAGGTGAACGTCCGCGATGTCGCGGGGCGGCAGCTCGTCAAGCCGATTATCCAGTTTCGCGCGCCGGACGGGCGGCCGCCGTCGGTGGTGAAGGCCGACGCCGCGGAACTGGAGGCGGACCCCGCGGCGAACGCGATCACGATTCGGTTGTACAACGCCGAGGCGGACATGAACGGCTGGTCGATCACCCACCCTGGGGAGTTCGTGCGGTCGTTTCCGTTGGACGAGATCACCGGCCGCAGCGCGGCCAGCCGCACGCCGTCGGACTACGCGCTCAATGAGATCGGCCCGGCGAAGGTCAAGCAGGCCGAGTCGATCGCCCAGGTCAAGCACGAGATGGCGGCCGACGCAGGTGCGGCGCTGCTGCTGGGGAACCTGAGCGAGCTGTCGCAGGCGTCGTGGCAGCGGCGGGAATCGGACCTGGTCAGCAGCCAGCGATGGTTGTACCGGTTGAACACGGAGCCGCATCGCCGGTGGGCCAATGGGTTCAGTTGCCTGGGGTTTGTGCTGATCGGGGCTCCGCTGGCGATTCGCCGCAAACACGGCGAGTTCTGGGGAAGCTTCTTCATCTGCTTCCTGCCGATCCTGCTGCTGTACTACCCGATGCTGGTGGGCATGGTGGACCAGGCGAAGGACGGCGTCGTGCCGCCGCAAGCGGTGTGGCTGGGGAACCTTGTGCTAGCGGGTTTGGGAGTGTGGCTCGTGCGGCGGGTGGTGCGGTTCTGAATCGGAACGGCTTCGTTTGTCGTCGTTGTCCCATGGCGTGTTAACCGCGACGCCAAGGTCTTCCGTTGCGGAGCGCTCCGCTGCGGCGGACCTTTGCGTCGCGGCTAACAAGGGGATTTGGGCTAACGGCGGGCGGCGACAATGCGGTTGCCGGCTCTTGCGCCGCGGCGGTACACTCCCGCTCCCGTTAAGGCCGAGTCAGGAAGACCGCCGGCCGACCCCCGCTCGACATGGCCGAGCTGCAGCAAGCGACAAGGAGGTCGCCGCGTGCTCTCGCATTGGCCCATTCGCACGAAGCTCAAGCTGGGCCTCGGCCTGCTCTTCGTCACTGTGTTTGCGCTGTTCGGCAGCGCAATCTACGGGCTGTACGCATACCGCGAGCTGGTGCGCAGCCTCAAGGCCCGATCGGCGGAGCTGCCGCTGGCGAGCAACGTCTTGCAACATGTGAGCGACCTGCGGGTCACGCTGAGCCAGGCCAACGAGCGGCAAGAGTTGAGCTTCGTCGAAGCGGGCCTGACAACCGACGAGTCGGCCGACGCCGCCGAGGCGGTGGCGGACCAGTGGACGAAGATGCTCGACGGGCACTTTCGCACGCAGCTCGACGTTCTGGTCGACGCGGTGAATCGCTACCGACGGGAGCTCAACGAGAGTCCCGTCGATGCGGCGTCGCGTCTGGCGGACGACGGCGGCGAGCGCGCGACGCTTGCAAAGATCGACGCGGTAATCGCCGAGTTGCGGGCGCAGCCGCTCGGCGGATCGCTCGAGCAACAGGCGTCCATTGGACAACTGCTTCGGGAGGTCGAGCAATTGCAGTCGCTGGCCGCCGACCTGCCAAGTCATCTGCACAAGCGACTGCAGGCGCTCTCCGACGATGTGCGAGCGCAGTATCGCACCGCCATTGTGACGGCGTGGGTGAACGCCATCCTGGCCGTGGTCGTTCTGGCGGGGTCCACACGGGCTTTCTATCTGTGGTTCGCCAATCCGCTGCAAGTGCTCGTGGACGGCTCGCGGCAAGTCGCGGCGGGGAAGTTCGAGCACCGCATCGCGCTGGCCACACGCGACGAACTCGGCGAGCTGGCCGACGCCATGAACGACATGACCGCCAAGTTTCGCAACATTCGCGACGACCTCGACCGGCAGGTGCGCGAGCGGACCAACCAAGTCCTGCGCAGCGAGCAGCTTGCCAGCGTCGGCTTTCTGGCGGCGGGCGTGTCGCACGAAATCAACAACCCGTTGGCGTCGATTGCCCTCTGCAGCGAGTCGCTCGAAAGCCGCATGCATGAGCTGCTCGACGGCGTGGGCGGCGAGCGGGCGGAGGACGTCAAGATTGTCCGCAACTATTTGCAGATGATCCAACGGGAGGCGTTTCGCTGCAAACAGATCACCGAGAAGCTCCTCGATTTCGCCCGCCGCGGCGATTCCGAACGGCATGCCGCCGACTTGCGCATGTTGGCCGTCGAAGTGATCGAGATGGTCGGCCACTTGGGCAAGTATCAGGACAAGCGGCTGGAGTTGGCGCCGGGGCCCCCCGTGTTGGCGTCGGTCAATTCGCAGGAGATGAAGCAGGTGATGCTCAACCTGATGAGCAACGCCCTGGAAAGCCTCGACGCCGGTGGCCGGGTGGCGGTGTCGCTCGACCGGCATGGTGATCGCGTGCGGATTGTCGTCGAGGACAATGGCTGCGGCATGACTGAGGAAGTGCTCAAGCATCTGTTCGAGCCGTTTTACACGAGCCGGCGGTCGGGGCAGGGGATCGGACTCGGGTTATCGATCACGCATCGCATCATTGAAGAGCACTGCGGGAACATCGACGCGACCAGCGACGGCCCCGGCCGGGGATCGCGGCTCGTCGTGACATTGCCCGCCTTGGAAACGCAGAAGGAGGCCCATCATCGCCACCAAGCCGCCTAACGGTCCCGGACTGACGCTGTTGTTTGCCGACGACGAGCCCTCGCTGCAGGAACTGATGAAGCTCGAGCTGCCGCGGCTGGGCCACCGGGCCACCGTGTGCCCTGACGGCGCCACGGCCGTCGCGGCGCTCGAGAAGAACACCTACGACTGCATCATCGTCGACCTCGACATGCCGGGACTCGACGGCATCGGCGTCATCGCCAAGTGCAAGGAGAGCTCACCGGAGACCGAGGCGGTCGTGCTCACGGGCAAGGGAACGCTGGACACGGCGATCGCCGCGCTGCGGCACGGGGCGTTCGACTATCTCACGAAGCCGTGTCGGTTGATCGAGATCGAGGCGCTGCTCAAGCGCGTCGCCGAGAAGAAACGGTTAGAGCAGAAGAACCGGGCGCTGGAGCACCAGGTGCGGCGGCTCGAAGGCACGCCGCGGCTGATCGGCGGCACGCCGGCCATGCACAAGGTGCGGCTGCTCATCGAGAAAGTGGCGCCGACGAGCTCCACAGTGCTAGTGCTTGGCGAAACAGGCACGGGCAAGGAATTGGTCGCACGGTCGTTGCACGAGCAGAGCACGCGGGCCGGGGCGCCGTTTGTGGCGGTGAATTGTGGCGGACTGCCGGAGACGCTCATCGAGAGTGAGCTGTTCGGCCATCGCAAGGGCGCGTTCACGGGGGCCGACGAGCACCGCGTCGGTCTGTTCGAGGTGGCCCACGGCGGGACGATTTTTCTCGACGAAATCGGCGAGCTGCCGCGGTCGATGCAGCCGAAGTTATTGCGGGTGCTGGAGAGCGGCGAGATTCGCCGCGTGGGCGAGAACAAGCCGATCATGGTCGACGTGCGGGTGGTGTGCGCCACGCATCGCAATTTGCCGGAGATGGTCGCCGCGGAGGACTTTCGCGAAGACTTGATGTACCGGATCAACACGTTCGAGATTCACCTGCCGGCGCTGCGGGAACGAATCGACGATGTGCCGGAGCTGGCCCGGTTCCTGTTGGCGCGACATCGCAGGGGTGTGCGCGAGGGAGATGCCGAGATCGCGGACGATGCGATTGCGGCCCTTCGCGGGCATGTCTGGCCGGGCAACGTGCGCGAGCTGGCCAACGTGATCGAGCACGCCACGATTTTGTGCGATAGCGGCCCGATCCGCCGCGAGCACTTGCCGCAAAGGTTCGACAGCCGGCAGCTTGTGGGCAATGCTCGGCAGCGGCCGGGCGTCATGACGCTGCGGGAGCTGGAGATGGAAGCGATCCACGACGCGCTGGAACGCACCGGCGGCAACAAGCCGAAGGCCGCCGATCAGCTCGGGATCAGCCTGAAGACGCTGTACAACAAGCTGAATCAGACGGGGTCGCTGGAGAAGTCGGCGTGAGTCGTTGCTTCGCAAAAACTAAAACTTTTTGCGATGAATCTGGCCGGGGTGCATTCTAGGCATCCGCGATGCGGCATCGTCTAATTGAGTCTCCGACGCCCTTTCTGGGCGTCTGACTCTGCGCAATTCCTACTGCGGGCGATGGACCTGCGAGCCGCGTCAGACGACCACTTACGCTTTTCCTCCGGGGGTGCATGACATGAAGCGAATTCTCTACGCGGTGATGTGGGCGACTGCGTTAGCTTCTGCCTTCACGACACGCGCCGCCACGATCGACGTGCAAGTCGACCAGCCTGGGCATCGCGTCGCGCCCACATTGTGGGGCATCTTCTTCGAGGACATCAACCTGTCCGCTGACGGCGGAATCTATCCTGAGTTGGTGCGGAATCGATCGTTTAACGAGTCGACCAAGCCCGACTACTGGAAACTCGTCGGCGACGACGCGCAAACGGAGTTGGCGATCGACGATACGACGCCGCTCAACCCGCTCAATCGCGGGAGCCTCCGCATTCGTTCGCGCGAGGATTTCGTGCTGGAGAATGAAGGCTACTGGGGCATGAACATCGTCGAGGGCGAAGGATACACGCTGCGGCTGGTGGCCCGGGCGGCGGATGGGTACGAGGGGCCGGTGACGGTGCGGATCGTCGGCGCCGGCGGGGGCGAGTTGGCTAAGGGGACCCTCACGCAGTTGTCGCGGCGGTGGCGGGAACATTCGCTCGATCTCACCGCGGCGGGTGGCGATCCCAAGGCAAAACTACAGATCGAAGGCGCCGGCGGCTCGGGGGCGCTGTTCCTCGATATGGTCTCGCTCACGCCCAATCGCACTTGGAAGCAGCACGGTCTGCGGCCCGACTTGTGCGAGATGCTTGCCGATTTGAGGCCATCGTTCTTCCGTTTTCCGGGCGGATGCTGGGTCGAGGGCGAAGACATGGCCCACATGAACAAGTGGAAGAACACGATCGGCGACGTCTCGCAGCGGACGCCGCTGTACAACATTTGGGGCTACATGGCGACGCACGGGTTGGGCTATCACGAGTACCTGCAGTTGTCCGAGGATTTGGGCGCCGAACCGCTGTTCTGCATTAATACGGGCATGTCCCATCGCGAGGTGGCGCCGATGGAGCAGATGGGGCAGTGGGTGCAGGATGCGCTCGATGCGATTGAATACGCCAACGGGCCGGTCGATTCTCTCTGGGGCAGCTTGCGGGCCAAGAACGGGCATCCCGAGCCGTTCCACTTGAAGTATCTCGAAATCGGCAACGAGAACGGTGGCGGGGCGTATCGCGAACGGTGGCCGTTGTTCGTCAAGGCGATCAAGGCAAAGTATCCGGAGATCGTGCTGGTTGCCAACCACTGGCAGGGCGGGTATCCGCAGTCGCCGATGCCGGAGATCGTCGACGAGCACTACTACAACACGCCCGAGTTTTTCATGCAGCAAGCCGGCCGTTACGACGACTACGATCGCAACGGGCCCAAGGTGTTTGTCGGCGAGTTCGCGGTGACGCGCAACGGCGGCGCCGGCAACCTGAGAGCGGCGATCGGCGAGGCGGCGTTCATGACCGGCATCGAACGCAACTCCGACGTGGTGATGATGGCATGCTATGCGCCGCTATTGGTCAACGTAAACCACCGCCGGTGGAACCCCGATCTCATCAACTTCGATAGCTCACGCGCGTACGGCATTCCCGGCTATTACGTGCAAAAGTTGTTCAGCGAACATCGCGGCGACGTAACGCTGCCGGTGAAGGTCGACGCGGAGGAAGTCCCAGAGGCGGCGCCCAAAGGCCGAATTGGCGTCGGGACGTGGAACACTGAGGCGGAGTTCAAGGACGTCAAGGTCACGGCGCCGGACGGCAAGGTGCTGTTCGAGAGCGACTTTTCCAAGGACAGCAAAGGCTGGGACTTCCACGGCGAGGGCGATTGGTCGGTCGTCGACGGCGCGCTGCGGCAATCGGCCCAACGGGAGTTCGTGCGGGCGCTTGTCGGCGACACGTCATGGACGGACTACGATCTGACGGTGAAGGCCCGCAAGATCGCAGGCCGCGAGGGCTTTCTGATTCTCTTCCACATCACCGGCGATGAAGATCGCACATGGTGGAATATTGCCGGTTGGAACAACACACAGCACGCCGTCGAGCTTGGCGGCTCGCAGGGCGCCCGGCCCGGCGACGTCGAGACCGGCCGCTGGTACGACGTCAAGATCGAAGTCCGTGGCGCAAGCGTAAAGTGCTACCTCGACGGCGAGCTGGTCCATGACATCAAGAACACGCTCCGCGTGACCGGCGGCATGTTCGCCAGCGCCACGCGCGACGAAGCCAGCGGCGAAGTAATTCTGAAGGTCGTGAACGCGGCGGCCGGCCCGACGGAAACCGAGATCAATCTCCGCGGCGTCGCGGACGTCGCTGGCAAGGCCCAGGCCATCGTACTCACGTCCGAGAATCCGTCCGACGAAAACTCACTGGAGGAACCGACGAAGGTGTCGCCGAAGTCCGAGTCGATCGAGATCTCAGGACCGACCTTCCGCCGGACGCTGCCGGGCAACTCCTTGACGGTGCTCCGGCTTCCGGCCAGCCCGTAAGCCCTAGGGAAGGTGATTTCTTCGGCGATCCGTTGATGGCTTCCCCAGCCGCCGCAAACATAACGCACTTGCGACAATGAGGAGGCTCGCCTCAGGTTCCGGGACCATAGCGAACATGGCGCCGCCCGATTCGATGACGGTTCCCGAAATCTCTGCACTGCGGTAATACAACTGCAGGCCTCCCAGATCGAGCGATGAGCCTTGAGCGACGATCAGTCGATCGACGTACACCGCGCCGGCAAGACCACCTGCCGGGTGGTTATCCGCTTCGTCAACGAGATGCAAGCGACCGCTGACGTCGCCGCCGACCTGAAGCGTGCCGATGCAGAAGTTGTCGAGGAAGGCGCCCGGATAAGCGCCTTCATCGCGGCTGGCGGCCTCGAGCGTCGACCACGTGGCGCCGCCTTCAATCACAAGTGCGACGGACGCCAATCCGGCAAGCCGATTCGCGTTATTTCCAAGGATCTCCAGATCAGCGCCGTCCAGCCGCAGCGATCCGCCCAGCGAGCTGGAAAAATTGGCTTCGGCGCCCAACGTCATCCGCGTTTCAATAGCAACGCTTGCCGACGGCGCTTCGAGGCTCAACGTTCCGCCCTGGTTGAACACGTTGGCGCCCACTTCCAAAACGCCGGCGTGCAGCTCGCCGACGCCGAGTCGATACTCGCTTCGCTCGCCTTCGATGCGGAGCGTTCCGCCAACCGCATGCGAGCCTCCCGTTTGGAGGAAGCTGACCGGCGCCATGCCGAGGCTGCCAACCGTTGTATTGCCGTCGACAATCAAGCTGCCAGCATGCAAGCGATAGGTCACGTCCGTGATGGGCTGGACGGGAATCGGGTTCCAGATAAAACCGGGAATGCACATTTCCAGGTCGCCAATCACATGAACGGCTCCGCCGGTTTGGACGAATCCCGGCGTGCGGCTGACGGAGATCCAGCTGGCGGGGATCGTGGGATCGCCCATCGACAGTTGGCCGACGACCAATTCGCCGCCCAACAGTTCGTAGGTTCCGTCCTGGATTTGAAGTCGGTCCGCGGAGGCGACAAAACCGCCGGTTTGCTTGACCTCCGGGTTGCTGTTTTCCTCGCCAAACGAATCCACATAGATGCTGCCGGCGTGAAGCAATCCGCCCGAGACCTCGAGCTGCGCTTGGCTTAGATAAAGTTCGTTTTGGACCGTCGCCGTCCCACCATCGACGGAGAAGCGCCTGTGTTGAGACATCAGCACAAGCGGCGGAAGGCACAGCCCCTCTTCGGTCGGCGTGCAATCCGTTTCGGGCAGCGGTACGCCGGTCAGGTCGATGAGATAGAATTCCTGCAAGTTGCGTGCACCGCCCAGATCCAGCGCCGCGGCCGAGAGTTGGCCGCTCTGGAGTCGGTACTCGCCGTTGAAAACCTGCAGGCGCTCGTCCACAGTCAGACGGCCGCCTGACTGTACAATTGTGCCTCCCCAGGAATGGGTCAGTTGGAGCGTCTTGGCGACGGCGGAACCCTCCTCGATGAGCGCCGTGCTGCCATTGACGAGCACGGCCACGACGCCCGCGGAGGGTAGGGCCGCGGTCCAATTGTCTACCGCGTGCCAATCACCCGCGATCTCTGGCGGCGCCTTCCACACGGTGATCGATGGAGGCGATTGCGCAAACGCCGCTGCTCCGAGCAAGAGTGATAGAGCCGCGCCGCAGCTATGTCCCGTGCATCGCATTGCCGCCTCCCCTGACATTTGTCGCGAGCGAGTCTACCCGTCACTGAGACTGGTCGCCCTCGCGAACAAATGTCACGGAGAATTCGGCAAATTCCTTCGTAGAAGGCCACAATCCACGCGGCTTCGCCCTCACCCCACCTTCCGGATCACCCCCGTCACGATGCCCAACACCTGGACATCGCGGGCATAGATCGGCTTCATCGACGAGTTAGCCGGCTGCAGCCGGATGCGGTTGGCCTCGGGGAACCAGTACTTGAGCGTCGCGTCGCCTTCGCCGGTCATCGCCACAACGATGTCGCCCTTGTGGGCGTTTTTAGTCTTCTTGCAGATCACGATGTCGCCGTCGGCGATGGCCGCTTCGATCATCGAATCGCCGCGGACGCGAAGGGCGAAGCAGTTCTTTTTGGCTGGGAACATCTCCTCGATCTTGATCCGGTCGGCCTGCTCGATCGCCTCCGCCAGTCCGCCAGCGGCAATCTGTCCGCACAGGGGAATGCCCTCGTCCACGCGGGCCTCATCGGTGAGCTGGATGGCCCGGCTCATGTTCGGCTCACGGGTGATGAGGCCCTTCTTTTCGAGGGCTTTGAGGTGGCACATCACGCCGTTGGGCGAGTTGATATCGAAGTATTCGCCGATTTCGCGGACAGTCGGGCCGTAGCCGCGGTTGTCGATTTTGTCGCGAATGAAGTCGAGAACTTCCCTTTGGCGGTCGGTCAGCGAGTCTAAGGACATGGGTTTGGGCCCCCTGGGGTGGACGGCTAGCGGCGCAGGCAGCTCCTTGCTGTCGCGACGTGAGCGGTGAATTGGATCGGACTGGAGTCCCTCCCCTAGCCCCCTTCGAGAGAGGGGGACAAAGAGGGGTCCTCACGCTATTCTAATATACGTTCGTACATGGGGAAAGGGCGCATGTACACTTATCCATGGAAAACTTATTGAATTTGGGTTCGGAGCGGCTGACCGCCGACGATCCAGGGCCGGGCGCGCCGCCCCGCCGCGGGTGAAACCAAGCTGGGGTCTGCGGGGTTTAAGCCCTGCCCGGCAGGCGACTTAGAAGCTGATTGCGCCGCAGTTGCCGGCTTTCATGGAGGGTGCGACAATTGCATAGCCGCGGCCCTCTCGCGCCTCCGTCCGCCCTCCTTTCGCTCGAACTGGCTATGAAAGCCCCCCGCCTTGCCGGCTGGATCGGCCCTGTCGCACTGATTCTGGGGATCGCCGGGCGGTCCTCTGGGCAGACGCCCGTTTCGCTCGAACCGCCGCCGGGGACGGCCCAGGTCCTGGCGGCCCGGGCGCCCACCGACGTCGAGGAGTTGCGGGATATCGAGGAGCAGTTGCAGCGGGTCCTTGTCCAAGCCTTGCCGGCGACCGCGTCCGTCGAAGTCGGCCCGGCGGCCGGCAGCGGCGTGATCGTCAGCCAGGGCGGCCTGGTTCTGACGGCGGCCCATGTCATTTCGCGCCCCGGGCAGCGGGCGTGGGTCGAATTGCCCGATGGGCGACGGCTGCGAGCGCACACGCTGGGCGCCGATCACGACGCCGACGCGGGGATGGTGCAGATCGACAAGCCGCCGGCCGATCTACCGTTCACGCCCGTGAACCAGGGTTCGCTGCCCGAGCTGGGCGAATGGGTGGTGACGACGGGCCAGCCCGGCGGGCTGGTGAGCGGCCGGGCGCCGCCGGTGCGGCTGGGTCGCGTCCTGTACCGCGACAACGAGCTTATCTGCACCGACTGCAAGCTCGTGGGCGGCGACTCGGGGGGGCCGCTCTTCAACATGCGGGGCGAGGTGATCGGCATCCACAGCAGCATCGGGCCGAGCGTGACGCACAATTTCCACGTGCCGGCGACGGCGTTTCGCCGGGATTGGAAACGGCTGCTGGCGAGCGAGTTGTGGGGCGGCCGATACGATGCCGAGCGGGACGCCGAGCGGCCTGTGATGGGCGTTCGGGGTGAGAGCGTCGGCGGGCGGTGCGTCATCACCGAGGTGACCGACGGGTTGCCGGCGGCGGGCGCCGGCATGAAGGTGGGCGACGTCGTCGCGGCGATCGACGGCCGGGAGATTTCCTCGTTCGACGAGTTGCGGAACATCATCGCGTTCAAGCAGGCCGACGACCGTGTGGAATTGCGGGTGGAACGCGGGGACGAGACGCTCGAGTTGCGGGTGCAACTTGTCCGGCAAGGCGGGGGTCGACCACCGAACTTTCGACCGCCAGCGGATGATGAGTGAGGCGGGACGGAAATGGGGAATGGGGAATGGGGATCTGGCGTAAGGCGTAGTACCGCATGAGACTCAATCCAATGCAACGATGGCTCGTTGTCGCGGCGCTCGTCGGTGTGGCGACGACCGTGGGCGGGAGGAGGCACGCCGGCGCCCAAACGCGGCCGGGCGACGAGTCGCGCGATCGGCAGGAGGACCGCCAAGACGAGGAGCGCGGCGCGCCAGGCAGCGACGACGAGGACGATGAGAATCGCGATCTGCCGTTCAACACCGATCGATTGTTCGTGCCGCGCTGGCGGCTGACCGACGGGCCGCATGTGCGGGCGGCGTTCCGCGACGTCGTCGACGACGCCGCGGCGGCGACCGTCGTCGTCAAATGCGACGGCAAGCGCCGCGGGTTGGGCGGGGTCGTCGCCGACGACGGTTGGATTCTCACCAAGGCCACGCCGCTGTGCGGCAAGGTCATGATACAACTCGCTGACGGCCGCGAGCTTGAAGGCACGATGGTTGGCGAGAACCGCGAATACGACCTGGCGCTGGTCAAGGTCGCGGCGCGCGACTTGGCGACGCTCAACCTCGACGATGCCACGATTCCCGACGTGGGCGCCTGGCTGGCGACGGTGGGCACGGGCCGCGACCCTGTGGCCGTGGGCGTCGTGAGCGTTGGGCCGCGCGAGATTCCGCCGCAGCCGGGGTACTTGGGCGTGCTGCTCGATCAGACGGACGCGAATCGCCCGTTGGTCATGCAGGTGTTGCCGGACAGTGGCGCCGAGAAGGCCGGCGTCAAAGTGGGCGATCGCATCGTGCGCGTCGACGGCGTGGCCACGCCGACCCGCGATGAGCTGATCGCTCGGGTGCGCACCTTCAACCCCGACGATGAGATCACGCTCGAGATCAAGCGCGACGAGGAGACGCTCACAATGCGGGCGACGCTGCAGGGGACGTTTCCGGGGTACGAGGGGCGGAGCGAGTTTCAGAACAATCTCGGCGGGCGGCTCAGCGTGCGGCGGTTCGGGTTCCCGGTCGCGCTGCAGCACGACGCGGTGCTGCGGCCGGACGATTGCGGCGGACCGGTGGTCGACCTCGACGGCCGCGTGGTGGGCTTCAACATCGCCCGCGCCGGGCGGACGGAGTCGTATGCCATTCCCACCAGCGCCGTGCGCGAGGTGATTGCGGAGTTGATGGCCGAAAACGTCGCCAGCGTGTTGCCGGAGGAGGACCCAACCGACGATGGCCGCGAATCGGCAACGCCGACTTCGACGACGACCGCGCCGACGCTTTCGACGGAGCCGGCGTCAAAGCCCGCACAGAAGCCGCTGGAAGTGTCCGACGCCGCCGCGGCCTACGAGGACGAGGGCTACCGCCTGGTGTGGTCGGACGAGTTCAACGCCGACGGCCGGCCCGACCGGGAGAAATGGGGCTACGAGCGCGGGTTCGTGCGGAACGAAGAGCTGCAATGGTATCAACCGGAGAACGCCCGCTGTGAAGGCGGGCTGCTCGTGATCGAGGCGCGCCGCGAGCGCGTGGAGAATCCGCGGTTTGACGGCTCAAGCCGGCGGTGGCAGCAACAGCGTGAGGAGGCCGAGTACACGTCGGCCAGCTTGCTGACGCGCGGCAATGCAAGTTGGCAGTACGGCCGGTTCGAGATGCGGGGGCGGATCGACGTGCGGCCCGGCTTGTGGCCGGCGTTCTGGACCCTCGGCGACGAGGGCGGCTGGCCGGACGGCGGCGAAATCGACGTGATGGAATACTACCGCGGCATGCTGCTGGCCAACGCCGCGTGGGCCGATACGCGCTCGCGGGCCAAGTGGGACGACTCGCGCACGCCGCTGGAGGAATTGGGCGACGACTGGGCGGAGGAGTTCCACGTGTGGCGGATGGATTGGGACGAGGACCGCATCGCGTTGTACGTCGACGGGCGGCTGCTCAACGAGGTGGACCTCGACGAGACGATCAACGAAACGCCTAATGGAGAGAATCCGTTTCACGCGCCGCATTACATGATTCTCAATCTCGCGATCGGTGGGATGAACGGCGGCGATCCGAGCGCGACGGAATTCCCGGCGCGGTTTGAGGTGGATTACGTGCGGGTGTATCAGAAGTAAGTCTTGGCGTTGCGGCCAATCCGCGCTGCACGCGCTCCGCTGCGGGGGACCTTCGCGTCGCGGCTAACGCCCGCGATGCAGATGCGCGACGCCGTTAGCCGCGACGCGGTAGCGGAGCGCTTGCGGCGCCGTGCACGCGCTCCACTGCGGAGGACCTTCGCGTCGCGGCTAACGCAGCCACTTGTCCGCGAAGTCCAGGTAGGTCTTCCAGTCGGCGGGCGTGAAGGCGTGCGCTCCGGGGCGGATCCAGTAGCCGAGACGGCTGGCGATGAGCTCGTCGCCCAGGTGCGGCATCACGTCGGCAGCGAGGCCTTGGGCGCCGAGCAGTTTGTATGCAGGCGTGGCCGCCCGCAGCACGTCGAACTGGCCGGAAGGGTTCGCCCAGACATCGTCCGCGGCGGCGGTGAACAGCACGGGGCGCGGGGCGCAAAGAGCGACGAGGCAATTTTGGTCGAACGGCAGCCGCGACGGATCTTCGGCGAACGCCCTGAAATTCTCGCAGAACCAGTGCGGGAATTTTTCCGTGATGATCGCGACCGTCTCGGCCCGCGGATCGTTATGCCGGCTCGGGCCGCTGCCGCCGCAGCCGGCCTGGTTGGCGACGACCAGCGCGATCCTGTCGTCGAACGCGCCGGCCAGCAGCGCCGTCTTGCCGAGCCGCGAATGGCCGACGACCGCGATGCGCTGGGCGTCGATTGACGGATCGGTCACGAGGTAGTCGACCGCGCGGTGGATGCCCCAGGCCCACCACATGATCGACGCCGTGGCTTCCGGGTCGAGCTTGTCACCCGGCGGCATCGTGGCCCGCATGCCTTCGCGCACGTCGGGGCGGTCGGGCTGCACGTCGCCGCAGTAGAACGTGGCGACGGCGTAGCCGCGGGCCACGGCGTCCTCCAGCGGCCACACGTCCCAGCCTTCGGCCTGCTTGCCGCGACCGGCGTTGGTGGCTCGATTGTCGACGACGCCGGGAAACCGGTCCGGCGACCAGACCGTCGGCAGCCGCACGCGGGCATCATCGACGCGCATGTGGTTGCCGCAGAAATTGGGCCCCACGAAGCACGGCGCCGGCGCGTCGCCGCCCGGAACGGCGATCAGCAGATAGATCTTCGGCCACTCGGGCGGGCCGAAGGTGATCTCGACCTCGCGCAGCGTTCCCGTGCCTGCGAAGGCCGCGCGGTCCTCGAACAGCGTCTTGCCGACCACCCGCTCCGGCGTCGCCGGCAGCCGGCCGTACATGTAGTGCTGAAACAGCTCGCGCAGTTCGGGCTTGCGCCGGGCCACCCACGCTTCGCGTGAGGTCACGCGCGTGCCGTCAAAACAGGCAAGTGGATCGGGCAACCCCACGCGGGGCGGCAGCGAGGCCGGCGTCGGCCATTCGGCGGCCAACGCGTATGATCCGACAGTGCAAGCTGCGACCATCGCCAGAACTCGGCGCATGCGAAGACTCCGAGCCGGTTGCTGCTCACGATTTCCCGACTGCGAGGCCTACGCCTCCATCGGGTCCGTTTTGCCCGGCACGGGGATCGGGTAGTAGCCGTCCTCGTTCGGCAGCACGGGCGGTTCGGCGTCGAAATCGTAGCTGGCCGGGGCGTGGGCGAAGTCCGAGTTGATCGCGTCGTCCCACTTCACCGTCTTGCCGGAATAGGTCGCCATGCGGCCGAGGATCGCCGACATCGTCGAGTGGGCGCCGTACTCGCCCTCGTTGTACGCCTCGTCGCGGCGGATCGCGGCGAACAAGTCGTCGTGCTCCTGCTGGTACGGGTTGACGCGGCGGGCGTTCGAGCGCCAGCGGTCGCCGTCGGCCAGGTCGATGCGGTTGCCGCTGACGTCGGAGTAGCCCTTCGTGCCGTGGGCGTGCTCGGTAACCGAGTTCGCGCAGTTGTCGATGTGCCGGCACTGGCTGAACATCTTCGTGCCATCGGGGTAGGTGAACTCGACGGCGTGGTGGTCGAAGATCTGGCCGAACTCCTTGCCGGTGCGGACCTGGCGACCGCCCATGCCTTGGGCCTCGGCGGGGTGCATGCCGCGGACCCAGTTGCTGACGTCGATGTTATGGATGTGCTGCTCGACGATGTGATCGCCGCAGAGCCAGTTGAAGTAATACCAGTTGCGCATCTGGTAAGCCATCTCCGTCATGCCGGGCTCGCGAACTTTGAACCACAGCGGCGTGCCGTTCCAGTAGACGCGGGTGAACAGGATGTCGCCAATGGCGCCGTCCTGCAGGCGCTGAACGGTTTCGACGTAGCGCGGATCGTGATGCCGCTGCAGGCCGATGCCGACTTTGAGCCCTTTGCGTTTGGCCTCGTCGTTGGCGGCCAGGAAGCGGCGGATGCCGGGGGCGTCGACGGCGACGGGCTTTTCGGCGAACACGTGCTTGCCGGCCTTGATTGCCGCCTCGAAATGAATCGGACGGAAGCCGGGCGACGTGGCCATGACCACGAGGTCGACGCCGCTGTCGATGACCTTCTGGTAGGCGTCGAAGCCGACGAATTGCCGCTCGACCGGCACGTCGACGGTGCTGTCCTTGAGTCGGGGATTGTCGCGGCCTTCCTCCTCAATCGCGGCCTTGATGCCGGCGAGCGAGCCTTGCAGGCGGTCGGTGAAGGCGTCGGCCATGGCCCACAGGGTGACTTTGCCCTCAGTGGCGAGCGCCTGCCGGGCCGCTTCGGTACCGCGGCCGCCGCAGCCGATGAGGCCGATCTTGATCTCGTCGGCGCCGGCGACGAAGGCGCTGCGAGCCACGCGGGCGTTCGTCCCGAGGATGACGCCCCCGGCGACCAGCGCGGACGCGCCCTTCATGAACTGACGGCGGGAGGGATCGGCGTACGGTTCGCCTGGAGCAGGAAACATGCTGGCCTCCGGGAGATCAAAATAAGAGGGTTATGAGTAGGGCCGTGAGGCCACGATGCTAACGGTCATGATTCCGCGTCACTTCCAATGATCACGATTCGTCGCTGAGTTTCTGGGCGGCCTCGACGGCGGCGGGGAGCAGCACATCGGGCAAACCCAACGCGCCGCGGCCTTCGTTCAGCCGCATCTTCACTTCGCGGCGCGTGCGGTCGATGTCGGCGTCCCACGCGCGGCGCTGCTCGTCGTCCGCCATCGGCGCGAGCGGCCGCACGATGCGCATCCCCACGCCGAGAGTCGGCTCCTCAGTATACCACCACGGACTGTGGGGGAAATTAGGGTCGGACAACTTCCAATCATCTTCTTCCGAGCCGAGCCGGGCCGCGCTGCGAAGCCGGTCGGCCGTGTCGAGCCAACTGCCGCCACGAATGGTGCGCGGGTAGAGCTTGGCGGGCCAATTGATGGCGTCGGCCGCGGCGACCGGCTCGGCGCCGCCGCCGAGCCCGGCGTAGCGATCGGCCTGGTACTGGTCGAGCGTCCATTCGGCGACGTTGCCGTGCATGTCGTGCAAGCCCCAGGGATTGGGCTCCTTGCCGCCCACGGCGTTGAGCTGATAGTCGGCGTTCTCGTCGAACCAGGCGTAGCGGTCGAGCTCGCCCGCATCGTCGCCCCACGAGTAGGCGGTGGTCGTGCCGGCGCGGGCGGCGTACTCCCATTCAACCTCGGAAGGCAGGCGATAGTTTCGCCCCGTGATGCCGCTAAGCCACTTGGTGTACTGGCGGGCGGCGAATTGCGTCATCGTCACGGCGGGTTGCTCGGGCTCGGCGCCGGCGCTGTAGGTCTGGTCGGGCTCGTAGAGCGGCGTGGGGCAGGTGACGCCGTCGAGATTCGCCGCGTCGGCCTGCTTGCCGTCGCGGGCGTGGGAGAGCACGAGGTTCCACTCGGCGCCCTTGGCGTCGGCGCCTCCAGCGGCGTTCAGCGCGAGCTGCTGCAGTTTCTTGAACGCTTCGTACATCTCCATGTACGCCTTGTACTCGGCCCAGGTGACTTCGCACTTGCCGATCCAATACGGCTCGACGGCGACGCGGACTTGCGGGCCCTCGTCGTCCGAGCGGTCGGCTTCGCCGGCGGGGCTGCCGAGCAGGAATTCGCCGCCGGGGACGGGGACCATCTCGAACGTGACCTCGGTCCCGGGAATGGTCTCGACGTAGGGGACCAGGTAGCCGCCGTCGACTTCGACGAACCGACCCTCGGCGGGCTTCTCGATCACGAAGCCGGGCCGCGGCTCTGCGGCGTACGCGGGGAGCGCGACAAAAGCCACTCCGGCGGCCAGCACGGCGAGAATCTGACGGGCAAGCATCATTGCGTCGGCGCTGGTCGGCGAAAGTTGGCAGACATTGGTGGAAATGAAGCGGCCCAGGGCGCAGTATAGGACGACGCGCCGCGGCTCACAACTCGCTGAGCCACGAGCCTGGCGCACCCTTTCCTTACGTCAAATCTTAGAGGATTATTGTGAATTGTTAGTTTGTGCCGCGGTCTGGCCGTCGAGCGTGACGCTCCTGGGAGTGTGAGCATCGTGACCAATCTCGTGCGTCAAGAAATCATGAAGGCTGCGGACACCGTGGTCGTGAAGGTCGGCAGTCGCGTGCTGGCCCGCGAGGACGGCACGCTCGACGACGAGCGCGTCGCCGCGGTGGCCGATCAACTGGCGCGGCTGCGGCTCGATGGGCGCAAGCCGGTGCTGGTGAGCAGTGGCGCCGTGGCCTCGGGCATGGGGCGGCTGGGCTGGAAGCGGCGGCCGACCGATTTGGCGGAACTGCAAGCCGCGGCCGCCGTGGGGCAGAGCCGGCTCATTGAATCGTACAACAAGGCGCTGGCGCCGCATGGGCTCAACGCGGCGCAGGTGCTACTCACCGCCGAGGACCTACAGCACCGCACGCGGTATCTCAACGTGCGGAACACGCTGCTCGCGCTGTTTCGCTGCGGCGCCGTGCCGATCATCAATGAGAACGACACCGTGGCGGTCGACGAGCTGGCGATCAGCTTCGGCGATAACGATCGGCTCGCCGCGCTGGTGACGAACCTGCTGCGGGCGCCGCTGTTGGTGCTGCTGTCCGACGTTGAAGGGCTGTACGACCGCAACCCGGCGGAGCCCGGCGCCCAGCTTGTGCCGGTGGTGACCAACGTCGAGGAAGCGCAGCGCAAGATGGTGCAGGATGGCGTCGGACCGCAGCGCGTGCAGCTCAGCCGCGGCGGGATGGCGAGCAAGCTGCGTGCGGCGCGGATCGCGACCAGCGCGGGCGAGAGCGTGGTGATCGCCAGCGGCCGGCGGCCGAACGTGCTGATCGACATCCTCGCGGGCGCGGACGTGGGCACGCTGATCCTGTCCGAAGGCCGCACGGTGGCGTCGCGGAAGCGGTGGATCGGCTGGACAGCGACGCCGCGCGGTCGGCTTACGCTCGACGCCGGCGCTACGAAGGCCGTCGAGACGCAGGGGCGCAGTTTGCTCGCCGTGGGGGTGGTGACCGTCGAGGGCAATTTCGCCAAGGGCGACGTTGTGTCGCTGTGCGAAACCGACGGGCGGGAGTTTGCCCGCGGGCTTTCTAATTATTCAGCCGCCCAGATGGCGACCATCGCGGGGCAACCGACCGATCGGATTGCCGAGCTCCTGGGGCAATGCCCGTACGACGAGGTCGTGCACCGGGACAATCTGGTCGTCCTGGGGTGATGGTTCGGGCGGCCGCGGCACAGTGCCCGTCCATAGATGGTCAGAAGTCGTGTCAGGGGTCAATGCTTGTTTTCCCGCGGTTTGCGCCATAGATGGTCAAAAGTCGATCGGGCGGCGGGGTCCGGCGGGCAGCAAGGATTCGCGTGGTCGGCAAGGCGTAATTAGGGTGAAGGCTGGGTCGATTCGTCACCTGCCCCGCCGGAACTCATCGCCATGCCTGGCCGCTTTTGTCCAAAACTGCTCTTGACGATCGCGGTGTTGAGCACGGTCGCCGCTGGTCGTTCGGCGTCGGGCGGTCAGCCCGCAGCCGTCGGACCGTCGCTTGCGCAACTTGCACTGCACGAGTACGCCTACGTGGACTTCTTGCGGCGGTTGCAAGCGATCAATGACGAGATCGAGTTGGTGGAGCTCACCATCGCCTATTGGACGGCGCGCGTCGAAAATTATCGACCCATGCGCAGCTTCGGCCGGTATGCGGCAACGTACACGGCGGATCGATCGGCGCGCCTTCAACTGCTCGCCGCGCACCAGGAACTGGCGTGCCTGGTGCGCGACAAGGGCGACCTGTGGCGCGAGCGCCAAGCGATCGCCCAAGCCGCGCTGTTCGATCAAATCGATCAGAAATCGCAGCCGCGGTAGAACATCAAAATCAGTACGATGGGCAGCGGCAGGCCGATCAGCCACGCAAACAGGCCGTACTTGATTTTGCCTGCGCGATGTGAATTTCGTGGCGTCATCTTATGCTCTCCTTTGCAGGACAATGGTTGAGAACGTCGAATCACTGACGTAGCAAATCAGGCGCCAGGGCGGTTATCATCGGGCCTTTCCGGCGGCGCCAAGCCATGGCGGTCATTGGAGAGCCAATCTGTATGCGCTGGCAGCAACTGTTTCACCGCAAATCGATCGACGTCCTGATGGCCGAGATGGCGGGGGAGCATCGGCTCCACCGCGTGCTGGGGCCGATCTCATTGACCGCATTGGGCGTGGGCTGCATCATCGGCGCCGGCATCTTTGCGATGACCGGCCGCGTGGCCGCTGAGGACGCGGGGCCGGCGATCATGTTGTCGTTTGTCGTCGCAAGCGTGGCCTGCCTGCTGGCGGCCCTGTGCTTCTCGGAGTTCGCCGCGATGGCCCCCGTGGCCGGCAGCGCGTACACGTACACCTACGCCACGCTTGGCGAGATGATGGCGTGGATCATCGGCTGGGACCTGATGCTGGAGTACGCGATGTCGTGCTCCGTGGTGGCGGCGCACTGGACGCACTACTTCAACGAGTTCTTGTACCTGTCGTTCGGCTGGCACCTGCCGCCGCGGCTCATGTCCGACCCGTTCACGCCGATGATCGTCGACGGCGTGCGGGTGACGCCGCTGGTCAACCTGCCGGCGATGGCGATCATGGCCGTCATCACGGTGATCCTGGTGCTGGGCATCCGCGAAAGCGCCTTCACGAACGCCGTGCTGGTGGTCGTCAAGCTGGCGGTCGTATTGTTCGTCATCGTGCTGGGCGTCGGGTACATCGACTCGGACAACTGGACGAAGATTCCTGAAGAGCGGCGTAAGACCACGGACTTGTCGGACTTTCTCTTACGAAATCCCGAGATCGCGGCCGCGCTTCCGGCGGGCTCCGTCACGCCGTACACCAGCGGCGCCGAGTTGCTCAAGGCGCATCCCGAAGTCGCCGAGGGAATGAGCGATACGGAGAGGCTGGAACTGGAGAATCTGCCCAACGAGGTGAAGAAGTGGGGGCTCATGGGCGCGCTGGGGATCAAGCAGTGGCTCGATCCGATTGACGAGAAGGTGCGGTCGCCGTTTGCGCCGTTCGGGTTCTCGGGGATCATGGTCGGGGCGGCGCTGGTGTTCTTCGCGTACATCGGCTTCGATTCGATCTCGACGCACGCCGAGGAGGCGGTTAACCCGCAGCGGGACGTCCCCATTGGCATCCTCGGGTCGCTCGTGCTGTGCACCGTGCTCTACATGCTCGTGTCCGCGGTGATCACGGGCATGGAGGCGTATCCCGACATCGACACTGGCGCGCCGATCGCGGCGGCGTTCCGCCGGCGGGCCGAGGCGGAGCAGTCGGGGTTGCTGTCGGCGAGCGCGTGGGTGATTTCCGTCGGCGCGCTCGCCGGCATGACCAGCGTGCTGTTGGTGACCTTTCTGAGCCAATCGCGCGTGTTCCTCGCCATGGCGCGCGACGGGTTGCTGCCGCAAAGCGTGTTTGGCGTCGTGCATCCGCGATTTCGCACGCCGCACCGGTCGACGATCCTCACTGGCGTGGTCGTCTGCATCGCGTCGGGTTTGCTGCCCATCCGGCTGTTGGAAGAAATGGTGTCGATCGGGACGCTGTTGGCGTTCGTGATGGTGTGCCTCGCGGTGCTTGTGCTGCGGATCATCCGGCCGGAGCTGCACCGACCTTTCCGTTGTCCGGCGATCTACCTGGTAGCGCCCGGCGGGGCGCTAGTGAGCCTGGCGATGATGGCGTTTTTGCCGCTGGACACGTGGTTCCGGCTGGTCGGCTGGCTGGCGGCGGGGATGCTGATCTACTTTTTCTACGGCATGCACCACAGCACCGTGGGGAAGGAGCTGGAGCGGCAGTTGAAAGGGCAGGGATTGTCGCCGACGGATGCGCCGCTGTCGCCGTAATGCTCCCCTAGGAGGATCGCCCCACGTCTGGCCGTAAGATCACACGACTGCAGCGAAGTCAGGTATAATTCACCGCATGAAAGTCCGCGAAGTGATTCGCCTCATCGAGGCGGACGGTTGGCGACACGTGCGCACCCGCGGCAGCCATCGGCAATTCAATCATCCTGAAAAGCGGGGCGTCGTCACCGTGCCCGGAAAACTCAACGATGAGCTGGCGCCAGGGAGCTGAACAGTATTCTCAAGCAGGCAGGGCTGAAGTGAAGTATCTCATCGTCGTCGAACCCACTTCGACAGGATTCTCGGCTTATTCGCCAGACGTGCCAGGTTGTGCGTCGACAGGCGCCACGCGCGACGAGTGCGAGGCCAATATGCGCGAGGCGATTGAATTTCACCTGGACGGACTGCGGCTTGAAGGCGAGCCAATTCCAGAACCGGGGACGACGGCGGCGTTTGTCGACATCGACGGTTAGCGTGGCGAGGCATTCAGCAGTTTCTTTGCTTGGACGAATGCGTCGTCGAGCATGCGCTCCGTCAGCCGGCCCGTGTTGGTGTTCTGGCGGCTGGGGTGATAGCTGGCAAGTGCAAAACGACCTTCGGTCAATGGGGCCGTCGCCCCGTGTTGAAACGGCGGCAGCGGGCCGGCGTGCCAACCGCGCGTGCGAAATAGTCGGAGCATCTCGCGCCATGCGATGCCGCCCAGGGCGAGGAACACGCGCGGCTCGAGTGCATCGAATGTCGCTTCAAGAAATCCGCGGCAGTTGACGATCTCGCCTGTCGTTGGCTTGTTGTCCGGCGGGGCGCAGTGCGCCACCGCGGTGATCGCGCAGTCAATGAGCTGCAAGCCGTCGTGGCGATCGGCGGCGTGCGGCTGGGTGGCGAAGCCGGCCTTGTGCATGGCGCGGAATAGCCAATCGCCCGAGGCGTCGCCGGTGAACATGCGGCCGGTGCGGTTGGAGCCGTGGGCGCCCGGCGCCAGGCCGACGATCAGCAGCCGGGCGGTCGCCTGGCCCATGTTGGGGACGGGTTGGCCCCAGTAGTCCCAATCCCGATAAGCGGCGCGCTTGTCTTGAGCGATCTGCCGGCAATGGGCGACGAGGCGATCGCACGCCGTGCAGCGTTCGATCGTGCGATTCAGCTTGGCCCAGGGGTCTTCATGGTGGCGCATCGTATTGTCGCCGCCCCCAATCAAATCGACGCGACGGGCCGGTCCATCTCGACGGTTCGGCAGTCGGGCAGCGACTCGAGAAACGTGCGGCCGTACTGCTTGGTCCACACGCGCGGATCGAGGATCGCCACGCGGCCGCGGTCGCGGCGGGTGCGGATGAGGCGGCCGAAGCCCTGTTTGAGTTTGAGCACCGCTTCGGGGAGCTGGTAGTCGCGGAAGGGATTGCCGCCGGCGGCGCGGATCGCTTCGAGCCTTGCCTCCAGCAGCGGATGGTCCGGCACGCTGAACGGCAGCTTGGCGATAATGACCAGCTCCAGGGCGTCGCCGGGGACGTCGACGCCTTGCCAGAAGCTGTCGGCTCCCAGCAGCACGGTGCGCGGGTTCTCCTTGAACAGCTCCAGCATGCGGCTGCGCGGCGTGCCGTCGCTCTGGCTGAGCAAGTTGAGGTTGTGGGCCGCCAACCAAGGGGCCAGCGCCGCGGCGGCGCGGCGCATCGCGTCGTAGCTCGTCATGAGGACGAACGCCCGGCCGTCGCTCTCGCGGACCAGATGCTTGATGGCTTCGATCGAGGCGCGCTCGTAGGCTTCGCGTTCGGCGCCGGGGTCGGGCATATTGCGGAGGGTTACCAGCTCGGCTTGTTCGCGGTAGTTGAATGGGCTGTCGAGTCGCAGCGCGTCGCACTGCGTGAGCCCGATGCGCTGCTGGAAGAAGTCGAACGACGGCCTCTTGCCGGTGGAGAGCGTGGCGCTGGTGAGGATGACGGTCTTGGTGCGCTGGAAGAGCTGTTCGCGGAGGACGGGGCCGACGTCGATCGGCGAGGCGGCGAGCGTGAGCCGCGGCGTGCCGCGACGGTTCCAACTCGATTCGACCCAATACACCGCTCCGGCAAGCTGCTGCGCGTGCCACGAGGTGAGTTCGCCGGCGAGGCCCGCCAGCCGGTCGTGGGCGGCGGTGAAATCCTGCCGTTCGGTCTCCTGCTTGATCGCGTCGCCGGCCTGCTTCACGCCACGGGCGAGCACGAGCAGCTCGGGGCTCAGCTTGTTGGTGAAGGCCAGCGGGGCGCTCACCCGGCCGTTCTGCGGCGCCGTTTGGCTCCGCCACTCCCACACGTCGCCGAAGTAGTCGCTCGCGGCGTAGCGGCAGCCTTCGACTTGCTTACAAAGCGACTGGAGGCCGTGGTAGACCAGCAGCCCCTTTTGCGTGCGATCGTTATACAGCCGCGAGAGGACGAACTCGATCTGGCTGCTCGTGAGCGAGATGCCCAGATGGTCGGCGGCGACGGCTTCGACCGTGTGGGCTTCGTCGAGGACGACAATGTCGTAGTCCGGCAGGATGCTGACCCCCTGGCGGCGGAGCGCAAGGTCGCTGAAGAACAGCGCGTGGTTGACCACCAGAATCTGCGCGTGCTGCACGCGGCGGCGGTCGGCGTAGTAGAAGCACTTGTTGTACGTGGGGCAGCGGCGGCCCATGCAGTTGCCGTGATCGCTCGCGACTTCGTCCCACACTTGCGGGAGCGGCTTGTAGGGGAGGTCGCTCAGCGAGCCGTCGGCGGTTTGGTCGCTCCAGTGGCGGATGTCGCGCAATTGCTCGGCCGCCTCGTCGCCGTCGAACAGACTCCTGCTGCGAACGACCGCGGACTGCAGGCGGCGTAGGCTGATGTAGTTGCGGCGGCCTTTCACCAGCACAGCCGAGAACTCGCGGGGGATCACGCTGTTGAGCAGCGGCAGGTCCTTGCCGATGAGCTGCTCCTGCAGGCTGATCGTGTGCGTGGAGACGACCACGCGGGGCGGCTTGTCGACCGTCGGATCGGTGGCGGCGAGGATGGCGGGCGCGAGATAGGCAAAACTCTTGCCGACGCCCGTGCCGGCTTCGACGATCAGATGCCGCTTCCCGGCGATCGCCGCGGCGACGGCGTCGGCCATGTCGAGCTGTTGGGGGCGGAGCTCGTAGTGGTCGAGCCTCCGGGCGATCGAGCCTTCCGGGCCCAGGATAGCGGCGACATTCAACGGCGGGTCAGTGGAATCGGCCACAGCTCACCGCGGTTGTCGGGTGATGGCGCCTTCTTCGGGGCTGCTCGCCGTGGCATAGAGCCGCTTGGGAATGCGGCCCGACAAGTGTGCCA
>JBIOVA010000217.1:0-5656 GCA_044867485.1 Lacipirellulaceae bacterium | reverse complement strand
ATGAGCGTTGTTGTTTGTTTCGTCTTTTTCCGAATCCTGTTCATCCTGCCGATCCTGTGATCCTGTCAATTCAGCTCGCCATCATCCCGGTCGCGGCGGGCTTGTTTTTTGGCGCGGAGGAGGCGTTCTGTGTAGGACTCGGGTTGCGCGGCGTCGGGTTGGGATTCGGGGGCGGCGGTGGGGGGCTTCGGCTTGGGTTGGTCGGAGGACGCTAAGCCGGCGAGCGGCGAGGAGGTTGTCGCGGTCGCGTCGCCTTCGTCGAGTTGGAAGCGTGCCTGTGCGCGGCGGCCTTCGATTTGTTCGCCGATTTCTTGCTTGCGGCTGCGGAGGCGGCTCATCGTGGCGGGTTCGGCGGCGGCGCGGTCGCGGCCGAGGACGCGGTCGCGCAGTCGGGCCAACGCGGCCCACAGCCAGGTGAGGTCGATCTGTACGCGGCGGACGAAGACGTCGGTCCAGAACAACACGCTGGCGGCGACGACGAGCCAAGGCCAAATCGATTGGTTCGTAACGGCCTGCGGGAGGTCGCGGCGGAAGGGGTTTTGGGCGATCGAGTCCTCGGCCGCGACGACCGCGAGCCCGTCGCGCACGTATTCGCCGGCGGGGCCGTCGTTGTCGCCGGCCGGGATGCGAGCGAGGGATTCCAAAAGCGATGTGTTGGTCTCGTTGTCGCGGTACTCGGCCGAGTAGCCGACGCTGACGCCGGTGCGAATCTGAGCGCGACCGGCGCCGGGGTTCACGACGACGAGATAGCTGCCCGCCATTTCGGAGGGGAACTCGCCAACGTAGCGGCCCGGGGCGACCTGCTCGATGCGGATGGGGACCGTCGACATATCGGGCGCCACGGCGGTGGCGGTCATCGACTGGTTGTTGAGGAAGTCCTCGCCGGCGTCGAGCGCGGTGACGACGACTTGCGTCTTGCCGTCGCGGACGTCGGTGGCGACGGTGAAATTGCCGGTGTCGCCGGTGGGACGCATCGCCCAGCGAATGACCTGGCTGAAGAACTTGTCGTAGCCTTCCCAGCCAGTCCAGCGTTGGGTCCAGGCAGCGCCGGCGTCGCTGGTGAAGGCAACGGCCTTGCCGGCGCCGTAGGTCCACGCGGCGAGCAGCGTCGTGTTCTCGGGCTTCTCGGGTCGCGGGGCGCGGAGCAGCACTTCGACAAGCGGGTTCTCTTTCACTTGCGTGAGCACGTAGCCGGTGAAGGGCGGCAGGCCGCCTTCGAGGCCGCGGAGGATTTCGTGGTCGCCGCCGACAACGACGGGGAGCATGGGGTCGGGCGGCTCGTAAACGAGCGGACGGGCGATGCGGCGGGCTTCCCGTTGGTAGATTTTCGGCAAGGCGTTGGCGTTGCGGACTTCGTAATACTTGCCATTGGTTTGCTTGGCGATGTCTTTGAGCGTCTGACTGCCGAGCGAGCCGTGGGAGCCGACGGCGATGGTGCTCACCTTGGCGCCGAGATTGACTAACTTGGTGATTGTGGAGCGGGCCGGGGCGGCGGGGTCGCCGTCGCTGATCATGATCATGTGCTTGACGGCGGCCTTGGCGCCGAGCTTGCCGAAGGCTTGGGCCGCGAGCTTCATGCTGCCGTCGAAGGCGGGCATATCGCCGATTTGCAGGCGGTCGATGCGGGCGAGCATCATCGCCCGGCTAGGGCCGACGGGAATGAGTCCGCCCTGCGACTGGCCCCAAATCCACTGGTCGTTGCCGTTCCACTGGACGAGGCCGCAGTAGTCGCGGCTGCCCAGAAGTTTGACAGCTTCCATGGAGATGCGTTTCTGCCAATAGTTGCCCTGAGGCATCTCGCCGCCGTGCATCATGAGGACCAGGGCGCCGACGGGAACGACCTGGGCGCTTTTGATCTGGAAGTCAACGGGCATCGCCTCTTCGAGCTTGGTGTTGGCCCACCCGCCGGCGCCGTAGGTATCGGGCCCGCCAAGCATGATCAGGCCGCAGCCGAGCTCGCGGGTGTTGCGGACGAGCATTTCGATTTGTTCGTCGGAGAATGCGGAGACGTTGTCGGCGTCGTCGACGGCGCTGCGCGACACGTTGGCGAGGACGACGGCGTCGTAGCGCTGCAGCTCGGCGAGCGAGTTAAAGAGTTGGTCGGAGCCGACGACCGTGACCTCGACGTTCTCGTTGCGGAGCCGTTCGACGAGGAAGTCGAACTGGCCGCGTTTCTCGACGTTTTCGATGAGCAGCACCTGGCCCTTGCCGCGGATGTAGGTGAACGCGGACGCGGCGTTGTTCTGCGTCATGACGTCGTCGGCCGGGTCGGCCGGGACGAAGCGGGCCTCGTAGGTGTAGAAGTCGGGCTGCTCGATCTCCTGCGGGACGGTGAACACCTGCCGGCCGGGCGGGACGGTGATGTCTTGCTCGGCGATGGCTTCCTCGCGCTCGCCGGCTTTGCGGACCAGGAGCAGCTTGCCGGAGACGGCGGCGGCGCCGCCGGGCGCGGCGTCGGCCGGGGCATCGTTGCGGAGGACGACGCGCATGTCGAACGGTTGGCCGCGGCGCACGCCGGCGGGGATGTCGAGCTTTTCGACGGCGACTTCGCCGCGGGCCGAGAGGTACACCGGCACCACGTCGATGCTGACGCCCGCGTCGGCGGCGGTGCGGGCTTCGCGGTAGCCGTTGCCGACGTTTTGATTGCCGTCGGTGACCAGGACGATGCGCTTGGCCGCGTCGAAGGGGAAAATCGCCTTGGCCCGCTGGATGGCGGTGGCGAGGTCGGTGTACTCGGGGTCGAGCAGGCTCTCGAAGCGGCTCTGCAGCGCTTCGTTGACGGCGACCGGCGGGATTTCGACCTCGGCGTCGCGGCCGAAGATGATCACCGAGAAGCGATCGCCGCGGGAGTCGTCGCGGTGCTGGTCGATGGAGCGGCGCACGTAGTCGACCATTGCGGCCCGCTGGTCGGCGGGGATGCTGAGCGACTGGTCGAGCAGGTAGACGACGGTGAGCGACTCGCTTTTGCGCTGGAACTGGGCGTCGGCCACGGCCAGCACGATGAGCACCATCACGGCCGACCGCAGGACGAGCGCCATCGCCCGACGCCATCGGCCGAGCCCCGCGAGGCTGCGATAGCCCAACCACCACATGACCGGCACCAGCGCAAGCAGCGCCAGGTAACCGGGTCGGTCGAAGGCGAGGGAGTGGTTGAACATGGGGGAGTTTTCACCACGACGACACGACGGGCACGATGTGGGGCAGCGCTGAATTGACGGGATAACAGGATGGAGCAGGATCGACAGGATACAAGCCAAGGTGCATTGATCCTGTCGATCCTGTCGATCCTGCCGATCCTGTTATCCTGTCAATTCCATGTCCCATCGTCGTGCTCGTCGTGTCGTCGTGGTTAATTGCCCTTTAGAACCTGATGCGCTGGACGCGGTGATTATTGGAATCAAGGACGTGCAAGCGGCCCTGGCTGTCGAAGGCGAGGGCCCAGGGGTTGTGGAGCTGGCCTGGGGCGCGGCCGTGGGCTCCCCAGGTTCCCAGCGATTTTCCCTCGGGGGTGAATTTCTGGATACGCTGGTTGCCGTATTCGCAGATGGTGACGCTGCCGTCGTGTAAGGCGATTCCGTAGGGGTAGTAGAGCTGGCCGGGGCTGGAACCTTCTTCGCCCCAGAGGGCGATGAGCTTGCCTTGCGTGTCGAAAACCTGGATGCGGTGGTTGCAGGCGTCAGCGATCCAAATGCGGTCCTGGGCATCGATTTCGAGGCTCTGTGGGCGGCGGAATTGGCCCGGTTCCTCGCCCGTGCCGCCCCATTGTAGGAGAAACTCGCCCGTGGGCGAAAACTTCTGGATGCGGTCGTTGTCGCCGTATTCCGACACGTAAAGGTTGCCGGCGGAATCCTCGGCCACGTCGGTCACAAAGGCGAACTCGCCCGGACCGCTTCCTTGGACGCCGCCGAGCGTGGCGTCCTCGACCGGCGTGCCGTCGGGCTCGTAAACCAGGACGCGGTAGTAGTGCGTGTCGGGTACCAGCAGCCGGCCGCTTTTGGCGATGGTCAGTCCGGTGGGCCGGCCGTTGACGCTCACCGGCGTGCGCCAACCGCGAAGGTACTTGCCGTCGGCGTCGTAGACTTGGATGCGGGCGGTCATGTCGACCAGATAGAGCTGGTCGTGGGCGTCGATGGCGATGGCCCGCGGCTTTTGGAGCTCACCCGCGGCGATGCCCTGCTTGCCCCACACCAACTCGGGCTGCACGACCGCCCCAGGCGAGCCCACGCACCCCGCGGCGCAGGCTGCGAGCAGCAACAATCCGGCGACCACGACGCGAGCGTTCATGCGACGGCTGGGGGCGTAACTCGTTGCGTGCGATAAGGTTGACGCAATTGCAAGGGGGGCCGCGCCGGTTGACCGGCCGCGCTGTACGGCAGTATATTTGAGAATCTTCGAGCGCAGGGCGGGGTGCTGGCCGGAGGGGCTGTGGAATTGAGTTCCGGCCCGCTCTCAATTGTTCTCGATTGTGGCGGCCAACTGGGGAAATGTCATCTCCGTTGCGAGCAGCCACGGAAGTTCATGGAAGCGTGCGGGACGAGCTCGGCGTCGCCCCTCCCCTGACGAAGCTGGCAGCTTCGTGTACGAACCGCCATGCCACCTGTCATCATCAATCTACGCAAGGCGGACGACAGTCGCGACGTGGTGCACCGGGCGGTGCAGACGCTGGCCGAAGGGAAGCTGGTCGTTTTCCCCACCGAAACCGTGTACGGGCTGGCGGCGAGCGCCCGGCGGCGGGACGGCGTGGCGCGGATTTTCGAGGCCAAGGGCCGGGCCGACGACGCGCCGCTGACGCTCGCGATTCGCAGCATCGAAGACGCGCTGGACTACGCCCCGCAGCTTGGGTTGAAGGCGGAGCGGCTGGGGCGGCGGTGCTGGCCGGGGCCGGTGACGCTGGTCGTCAAGCATGGCGATGATGAGGGCCTGGTCCGGCAATTGCCGCCTGAGGTCCGGGCCGCCGTGGCGCCCAACGGCGAGGTGGGGCTGCGCGTGCCGGCCCACCCGTCGGTGCTCGACGTGATGCGAATGCTCGCCGGGCCGCTGGTGCTGACCAGCGCCAACCGCAGCGGCGATCCGCCGGCTGTGACGGCCCAGGAGGCGGTCAAGAGTTTGGGCAATCACGTGGCGCTCGTGCTGGACGACGGGCCGTGTCGCTACGGGCAGGCCTCGACAGTCGTGCGCGTGGGTCCCGAGCGGTGCGAGTGTCTCCGCGAGGGCGTGGTGCCGCGCGACGCTTTGGAGCGACTGGCAGGCATGGTGATCGTCATCGTTTGCACTGGAAACACGTGCCGGAGCCCGATGGCCGAGGCGATCATGCGCGGGCTCGTGGCCGAACGGCTGGGCTGCATGCCCCATGAGTTGGAGCAGCGGGGCGTGAGAATTGAGTCGGCGGGGGTGGCGGCGTCGGCGGGCGGGTGCGCGGCGCCGGAGGCGGTGGCCACGATGCGCGGCCGCGGGCTTGACATTTCGCAGCATGAGACGCAACCCTTGACCGAGAAACTGGTGCGGCACGCGGACGCGATCCTCACGCTGACCGGCGCGCATCGGCAGCAAATTGTTCGCCGCTGGCCGGAAGCAGCCGGGCGGACGCTGACGTTGCGAGTCGACGAAGGAGACATCGAAGACCCGATTGGCGGGCCGCCGGAAGTGTATCAGCAGT
>JBIOVA010000216.1:0-20258 GCA_044867485.1 Lacipirellulaceae bacterium | reverse complement strand
TCCGTGGCATCGCGGCATTGGATCACGCCGCCTTGGGTTCCTCGCCGGAAAGCAGTTCCGCGACGCGAACGCAGAAGTTGTCGTTGAGCACCAGCACTTCGCCGCGGGCGATGAGCCGGCCGTTAGCGTAGATGTCCACCGGATCACCCGCCAGCTTGTCGAGTGTCACCACCGCTCCCTGCCTCAATCGCAGCACGTCTTCCAGATGCATGTGCGTGCGGCCCAATTCGATGGTCAGATCGAGCTCAACGTCCCGCATCAGCTCCAGCGTGGCCGACTCAGTGTTGGCCGTCGCGCCGGTGAAGTCAGGGAACTTGAACGATTGGACGCTGGGCGTCCCGCCGTCCACGGGCTCGTCGATCGACGCCAGTGCCTGCTCGGCCTTGCGTAGCAGCAGCTCGATGTCGTCCTGCGAGACGCCCGGGGCTGGCGGCGCTGCGCTCGCCTTGGGAGCCGCCGCCGGGGCGGCCGGCGCCGGGGCGGCCCCGCCCCCTTGAGACTGGCGCAGCAAGGCTTCGATCTCGTCCTGACCGATCTGTTGCGGGTCGTCAGCCATGGGAATCCATTCCACTTCAGGAGGTGGCGTCTGGTGGCGCCGAAGCCGCTCAGCGCTCGATGAATGAGAACTGGCTCACCACGGCCTCGCGCACCAGCGGCTTGCCGAGAGCGCGGTTGGTTTTCTCCAAAATGATTCGTTTCAGCAAGCCCAAACCTGGGTCCGTCAGGTCGTCCGCTTGCAACCCCCGGACGGCGATCGTGATCTGCTCGCTGACGCGCTTCTCGTGGGCGGCGTACAGGTGCAGGAACTCTGCCTCTTCCTCCGCTAGCACGGTGCCAAACAACTCGAAGTCAACGCTCAGGCTCGCGGCCGTCTTGGGGTTGAACGACACGATGCGATACGTCCCCAGCGTCACCTCGCGCGTGTGCTCGCCGTGGCCGCCTTCCTTGTGTTCTCCGCCATGGTCGTCTGTTTCGGCGTGGTGGTCGGCGCCAACGAGCGCGCGGCCCACCTCCGCCGTTTTTTCGGCCGACGGGATCAGCATCGCGGCCGCGCACATTTGGACAATGACAATCACCGAAATGAACGCCGCCGCTTTGACCAACGTCATTAGGCCTGGTCCTTTCGCGGCCGGCGCTTCGGGGGCGGGATCGGGATGTGTTTCATCGGCCATTCTTGCGGTACTCCGTCGCAATGTCAGCTGACGATCCGCCCGAGGCAGGGCGTGACCGCTCAACCATAGCATTGCGACGATTCCAAGCCGCAAATCGCCTGCGACATAGCCGCGGCGCCACCGGCGCAGTCGTTATAATCAGCGCCCCGCGCGTCATGTCACGCCGAGGTCCGCCGAGGGGTCCGGCCAGATTCCTCGGAGGACCTCGAAAAGACATGAGGGGACCGCGGCTAGACGGCTTCACGCGACCGCCTATCGCCGCAGCGCCAGCAACTCGTCAAGCAGCTCCTGTGCCGCGGTGATCACCCGTGCGCCGCCGCGGTACTGCGTCGACGCCAGGATCAGCTTGATCAGGTTCTGTCCGATGTCGGTGTTGGACAGCTCGACGGCGCCGGCCGTGATGTTGCCAATGCCCTGCGAGCCCGGGTCGCCAATGATCGGCAGGCCTGAGTTGACGCCAGCTTGGAACAGGTTGTCGCCCAATTGTTCGAGACCAACGTTGTTGGCAAATCGGGCCATGCGAACCTGTCCCAAGTCGCGCGAGCTGCCGTTGCTGAACACGCCGGAGATCAGCCCGCTTTCGGTGATGATAAAGCTCGTGAGCGTGCCGGCCGCCAGACCGTCCTGCACGCCCGCGGCCCACTCGGTGGGGGCGTTCAGGCCGGTGATCTGCGAGAAGTCGAGTTGGAACTCCAGCGGGGACACGGCGGGCGAACTGCCGCGGTCGATCGCCACGCGGTCCTCGGTGGCTGAGCGGAAGCGGCCGTTGCCGTCGGTTTCGATGACGCCGGTGCCGACGAACGAGCTCACGCCCGAGGCCGGCGCGTTGTCCGGCGACGTGGCGATCCACCGGAACCGGGCGCCGGTGGAATCGACCTGCTCGAGCACGGTCGTAATCGAAACGCGAATCGGCGTGCCCAGGCTGTCGTAGACGATGACGTCGGCCGTCGTGCCCTCGCCGTTGGCCTCTTGCGTGCTGGTGAACGCCAGGGCGACGGATGTTTCGGCGCCGGTTGACGTGGGCGTCATACGAAACGCCGACAAGTCGATCTCCAGTGCGTTCTCTTCGCCCAAGTTGGAGGTGAATTCCAGCCGGCCGTCGCTGGTCACTCGGCCGCCGTACCCGAACGGCGCATCGGGGAAGGTGGTTTCTGGCGCGTCGGTCACCACGCCCATCGCCTCGTTCATGAAGCCCAGAAGTTCTTGGACGGTCGACGTGGCGGTCACGTCGAACGTCCGCTCCGCAAGTTCCCGGCCGTTCTTCGAACCGGTGAAGTCGAGCGTGCCAACCTGGAATAGGTTGTTGTAGTTGGCGCCGTTCCGCGACACGACGTCGGTAAGCAACGTCCCCGGGGTGATCGGCGGACCTTCGAGGTCGATCAGATTGGCGGGATCGATGATGGTGCTGTCCGGCGAGCTGTCGATGTAGGACTCGCTGGGATCGATGGTCGCAACCCGGTAAAAGGACGTGGGACTGCTGGTCACGTTGCGATAAATTCGGATCTGATCGTACGGCGCCGTCGGCGTCGGAAAATTGTCCAGCCGCACGCGCGGCGAGTTCGTCGCGTCCGTGGTAAACGGCCCAAACTGGGCGCCCGGCCGGCTCTCGGCGCCCGAGCTCGATTGGTAAAACGTGATGTAGTAGCTGTAGGTGTTGCTCGACAGGCCCGTATCGATGAGCGCCGTCGTGCCGGCAACGGCGGTGTCGGAGAAGTCATCGTCGCCTGCCGTTACGGAGCCGACCAGATTAAACGTGCCGGTCGGCGATGTGCCGCGATAGATTCTCAGCGTCGCTCCCGCCCCGTTGAACGCCGGGTCTGTCGACTCCGGCAGTTGCAGGGCGCCGACGCCGCCCAATTCAATCGAGTCAACGCCCGTCCCGCCCACTGAGACCACGTCGGACACGACCGACGGCGGACCCTCGTTGCCGTCCGCGTCGGCAAACGCGAATCGGTAATAGTAAGACCCCGGGACAATCACCGGCGAAGCCGTCGTGCCCAACGCAAGGCCGGTGGTGTCGATGTTGGGCAGCGTCACGGTATTCGCCGATGTCGGCGGCCCCGACGGCGACGGCAGCGAACCGTCGCTCAAGATGCTGGACTGGATGATCTCGTTGAGCGTTCCCACGTCGTCGTTTGGATTGAGATTGCCTTCCATGCTCACGTTTTCGGTGGCCTTCGCCACGGCCGCCTGCCCGAGGGGGATTGTGAGCGGCTCCAGCGCCGACGTCTGCAGCTCAAAGTTCGAGTTCACCGTGAAGCCCATCACGCGATGGCCGGTGATGGTGACGATCTCGTTGTTGGCGTTCGTCTTGAACTGGCCGTTGCGAGTGTAGAACTGCTCGTTCTGCGGGCCTTGGACGATGAAAAATCCGTCGCCCTGAATGGCCAGGTCCAGCGGGTTGGAACTGATCTCGACGGTTCCCTGCGTGAAGTCCGGCGAGATTTCGGCCACTTTGACGCCGAGGCCCACTTGCCGCGGGTTGGTGCCGCCGCGGGAGTCGGTCGGCGCCGAGCCGATGCTCTGGGTTTGCAGGAACTGCGTGGCAAAGCTGACGTAGGATTCCTTAAAGCCCACGGTGTTGGCGTTCGCGACGTTGTTGCCCACCACGTCGATCGTCGTCTCCGCGGCCGTCATGCCGGTGAGCGACGTGGTCATGGTCGTTTGCAGACCCATAGTATGGTCTCCGTGTTAGGTCAAAGTTTGAATGTTATCGGCAACTTCGCGGGCCAGGTGAGTGGGTGAGTAATTAAGAAGGGCACGATTGCCGACCAGGGCTCACCTACTTACTCTTCCACTATCGCGGCGGACGAATCTCGCCGACATTGTTCAGACTAACGACGAACGTTCGCGACGGCTCCAACATTTGCGGAGCTCCGCCCAGGATCAGGTCGCCCAGGTCGTCGCTGGCCACCACGTCGAGGAACGTTGCGCTCTTGCCGTCGGGCAACGCACCCACGAGGTGAAAGTCCTCCTCGCCCACTTCGCGGCGGAACACTTGCTTCTCCGCCTTGCTCACCGGCAGGTTGCTGAGCTGGATTGCCACGCCGTCTTCCTTGACTTCGAGGTAACCCTCCTCGGTGTTTGCCAGCGGGTCGACCGCCAGCAGCGCTCCGTCCTGCTTCCACACGACCATGTACTCGTACTTACCCGCTTCGACGCCGCCCTCGTCGTCCTCCGATACCTCGGCGCGCGGATTGAGGTCGAGATGTAGCTTCGGCTTGCCGTCGGCCACGCTCACGCGCTCCACCAGCCCGGTCACCTTCTGGTTGTCGTCCGAGATGGCGTCGATCTCGGCGCCGATCAAATTGGTGGCGCTGGAAATGTTCTGCCCCAGCAGCACCGAGTCGAGCGTTTCCGTCAGCTTCTCCGTGGCGCCCACGGAGCGAATCTGACTGATCTGCGCGACCAGCTCGTCGTTCTCCAGCGGGTTGAGCGGATCCTGGTTCTGCAACTCGGTGATCATGATGTTCAGGAAGTCGCCGATATCGACGTCGTTGATTCCGCCCGCTTCGACCTGTTGGTCGGCGAATGCAGGATTGAACGTGTTAATCGAAGGCGTAGTCGCCATGTGATTTATCCGTGGTTCTTGATCCCCCTCCCTCAAAGAGAGGGGCTAGGGGAGGGATTCCCGCCGTATCAATTTGAGTGGATCCAAATTCTCTCGACCGCGTCCTCGCCATTCACACCCGCACATCCAGCGCCGCATCGTTGTTGGTCCGCGTCGCAACAGGCCTCGACCCGCGCGTTGCCTCCGCCTGTCGCGCCGCCGGCCGCTCGCGCCGTCCGTCGCCTTGCCAACCCGGGTCGCTCGCGGGGCGGTCCTGGGCGCCTTGCTGGTTCGACCCGCCGCCGTCGCGACGCACGTCGACGTCGAATCGCTCCACGCGAATGTCCTGCTGCGCCAGGCGGTCGCGCAGCGCCGGCAAGTTGTCGAGTAGCAGGTTCCGCGCCGCGGCGGTCTCGGCTTCCAGCCGCGCGCTAAGCACTCCGTGCTGTACTGTCAGCTCGATCCGCAGCGCCCCAAGCTCCGGCGGGCTGAGCCGCACCTGCACGCGGCCGTCGCGTTGTTGGGCCGAGCGAATGGCGCCCTCGACGCGGCCCAAGAACCGTGCACGATCGACGTGTCCCGTCGCGTCGGCGTCGCCCCGCTCGGCCGAAGTTGGAATGGATTGGCCCGTCGACGACCACGCGAGCGCCGCCGCGCCGCGCGCTGGCGCCGCCTCCGCAGCGCTGGGGGCCGCGGCAGGGGGCGCTGTGCCATGATCGTCCGGAACCTTGTCGGTCGCCGGCGTAGCGCCGATTTCCGCAGGCGCCGCCGCTTTCTCGATCTCCGCGGCTTCCGTCGTCTCGGCCGGTCGGTGCGCCTCCGTGTGACGCGCCTCCCGTCCATCGCCGTCGGACAAGGGCGGCTCGTCGCCGCCGTCCGCCGCCGTGGGCTCCACAATTGTGGATGCCTCGCCAGCGTCCTGCGACGAGGCCAGGCGTCCTTTTTCGGCAAATTCCTCAGTGATTGCCTGCGTCGTATCCGGCGCGGCTGACTCCGTTTGCGCGTCCTCGGGAGCGGCGGGCGCCGCCGACTGCTCCACGGCTTCCGCCCTGTTGCTCTGGTGCGCCGCGTCGACGCCCTTCGCACGGACCTTTTCATTCCGAACCGGAACTTGTTGCACGTCGCCGATCTCTACGGCGCCATCAACTGGGCGCGCGTCGCCGAGTTCTTGTTTTGTTTGTCCGCTGGTCGCCGAGTTACGCGCCGGCAGCCCGTCCTGGGGCAAATTCTCGTCAGATTCTGACTCCGTTGCCGTGTCTGCCGCTGCAAGGGTCGGCGCAACGTCAACTTCGCCTGACTCGCCCGTCGAATTGTCCGTTGCAACGACGATTGATGCAGCTTGCGCCTCGGCCGTCGCCGCGGTCTCAGCAGAAATCTCGGACGCGTCCTGATCGTCGTCCCGGGGCGCGCTCGACGTCTCCTCGTCCGCAGTGGACTCAGCCGACTCGGCCTCTATCGCGTCGCTGGCGGTCGCTTCGTCGTCGTTGCGTTCCGCGGCCCGGGGCGTTGGCGCCGCGTCGACGTCGGCGTCATCCGCATCGCTTGCCGCCTCTCGAGGATTCGGCCGCTCTCCAGGCCGCAGCGCGCGATCGAGCACAGGGGCAAACTTGCCGCTCTCGTCCCCAGCGCGGGGCAGCGGCTCGACGCTTCGCGTCGGCGCCACGTTTTGCAACAGCGAGTCAATAACCTGGCTAGCCATTCGCTTCTCCCGTCGAGTTTCGCTCCGGCGCGCGTCGCGTCGTCACTTGTCTTGGGACTTGAGTTCCTTGAGCGCTTCCAACTGCGCGTCGATGATCGGCCGCGCCGGATCGTCCGTCAGCATGTGTTTCTGAATCTGGTACAGGATTTCCACGTCTTCCGACGTGTCGAACGTGCGCAGAATCTCCTTGCGAATCTGCGGCTTCATGCTGCCCAGCAGCAGGATCACTTCATCGATCTGCCCGTCCCGAATCATATTGATGAGGATCGGCTTGGCCTGCTTCTTGGGAATCAGCGCTTCAAGTTGCTCGCGGACCTTGGCACGAGAGAGATCCTCGACCTGCTTGCGTTGTTCTTGCAGGTAGCGCTCGACGACGGCGCGGAGCTGGGCGTATCGCTCCTGCGCCGCGCTCAGCCGTTTGAGCTGGGAGTCGAATTCGTTGAGCGAGTCGACGAGCTGCTTCTGCTTGCCGTCGAAGTGGAGCGTCGCGGTCTGCAGGCGCTGCTGCTGCTCGGCGAACGACGGCTCTTCGGGCGGCGTCCCCTCGACCGTCTTCTGGCCTTCCTGGGCTAGCTTGTCGAGGTCGACGCCCTGCACCAACGCGACGATGCGAAACATCGTGTCGTCGTCCAGCTTGCCGCTGCGCCGTAGATATCCGTAGCCCAGCGCCGCGGAAATCACCGTGCCGACGCACAGGTACGCTACCAACGGCATGGTCCAACGCAAGAGGGCGCTCATGATTCAGGGACCTCCCAGCGCATCGCGGCGATCTCGTCCAGCACCTTTGCCTCCGCGCATTGCTCGGCGTACTGATACTGGGCCAGCCGCCGCTCGCGCAGCTTGTCGAGCACCCGCACGTCGCGATCCGCCTCGACGACCGCCTGCCGCCGCGCCTCCGCCTCCTCGGCCAATCGCGCCGCTTGCTCGGCCATCGTGCGGCTCTGGGCTTCCAGCGCAAGCTGGTAGCGCTGCGTCTCCAACACGCGCGTCACGTCGAGCGCGCCGTCGGACATCATCCGCCGCTGGGCGTCGGCCAGCGCCGCCGCCTCGACGGCGACCGCGGTTCGTTGCTCGGCAAGGATCTGCTCGGCCTGATACGCCTCGGCGAGCCGCCCCCGTAGCTCGTCGCGAGCACTCTCGCGGAGCCGACTGAGCGTCTGAAGTCGAAAGCGAAATCGGGGCATGGCTTGAGCCGTCCAATCCGTTCCCCTCCCTTGGATGGGGAGGGGTTAGGGAGGGGCGTTGAATTGGGTACACGCAACGCCGCACGAGTACCCGCTTCGTCCCCCTCCCCAGCCCTCCCCGCAAGGGGGAGGGGGCCGGAGGTCAGTTCTCTTTCATCCTCGCTTAATCACCGTCGGTTTCTTCTTCGCCGCCGCGGGCGCTGCAGGGGAAACCATGCGTGACGCGGTGGGGACTTGCATCGGAACCTGCGCCGCCGCCGCGCCGCTCGCCAGCCGCGTCTGACACGCCGCAGCCAGCGCCTTGAGATCCCGCCGCACGTCGTCGAGCGTCACCCGCTCGTCGACGCGTTGACGCAAGTGCCCGTTGATCGCATCCCGCATCTCGACTGCCGCGTCGAGCGTCCGATTCGCGCCCTTGCGATAGGCGCCGATCGTCACCAAGTCCTCGTTCTCGGCGTAAACGGCCAGCAGCTCGCGGATTGTCTGCCGCGCTTGTCGCTCGTCCGCCGCCGAAAGTTCGTTCGCCAGGCGGCTGATGCTGCGTAGCACGTCGATCGCCGGGTAGTGTCCGCGTTCGGCGAGCCGCCGCGACAGCCACACGTGGCCGTCAAGCAGTCCGCGCATCGTGTCGGCCACCGGCTCGTTCTCGTCGTCGCCCTCGACCAGCACGGAGTAGAACCCTGTGATGCTGCCCCGCGTCGTGCGGCCGGCTCGCTCCACCAACCGCGGCAATAAGGCGAATGTCGACGGCGGAAACCCGCGCGTCGTCGGCGGTTCGCCGGCCGCCAGGCCGATCTCGCGCTGCGCCAGCGCGAACCGCGTCACCGAGTCCATCACCAACAGGACGTCGGCGCCCGTGTCGCGAAAATACTCGGCAATCGTCGTGGCCGCGTACGCTGCGCGCACCCGCAGTGGCGCCGGCTCGTTGCTGGTCGCCACCACCACGACGCTTCGCGCGAGGCCCTCGGGCCCCAGTTCGCGCTCGAGGAAGTCGTTGACCTCGCGGCCGCGCTCGCCCACCAGCGCGATCACCGCCACGTCGGCCGCCGTATAACGGGCCATCATCCCCATGAGCACGCTCTTGCCGACGCCCGAGCCGGCAAAGATTCCCAGCCGCTGCCCACGCCCGCAGGTGAGCATCCCATCGATTGCCCGTACGCCGGCGCCCAACGGGAGATCGATTCGCGGCCGCTCGGTGGCCGGCGTCATCGGCCCCTCCAGAGGGGCGCGCTCTTGCAGTACCGGTTGCGGTCGGCCGTCGATCGCGCGCCCGCGGGCGTCGATGACGCGGCCCAACAGCTCGCGGCCCAGTCGCAGCGTTCGCGCCGTGCGCACCAGCCGCACCGGACTGCCGCGCCGCACGCCTTCGAGATTCGCCAGAGGAATGACCAATGTGTGGTCGCCGCGAAATCCGATCACCTCGGCCTCGATCTCGCCGCCGGCCGGCCGCTGGATGCCGACCAGCGCCCCCACGGGCGCAGGCATCCCCGCCACCGCAGCAGTCAGCCCGGTCGTCTGCACGACGCTACCGGTCAGCCCGGCGAGAATTGCGCTGTCGAGATGGGAGGGGAGGGTGGTCATACGTTTTCGGTTGCTCCGTCACCCTCCCCTCGATGGGGAGGGAGTCGGAGGGTGATCATTGCGTCAACTCAATTCCTGCTTGATCCGTTCCAACTGCGCCTCGATCTGCATATCCACGCTGCCGAACTCCGTGACGACGCGGCACCCGCCGGCGGTCACCGACTCGTCCGCCGCCAATCGCACCGTTGCCGTCGGGTGCATCGTGGCGGCGATTTGCGTCACCTGTCGGTCCAACGCCTGCTGGTCGGAGGGGTGCAAGTGAATGGCGATCTCGCCGCCGCCGGCCGTCAGTTCCAAAGCCTCGCGGACCCATTGCAGGCTGATCTCCGGCCGACGAGAGAGCTCGCCGCGAATCAGCCGCCCGGCGATTCCCGTGGCCAACCCCAGCGCCGCCGACTCCCACCGCTGCAGCCAGTCCTGCCGAGCGTCGCGAATCTGCGCCGCCGCCGCCGCCAGCGCCGGCGTGAGCGTCTTCATCTGTTTCGCAACCTTCTCATCCAGAATCCGCTCGATCGCTTGCTCCGCAGCCTGTCGGCCCGCCGCCTCGGCCTGCTGCCGCACGGCCGTCGCCTCGCGCTGGGCTTCTTCGACGATCTTCGCCGCCTCGCGCCGCACGCCGTCCAGGTAGTCGTCCGCCCCGGCGGCCATATCCGTCAGATCGTACGCCACATGGCGAAACGCCGTCCCCGAGCCGTGCTCGCGAGCATCAGGTTTGATAATCGTCGCCATGCAAGATCCGTCTCAACGGCCGTCAACTCGTACCCTCAGCCGGCGCCGTTCGCCTAAGCCGCTTGCGAACTTCGCGCTTCGCGACGCGCTCCTGCCGCAGTGCAGTCGTGGGCCAATCGCAGCAACTCGTGTTGCGCCGCGTGCAAATCGGCCAGCCGCGTGGGCCCCAAGCCGCGCAGCATGCGGCGCAACTTGCGAGCTTGCCGCCGCGGCAGCATGCCGGCGACGCGATTGAGAAACGCTTCGCCGGAAGCCGCCAGCGCGCGGAGCACCGTTCGCTCGCCTGCTAACCGCAATGCCGCCACAAGGGCCTCGTCGTTGAGCAAATCCAATTCCTCCATGCAATCGCCCGTCGCGGGCGCGATGGGCGAACCGTGCGCAGACCCGTCGTACGCGTCATACGCTCCGGCCTCGCGCGCCCGACGAACGGCCCGTGCGAGATTCCTGGCTTGCTGCGCCAAGGGATCGACTGTGACGGCCGTTGGCGCGGCCGCAAACGTCAGCGTCGAGTTCGCCTCGGGCGCGTTCTGCACCGACGGAGTCGCCGGCCGCGCCGTGCCATTTTTCGACGAGAGCCGCTCGAGCAGGTACATCCGCTGGGCCGACGGCGTGCGGGCCAGAATCTTTTCGACCAGCGCGGCGCCGGCCGCCGATCGCGCCGCCAGATCGCGGCGCTGCTGCATCCGATGCTGCAGTTGCGACTCCACTTCGAGCACTGCCTCCTCGTCCGCCGGAGCCAGCGACGCCAATCGAGCCAACGCCTCGGCCTGCAAGGAGGGCGGCAACGCGGCGAACACAGCCGCGCATGGGTCGTCGCCCAAGCGGGACAAAGCCGCCGCCACAATCTGCGGATGCTCGTGCGACAGCAGCTCCGCCATCGCCGCCGCGTCCGAGTCGCTCAAGGTGGCTCCCGCGGCCGCCACTCTCGAGGCCGATGGTCCCTTCGCCCCGCGCTCCCCGCTGCTTGCCTCTTCGCTTCCCGACGCCGCAAACTCGATGGCCACGCCGCCGCCGCGACGGGAGCGCGCCAGCCGCCGGAACTCCGCGAGCACATCCTGCCGCTCGTCGGCGTCGATCTCCTCCAGCCGCTCGGCTTCATCGAGCACGCGAGCGCGCTCCACCGGCGGGAGCTCGGCCAGAACCTGCTCGGCGAGCGCTTCGTCCAGGCTGGCGACGAGGATCGCCGCCCGGCGGATTCGTTCTGATCGGTCGTAAGTCATGTGTGTTGTGAGTTATGAGTTTCCAGGCGCGAGGCGCGAGTTGTGAGGCACGCGTCAGCGCCTTAACTCGCGCCTCGCGCCTCATAACTCGCAACTTCCACTATCCCGCGCTGCTAATCCACGTCCGCAGAATCGCCGCCGCGGCGTCGGGGTCCTCGCGCACGATGTCGGTGAGGTCGTCCTTAAGGCTCGGACCCTTCTTCAGCCGTAGGCGAGGCCGCGACTTCCCGCCGGCGCCTGTCGCGTCGTCTCCACGGTCGCCCTCGGCTCCGCCATGGCCGCCTTGGCCCAGCGACTCGCCGCCGCCCGCCGCTCCGGCCGCCGCCAACGGCGTTTGCAAGATCACATTGGTCTCCCCCACGGGAATCGATTTCATCATCGACCGCAGCATGACCAGGCTCACCAGCGCGAGCCCCGCCATGATCAGCGACCCCGAGTTGTTGCTCGCCCACAGGAGCCCCTCGCTCAGCATCGACGGCGGCTCAACCGGATCGGGCGTCAGCGATTGGAAGACCGTCACCTGCACGTTCGGGTACACATCGTCCTGCGGTTCCTTTGGCAACAGCGGCACGACGACCTTTTTGATGTTGTCTTCGTACTCGCCTGCCAACTGATCGATGTTGTCGGTCGTCGGCCGCTGGTCGGTCGGCACGTCGGGATTTTTTTCCCGCCACACGCGCACGAGGAAGTCGCTGGGGATCGCAATCGCCGCTCGCACGTGCTGGGGCACCAGCCCGCTGGTCTGTCCCAGGGATTCCGAAGTGGGCACCCAACTTTGCGCCGTGCGCGTATTGGTGCTGTCGAGCTGTTCGTTCTTGGCGACCGCCTCATCGGGCGGCGTGCCGGCGGGGCCCTGCACCGTGAGCCCGGGGCGGCCGCGATCCTCGACTTGGGTGGTTCGCTTCTCCGACTGGTCGGTCTCCTCGCTCACCGTCTGCGGGTCGCCGTCCGGCTTGATCGATCGCGTCTCGGCGCCGAGCGATTCGTCGAGCTCCGCGGTCACTTGCACGCGCACCCCGGGAATATCCCACAGCACATCTTCGATCTTGTCTTTCATGAACCGCTCGTAGGCGATCTTGTGCTGGAAATATTCGGACTCAAAGGCCTCGGCCCCGATTTCTGCGGGACCTTCCACGCGCGAGCCGTCGGCCAGGTTGAGAATCGCCACGTTCTTGGGGTCGAGTCCCGCGATCGCCATCGCCACAGCCAACCGGATGTTCTTAGCGCGCTGGTAGTCGATCGTCTCGCCCGCCGCAGGCCGAACGCTCACCGTCGCGGAGATGTGCTGTCGCTCCAGGCCCTTTCGCTCGCGAATGTCGTACAGGACATGCGCTTCCTCGATGCCGTCCATGTCTTGGAGGAGCATCGAGAGCGCCCGTTCGCGGACGGCCTTGGTCCGCGCATCCCGTGTTTTGCTGTCGCTAAAAATGCTGATCTTGTCGAGCTCGTCGACGATGAGCGTGTCGAAGTTGGCGGGCAGGGCGCCGCCGTCGGCGATCGCCGCCATGTAGGCCGCCTTTTGCCCGCTGGGTACGCTGATGCGATTGCCTTCGCGCTTGGCGTCCGTCAGTCCCTTCTGAGCGATCGCGCCCTCCATCCGGGTAACTTCGCCCGTCGGCAGCATTTCGCCGTTGAACAGGAACTCCCGGCTGCCGCCGGCGTAGTCCTGAAACAGATACGCCAGGCTCACGCCGATCACGCCCAACAGCAGCGCCGCCGTGATGCGGGCCGCCGGCGTCATCGACGCGAACAAGTCGCGAATCTGCACAATCGCTTGATTCAGAAATCCCATCCGTGGGTCCTTGTGAAGCTGTTAGCTGTTAGCCGGAATTGGTTGGGACTTCCTTCCCTTCTGGCTAACAGCTAATAGCTAAGAGCTCAAATCCGAATGTCCCGCACCTCTTGATACGCCGCCATCACCTTGTTTCGCATCTGCATCATCATGCGGAACGCAAGGTCCGCCTTCTCGACCGCCGTGAGCACGGTGGCCGGGTCGGCCTCGCCGCCGGTCATCAGCGACTCGACCGCCTGGTTGGCTTGTTGCTGGGCCGAGTTGACGTCCTGAATGCTCTTGAGCAGGAAGTCCTTGAACGACGAGGCGTCCGTCGCCTGATTGCCGGCCGCCAGCGGCTGGGGCAAGGCACGGGCGGACGTCGTGGTGTTCGTGATCGAATTCATGTCATCATGTCCCCAACTCGCGCCTCACCTCACGCCAGAATCTGCAACGTGCGATTCCCCATGTCCTTGCTGATCTCCAGCACGCCGATGTTCGCTTCGTACGCCCGCGTCGCTTCCAGCGCGTCGACGAACTCCGTCGTCATATCGACGTTGGGATACGCGACGTAGCCCTCGCCGTTGGCATCGGGATGCCCCGGCTCAAACTTCATGAGCGGCGGATCCTGCGAGTACTCGACCGTCGCCACCTTCACGCCGTTGCCCCCGCCGAACGTGGTCAGCTCCGTGTCAGTCTGAAACGTCACGTACCGCGGCTGGTACGGCTCGGACTCGCCGCGCTCGTTGCGGGTGGTCGACATATTCGCCAGGTTGGACGAAATCGCGTTCAACCGCAGCCGCTGCGCCGCCAACCCGCTCGCGCTCACGTCAAAGGCTGTGAACATGGTTTTGTTCCATCCGTGGAATGGACACTCGCTCGTGACACGGGTGAGTAAGTGAGTAAGTAGCTGATGGCTTCACCTACTCACGTACTCACCTACTCACCTACTCACCTACTCACCTACTCACTCTTCCCCCTCACGCCCGCTCCGTAATCGCCGCCCTCAGCAATCGAAACTGCGCCGTCATCAAGCTCAGCGCCAAATTGTGCGTCGCATGGTTCTTCGCGATCTCGGTGACCTGCTTTTCCATGCTCGTATTGTTCTCGTCGTGCCGCAGGATGCCGCTGAGCGACTCCGTCACCTTGCCGAAGTCGCTTGCCGCCTCGCGCGGCGCCCGCCGCATCTGCACTTCGTACGGAGCGTACGGCGATGCCGGCGCCGGCTGCGCCGCATCCCGGCGGTCTTCGATCGCATTCTTCAATCGCTCGTGAAACGCCTCGGGCGACAAGTCGCGGCTCTTGTAGCCCGGCGTATCAAGGTTCGCAATGTTGCCCGCCAGCACGCCGTGCCGAGCCTGGGTGAATGTCACCACCTGCTCAAGCACCGGCAGCGTCGAGTTGTCGAACATCCCATCGAACATGCGAATCTCCTGTCCCCACATTCCCCGTAAGCAACCGCCATGCCGCGCGTCACGCCGCTTGCGGCTTAGCGCGTTCCGCAACACCGCCAACCCCCGCCACGCCGCCGCTTTCCACGCCTTCTCACACCTTCCAACTCGCGGCATTTCGCCGCGCTCAATCAATCCTCCGCACCGCGCCACCGGCAATTTCCGCCGCACGAACCGGCAATTCCCGCCGATCGCCGATCGCGTCGAACTCTCGCGCTCGCGGCGCGAACCCATACGCCCGCAGCTTGCCGCTCAGCGTTCGCACGCCAATCCCCAGCGCCGCAGCCGTCTTCGCGCGGTTGCCGTCGAATTTCTGCAGCGTCGCCACGATCGTCGCCCGCTCCAAATCCTCCAGCCGTGTGCCGGCCAACGCGGGCGCCGCCGTCGCGACGTCGCCGCCCTCGCACTCCGGCTGCTGCAGCCAAGGCCGAATCTCGCCGGCCGTGATCGCGGTCCCCTCATTGAGCACACACGCCCGCGTGATGAGATTCTCCAACTCGCGAACGTTGCCAGGCCAGCGATAAGCGGCCAGCAATTCGCGGGCATCGTCGGCCAATTCCGCGCGCGGCCGCCCAAGCCGCAGTGCGGCGCGCTCCAAAAAATATTCCGCCAGCATTTGCACGTCGCCAGTCCGTTCGAGCAACGGCGGCAGCTCCAACGGCACGACCGCCAGCCGGTAATAGAGGTCCTCGCGAAAACGCCCCGCCGCGATCTCCGCCGCCAGGTCGCGGTTGGTGCTGGCGATGATCCGCACGTTGGCCGCGCGCGTCTCGCTCGATCCGACGGGCTCAAACGTTCGTTCCTGCAAGACCCGCAGTAACTTGGCCTGGAGCGGCAGGTCGATCTCCGTGATTTCGTCGAGAAACAGCGTCCCGCCCTCGGCCAACTCGAACCGCCCCACGCGATCCGCGTCGGCTCCCGTGAATGCGCCGCGGCGATGGCCGAACAACTCGCTCTCGGCCAGTTGCGGCGACAGGGCCGGGCAGTTGAGGCTCACCAGCGGCTCGCCGGCCCGCCGGCTCGCTGCGTGAATGGCCCGCGCGACAAGCTCCTTGCCCGCGCCGCTCTCGCCGCAGATGAGCACTGTCTCGTCCGTCGGCGCCACTTGCCGAATCCGCCCTCGCAATCGCTCCATCGCCGCGCTGCGGCCCACCATCCCCAAATCATCGGAAGGAGCGCCGCAATCGCTTGCCGTCTTCGCTTCGTTCCCCCCGCACACCCGCCCGCGCTGCATTGCCCCGGCCACCACTCGCTCCAAGCTCGCCGCATCAAACGGCTTCTCCAAGTAGTCAAACGCTCCCAGCCGCATCGCTTCGACCGCTGACGCGATCGTTGCATGGGCCGTGATCATGATCGCCTGCGTCCGGAGCCGTCGCCGCGCGAGTTGGCGGATAAACTCCAACCCATCAATCCCCGGCATCTGCAGGTCGGTGACCACCACGTCGAACGCCTTGGACTCCAACAGGGGCAGCGCCTCAACCGCACTGGCCAGGCCCTCAACGGCGTACCCGGTGCACCGCAGCACGTCGATCACGCTCGCCCGTGCCGCCGCATGGTCGTCGACGACCAGCACGCGGCCCGACGAGCGGGCTTCAGCCCGCGGCGTAGCCCCGCCGCGCGCGCTTGCCATCGATTGGAAGGCTCCGATCCCCATCACGCCGCCACCCCCATCGCCTTCCGCGGCGGCAGCTCGAGGGTGAATGCCGCCCCGCCTTGTGGGCAGTTCAGCGCGGTCACGCGCCCACCGTGCGACTCAGCAATCCGCTGCACGATCGACAGCCCCAGCCCGGTGCCGGTGCTCTTGGTCGTGTAAAACGGTTCGAACACGTGCTGAAGCTGCTCGTCGGTGAGCCCGGGACCGCTGTCAGCAATCTCCAATTCGAACCCGCCGTTGCGGGCGTGGTACGACGTGATCACCAACTCGCCGCCCCGCGGCATCGCGTCCACGGCGTTGAGGGCCAGGTTGAGGATCGCCCGCCGCAGCATGTCGCGGTCGGCGGTCACCGTCGTGTTTGGCGGCACGTCGATTGACACGTCGATCCCCTGCGCCTCGAGCTGCGGCGCCAGCGCATCGAAAATCTCCGTCACCAAATCCTGCACGATAAACGACCGCCATTGCGGCTCGCGGTGCGACGTGAAGTTGAGTAGATCGTTCACGGTAGCGTCCAGGGCTGTAAACCCTGCCTCCACCTTGGCCAATGTGTCGAGACTTCCAGCGTCCTCCGCCAGGCGCCGACGCAATAAACTCAAATACAAAGCCACCGGCACCAGGCTGTTGCGCACTTCGTGCGCCACATGCGATGCCATCCGCCCCAAGTCCGCCAGCCGCGTCTGCCGAGCCAGCTCGCGGTTCTTTTCCTCCAATTCGTTGGTCAGCCGAGCCACCTCGCCTTGCAGCGCCGCGTGGGTCTGCTCCAATCGCAGCGTCGCATCGTTCCACGCCGCCAGGATCGCCGCCAAACTCGGCTCCTCGCCGAGCAGCGCGTCGTCGGCCTCGTCGTGATGAATGCGAAGTTGCATGGTTGGTTGGGGGAGTGAGTAAGAGTTGGACATAGTCGCCCCGAGGTCCGCCGAGGGGTCTGGCTTGTCGACTTGCGGCCGGACTCCTCGGCGGCCCTCGGAGTGACAAGGTGCTTCTCTCACTGACTCATCTCTGCATCTCATACGCCTCGCGAACCCGTCCCGCGGTCGCCACGGCGCGCAACTGGCTCGCCGCCTCGTCGCGGCGAACCGTCATCTGCCGTTCGCCCGCTTGTTCCAGCGCCATCACCTCGGCGATCAACTGCCGGCAGTGGTCAGCGTCGGCCGCGCAGCGCGTGCGCTCCTCCGGCGACGACCACAGGCGGCTGTCGGGATCCTCGTCGTGATATGGCGCCAGCTCCTTTTCCATCGCCTGCAACGCCGTGATCAACTGCTGCTTGGCCGCGAACAGCCGCATCAAGTCCGTCATGTTCCCGGCTGCGATCAAGTCGGCCTGCCGATGGCCCAGGTCGCGCAACTGCTCAAGGCACCGCCGCCGCTTGGCGATCAAATCCGCCAGTCGTGTTGTGGAAAGTTCAGCCATGTCGTTCTGACCCGCGCTCCGCTGCGGCGGACCTCCGCGTCGCGGCTAACCCGTAGACGAAGCTGCCAGCTTCGTCCCTCTCCGCCCCTGAACCCTAAACCCTGAGCCCAATCCCACCCTCACCACTTGCTCATCTCATTCAGCAGCATGCCCCACTGCTGGCGATTGAAGTTTGTCGACGCGAGAAAGTCCGCGTCCTGCGGCAGCTTGCCGAGCACCACCTTGGCTCGCTCCAGGTTGCCGCGGGCCATGGCGGGCTGGTCGAGCCGCCGCCAGCAGTTGGCCACCTGCACAAAGCTCTCCAGCACGACCGGGTCGTTCTGGTACAGCGTGATCACGTTCTGGTACGCCTGCCGCGCCTCCTCGTGCCGCCGCAGCTCCAACAGCACCGAGCCTTGCATCATGTAGCAGTTGCGAATGAGGATGCCCTTCAACGGGTCGTCGCCGCCGCTGCCGGCCAGCGTGATCGTCTGCTGCACGTCGAGGTAGCTGGCGTATGCGTTTTCGAGTTGCCGTTGGATGAGATCCCGGCTGCGGTTGATCTGCGCTTCGTCGCCCTTGGGATCGCGCAGCTTGGCAGCCAGTTCCTGGGCGCCGTTGTGGTACGACCGGGCGATCAGGTACTTCGCCAAGAGCGTCGCGTCGTCGCTGGGATAGCGCCGCACGGCCTCGTCGAGCGCATGAACTGCTTCGCCGTATCGGTCCAGTTCGTACATCAACTGACCGAGCGCGAACAACGAGTCGCGCCACTCGGGGCTCGCGGGCGTGAGCCCCACGCCGTCGAGATTGGCCCGTAGGAGCTTCTCAGCCTTCTCGGCGTCGCCGGTTTGCTCGTACGCCCGCGCCGCCTCCAGCCGCGCCTGGTAGACCCCCGCGTCGCGCGGGTAGACCTCGATGCATTCCTCCAGCGCCGCGATCGCTTTGTCGAATTCGCCGCTGGCCAACCGCGCCTGGCCCAACCGCACTAACGCAATCGAGTTCCACTGCCGCGCTTCATGGTGCAAGAACTCCTCCAGCACCCGCGCCGCGTGCGAGTAACTCTGACCCTGAAAGTAGCAGTCGCCAGCAGCCCACAGATCGCGGGTGAAGTACCGGGTCGCGAATCGCATGCGGGCCAGATCCTCGTAAGCGCGGCCTGCGGCCCGCAGATGGAATCGGCCCTCCTGGCGGAGCGGGACGGCCTGCTTGATCGGCTCCGCGGCCGCCTGGTCGCGGCGGCGGGCTCCCCATTGCTGATGCGTCCTGGCCCGCAGCTCCGTCGCCTCGACGCGGCCCAGCACCGGTTCGATCAGGTCGAGCATCGCCAGCGATTCCGCGAACCGCTCCTCGCCGACGAATTGCTGGTACGCCGCCCACAGCCGGGCCCGCAGGTCCGACAGCGGCAACAACGCGTTGTCATACGTTTGCGGATCGCCGATGGCCTGCAGCACCGCGCGGTACGCCGCCAGCGCCCGCGCGCTGTCGCCGTCCAACCGGGCGTGATCGGCCTCGGCCAGCGTGGCCGCCAGACCTTCTTCGGTGTCGCCGTACAGATTGCTGAGCCGGTTGTACTGCGCCAGCGCCTCCTCGCGCGCCCCCAACATTTCCTGGCACCGAGCAGACCAGTAAATCGTCTCCCGCGTCAGCGGCCCGTTCTCCACGTCCGTCTGCTGGGCAGCCGCGAGCTGCGCCAGCGCCGCCTGGATTTTGGTCGCCCGCTCGGGCGACTCGACTCCCAGCGCCTGCGCCTCATCCAATTGCAGACGACCCAAGATCAACATCCGCTTGCCAGCCATCGGGCCATCGGCCGAAACCTGAGCCAGGGCCGAGATCGCGTCGGCCGGACGCTCCAGCCGCAGCAGCGTCTCGGCCCGCAGCAGCCACGCTTCATCGCGTTGAGGGGTCGAGATCTTCGGGTCGCGAATCACATGCTCGATATGGTTCAGCGCCGCTTCGAGATCCGGATCGGGCGAGTCGGCCAATGCGCGGACCAGCAATGAATGAATCTCCGTCTCCGGCTGCGCGTGACGCTTCAACGCTTCCTGGAGCGCAACCACGCCCGCCTGGGGCTGGCCGCCGCGGACCTGGCATTTGCCCAACAGAAAAGCGGCCTCCGCTTCGCGGCCTTCGGGAACGCCCTCGGCCTGGGCCTTTTCCAAGTACTTGGCGGCGACCTGGCAAATGGCGGAGCGCCGCTCGAGCGACGTCTCGGCGTCGGCTTCGCGAGCCTTGAGCACGCCCAGCACAAACATCGCCCCGCCGACCAACTGCGGCGTGGCAACGTGACTTTGCATGTCGCCGACCAGCGACTGCACTTCGTCGAACTGTCCGGCGTCGAGCGCCTCGAGCGCCATCTCGATCGTCACTGGCTTGAGGGAGTCGACCGCCAAGTGGGCCATCGCGCTCCACGCGGCGAATACGCCCGCCAGCGCCGCTAGTCCGCCCACTCCGCCCAGCGCCATTCGCAGCTTGCTGGCCGTTGTCCAGTGATAGGCGGCCGTCGCCAGCCGCACCGGCAACGACCGCCGCGGCGGCGCGGCGCCGTCGGCATCCTGATCGCTCTTGTGTGCGGCGTCGGCCATGAACGCAGTTCCGGCGCGCAGCAGGCGAAGGCTTGTCGTCCGCAGGCGCGCAAAACTTGAGAAAAAGCCGTGGGCTTGTACAGCAGCGCCCCGCGCCGGTCAACCGACATTGGCGCCAGCACGCGCCACGGCAGTCAGCGCGCACGGATGGCAAGACGTCAATGAGAATTGCTAGCCGTCGGCGGCAGCCGACGGACCCGCGACCTCCCGATCGGGTCGTGCGTCAGTTGGGTCACGCCGAGGTCCGCCGAGGGGTCCGGCTTGCAGACTTGCGGA
>JBIOVA010000215.1:0-12112 GCA_044867485.1 Lacipirellulaceae bacterium | reverse complement strand
CCGGGCGATCGCTGGTTCAACCCTCCAGGGTTGAGCGAGAGGAAAGTCCGGGCGTCGCAGGACAGGGCGGTGGGTAACGCCCACCGGTCGCGAGACCAGGGAAAGTGCCACAGAAAACAAACCGCCGCGGGCGGGCTGTCGGCTGTCAGCTATCGGCTGTCGGCCAGAGGGGATCAAGGCATTTGCCCGGATTTCTTCTCTGGCTGATTGCCGACGGCCGATAGCCGACAGCCTCCTTCGGTAAGGGTGAAACGGTGCGGTAAGAGCGCACCAGCAGGCGAGGCGACTCGCTTGGCTCGGCAAACCCCGCCCGGCGCAAGGCCAAATAGGGAGCAGAACCGGCCCGGTTCACTACGACTCCCGGGTAGGCTGCTGGAGGCGGCGGGCAACTGTCGTCCTAGAGGAATGATCGCCGCCGCGCCGATGAGGCGCAGCACAGAACCCGGCTTACACGTCCTCTCCGCACGCTGCACTTTTTCTGCTCCACGACCTGAGTTGACAGGATAACAGGATGAACAGGATTCACAGGATGATGGGGAAGGTGTGAGTTGTCGCGTCGTCTGATCACTTATTCTTCATCTGTTCATCCTGCCAATCCTGTTATCCTGTCCATCCCGCGATGCCAAGATTAATTGCCTGGATCTGGGCCTCGCCATGGACCGCAGTTGGACTAGCGGTTGGGGTGCTGGGCCTGTTCACCGGCGGCCGCGTGCAGCGGCGCTGCGGCATCATCGAGTTCTCCGGCGGCGCCGTCACATGGCTGCTGCGAAGATACCCGCTCCATCCCGCGGCCATGACGCTCGGCCACGTCGTCCTTGGTCAATGCCCCACGACGCTCGACTCCTGCCGCACGCACGAACTGGTCCATGTCCGCCAGTACGAGCGCTGGGGGCCGCTGTTCGTCCCCGCATACCTCGCCTGCTCCGCGGTCATCTGGATCCGCGGCGGCGACGCCTACCGCGACAATCCGTTTGAGCGCGAAGCCTACGCGATCGCGCCTTGAAAACCGGAATTCCTCCGCAGATGACGCCGATGATCGCGGATCAGGAGAAGAGATGTTGCAAAACTCTTACGAAATGCTCTTCATCTGCGAACATCTGCGCAATCTGTGGATAAACTCTTCTCCATGAAGAAAGACTTCGACGCCATTGTCTGCGGCTCGTGCGTCGTCGACGTGCTCGTGCGGCCCGTGGAACTCGACGCACCGATTGGCGCCGGCAAGCTCATTCGCAGCGAACCGCTCATCCTCACCACCGGCGGCATCGTGTCGAACTCCGGCATCACGCTCGCTCGGCTGGGGATGCACGTCGGCGCCTTCAGCTTTGTCGGCGACGACCCATGGGCCGAGGTCATCCGCAGCAGTTACGCTGCCGAAGGGATCGACGCCACCGGCCTGATCACGCGGCCGGATTCGGCCACGAGCACCAGCGCCGTGCTGATCGACCCGCGCGGCGAGCGAAGTTTTGTGCACTGTGTGGGCGCCCCGCAACTATTGGACGCGGCCGCGTTCCGCGCGCATGCTGATTTGTTCCGCCGCAGCCGTGCGATGCTGCTGGGGTACTACCCGCTGCTGCCAAACCTCATCGAGGACCTGCCGGAGATCCTCGCCGAGTTGCGCGCGATGGATTGCCTCACCGCGCTCGATGCGGCAGGCGACGGCGGCGAACTCGGGCCGTTGGCCCGGTTGATGCCGCATCTCGATCTTTATGTGCCAAGCCTGGCCGAGGCGCGTCACCAGACGGGCGAGGAGGATCAGCACAAGATTCTCGCCGCGTACCGTGCCGCGGGCGCGGCGCGGCTGATCGGCGTGAAGCTCGGCAGCCGCGGGGCGCTCTTGAGCCCCGCGCCCGGCGAGTTCGTCGAGGTCGCCGCCGTGTCGCCGCCGGGTGAAATCGTCGACACGACCGGCGCCGGCGACTGTTTTCTCGGCGGCCTGCTCGCGGGGATTCTCCGCGGCATGAGCGTCGCCGATGCGGGCCGACTGGCCGCCGCGGCGGGGGCCACATGCGTTACGGGGCTAGGGGCGACAAGCGCGATCAGCGACTTTGCCGCAACGGCCCGCCTCGCGGGCATTGCCGAGCAAAGCGCTCCTTAATTCACTTGCCGTCTCTGCCCGCGCGCGCCCAAGACAAGTCCTGCAATTCCCAAGACAACACCGACAGCGAGTAGCCCAACGCGAAACCCGAACTGTTGGCTGTTGACCGCAGGGCCTTTTGAGAAGAGATATCCGGCAAAGATCGCCATGAAGGCGCCAGCGCCCATCAATCGCTTCGACCAATCCATATGGGACCTCTCTCCGTGTCATTTGCGCCTGGGAGGTGTATTTTGGACGTGCATCCATCTCACACGTCGAACTTGATGCCCTGCGCTAGCGGCAGGTCGTGCGAATAGTTGATCGTGTTGGTGGCCCGGCGCATGTACTGTTTCCACGCGTCGCTGCCGCTCTCGCGGCCGCCGCCGGTTTCCTTCTCGCCGCCGAACGCGCCACCGATCTCGGCGCCGCTCGTGCCGATGTTTACGTTGACGATCCCGCAGTCCGACCCACTCGCCGAGCAGAATAGCTCTGCCTCCCGCACGTCGCCGGTGAGGATCGCCGACGACAGGCCCTGCGGCACGCCGTTGTGGATCGCCACTGCTTCAGCGAACTCGCGATAGCGAATCAGATAGAGAATCGGCGCGAATGTCTCGCGCTGGACAACGGCCGCGTCGGCGCCGATCTCCACCAGCGCTGGTCGCACATACGCCCCGCCCCGCGGCACGCCGGCCGTCACGCGCCCGCCCCCGTGGACTTTCCCGCCTTGGCTCTTCGCTTCAGCCAGCGCCGCATCCATCGCCGCCGCAGCGTCGTCGTCAATCAACGGACCCACAAGCGTTCCGGCCACAATCGGGTCGCCAATTGGCAGCCGCTCGTAAACCCTTAGCAGGCGATCGCGCAATTCATCAGCCACGGATTCTTGCATGATCAACCGCCGCAACGTTGTGCAGCGTTGCCCGCAGGTGCCTGCTGCGGCGAACACGATCGACCGCACGGCCAGATCGAGATCGGCCGACGGCGTGACGATCATCCCGTTGTTGCCGCCCAGTTCGAGCAGCGAGCGGCCGAGGCGCTTGGCGACCGTTTCCGCCACGGTGCGGCCCATCCGCGTCGAACCGGTCGCGGACACCAGTGGCACGCGAGGCGACGAAGCAAGCTGATGGCCGGCCGTGTGATCGCCGACGACGAGGCACGAGATTTCCGTCGGCACGCTCTCCGACTCAGCCGCCGTCTGTTGAAACAACGCTTGGCAGGCGATCGCCGTGAGCGGCGTCTTCTCCGACGGCTTCCACACGACGGGGTCGCCGCACACCCACGCGAGCGCAGCGTTCCACGCCCACACGGCGACAGGAAAGTTGAACGCCGTGATGACGCCCACCGGCCCCAGCGGATGCCACTGCTCGGCCAGCCGGTGCCCGGGCCGTTCGCTCGCGATGGTCTTGCCGTACAACTGCCGGCTGAGACCCACGGCGAACTCGCAGATGTCGATCATCTCCTGGACTTCGCCGAGCGCTTCCTGCGTGATCTTGCCGGCCTCCCAACTGACCAGCGTCGCGAGGTCGGCCTTGTGCTCACGCAGCTTCTCGCCGAACGCCCGCACGAACTGCCCCCGAGTCGGCGCCGGCATGACGCGCCATTGGAGAAAGGCCTCGGTGGCCGCATCGATCGCCGCGTCGGTCTGCGTCGCATCCGCCATCGTGAGCTCGCCGAGCAAACCCCCGTCCACCGGGGAACGCAGCGCGAGCATTGCACCGCGGCCGGCGCGCCAGTCTGCGCCCACGGCCACGCCGCGAAGAGGCAAGCCGACGCCCAGCCGGTTCAAAGCCTGCGAAACCGCCGCATTCATGCCGTGCGTTCCTTGGGGGTCGGCAGCGGCGCATCGGTCGGACGCACGAGACCCACCGAAGTCGCCCCGTTGGCAAACCGCGTGGCGCCCTGCGCCGTGTTGTAGTAGCGCCCGAACCGGTTAACGAGAAACTCGTTGAAGTCGACCTCTTCCTGCCGCACGAAGCCGCGCTCGGGGAGCCGGCCGGCGACGTGCAGATCGAGCGCCGCGCAAATGCCCGCGGCGGTCGTGATCTGGATCGCGCTCCAGTTTTCCCCGCCAATGAAATCGTGGTACACCTTGCGGGCGTCGGTGATTTGCACAAGCTGCCCGTTCCGCTGCCCCGTGACCGTGCAGAATGTGACCACGACATCCTGGAACGTGATCGGCACCGCGTGCTCGAGAATGTCCTTGAGCAAGTCGCGCCGCTCGCACAGCCGCAACTCATTCACCAGCAGTTGCACCTGGTTGCAGTGGCCGCTGTAGCGCACCGTCTTGTAGTTCAGCTCGCGCACCTTGCCGTCGAGAGTTTCGCACAACGTGCCCAGGCCGCCGCTGGTGTTGAACGCCTCGTACCGCACGCCGTCGAGCGAGAACTGCTCGTACCCTTCCAGCGGCAGCACCTCGATCCGCCGGCCGTCGTGGATCGCGTCGCACGGGTTGCAGTACTCGTTGATCAGGCCGTCGGTCGACCAGGTGAGGTTGTATTTCAATGCGCCCGTGGGAAACAGCGGCAGCGCGCCGACGCGCATCCGGACGGTTTCCGCGTCATCGAGCCGATCCGCCAGGTGCTTGGCGACAATCGAAATGAACCCCGGCGCCAGCCCGCACTGCGGCATGAAGATCTGTCCGTCGCGGGCCTTCTCGGCAATCGCCCGCACGCGGTGGGTCGTCTCCACGTCCTCGGTGAGGTCAAAGTAACTCAATCCCGCGGCGAGCGCCGCTTCAGCGACGCGGGGATTGTGGTAGAAGCTCAGCGCCGAGATGACCGTGTCGCAACCGCCGAGCGCGGCCGCGAGGTCCGTCGCCGACTCGACGTCGACCAGTCGCGTCGGCACGCCGATGCGATCGGCGATCCGTACCAGCGCCGGCTCACTCACATCGCCGGCGGTTACCGCGTAATCGCCGGAATCGACGAGCAAGCGGGCAATCATCCGGCCGATTTTTCCGGCCCCCAACAACAACACGCGATGCATAAAACGACCTGCTTCCCAATGGCCCACATGGCGAGGTTCAGCGCTCCAATCCGCACGATAACGCGCCGCCGGGGCGCGCTCCAAGGCATTCGCCATTTCTTCTGCGCCGCCCCGACAATCCTAAACGCAAATGCGCGCTGGGAAATGCCAATCCCAGCGCGGTAGAATTCACCGTGTAGTTCGTTATGGGGTCATTCCGAGGTCAGCCGAAGAATCTTGCCGGCCCCTTCGGCGGACCTCAGGGTGACCGCATCGCCCCATTCAGAAGACACAACAAAAATGTCCACCCAACTTCAGGATGTCCGCACGTCGTTTGATTGGCAACCGCAGCCGGCCGCTGCGTCGCTGGTGGCCGGCCTACTTGACCGGTGCATTCAGGCCAATCCGCATATCGCGACGCTGGGCCGCCGGTTGTACGACGAGACCGGCGCCCGGCTGGTCGATTGGATCGACGCGATCGCCGTCGCCGATGACGAGGCCCTGCGCGACGAACTGACCGATGCCGGGTACCAGCGCGACGGCGCTGAGCCGGAGGTCTGGCGGCATCCCGAAGGAATCTTTCCGGCGATTTGCACGCTCGACAAGTCGGCGGCCACCGGCGCTGCCGCGGGCGAACCGTTGTCGCTGGCCATCAAGGTGGCGTCCGTCGACGACTTCGCCGCCGCGTGGACCGCCGCCGACGCTCAGGAGATCGCCGGACAACCCGGCTCGCAGCTACGCACTTGCGCGCTCAAAACGACGGACGGTCCGCAATTGCTCGCCGTCGAACGCCACGGCTGGAAGTCGTTTCGTCCGCCGGCCAACCGCGCCCAGCAGATCGCCGCCGCCGCTAAGCATCGCCGTTCGTTCGGCGAGCGCCGCCGCGAAGGCGCCAGCGACGCCGAGCTATTCGACCACGCCGCCGCGCTCTTCGACGCCGCGGCCGCCGACTTGGGCCGCGACTGGGCCTGCGACCTGTTCTTCGCCGCCGAGCGCGACTACTGGATGAGCCGCAACGCCGCCGGCCGCGTGCAATACGCCCGTCAGCAGAAGCTCGGCCTCGGCTGGGCCAACCACGACCACCACACGTACCGCAGCAGTCGCGAATGCTTCACATCGCTGATCGCCATGCTCGAGCGGATGGGCTTCCACTGCCGCGAACGATTCTACGCCGGCCGCGAGGCGGGATGGGGCGCCCAGGTGATCGAGCAACCTGAGTGCGGCGTCACCATCTTCGCCGATGTCGACCTGACGCCTGACGAAGTGATGGGCGACTTCGCCCACGAGCCACTGGAGCCGCAATCCCAACTCGGCACGGTCGGCCTCTGGTGCAAACTGCACGGCGAGGCGTTTTTCTCCGCGGGCATGCACCACCTCGAATGCCAGTTCGATTTCGACGCCGTGCGCAGGCAGCTTGCCGACGAAGGCGTAGAAACGATGACGCCATTCACCAACTGGGCCCACCTCAAGCAGGCGTTCACCAAGGGCGAGATGTTCCCCGTGTCGTTCGAACGCATCGACGCGGCGCTCGCCGGCGGGCTGATCACGCCAGAACAAGCCGACCAATTCCGCCGCGACGGCGCCCTCGGTTCCCACCTGGAAATCCTCGAACGCAACGACGGCTTCAAGGGTTTCAACCAAACCGGCATCAGCGAGATCATCTCCCGCACCGACCCTCGCAAGTGGTGACCGTACACGACGCCGCCAGCGTCGTCCGTCCCATCTAATTCGTGCAGCTCCGCCCCATTCTTCGCACGGCAACGACGCTTGCAGCCCCTCTCGCTTCTCCGTTACGCTGACCGTCTCCTCAGCAGCTCCCACAGAGGCGGCCATGAATCGACGAGACTTCTTGTGCGCCAGCGCCGCATCGCTGGCGGCCCTGCAAACACGGGCCTTCGCGGCTGAGGGCGATAAGCCGCTCCGTGTGGCCCTCGTAGGCTGCGGCTGGTACGGCAAGACCGACCTCTGCCATCTCATGCAGGTGGCCCCGGTCGAAGTCGTCGCGCTGTGCGACGTCGACCGCCGGCAGCTCGACGGCGCCGTGGAACTCGTCGCCAAACGCCAACCCTCAGGCAAACGCCCGCCGACGTTCGGCGACTACCGCAAGCTGCTCGCCGAGCACCAACCGGAAATCGTCCTGGTCGACACTCCCGATCACTGGCACGCGCTGCCGATGATCGCCGCCTGCCAGGCGGGCGCCGACGTGTACGTGCAGAAGCCGATCAGCGTTGACGTGGTCGAGGGCCAGGCGATGGTCGCCGCGGCCCGCAAGCACGGCCGCAGGGTGCAGGTCGGCCTGCAGCGGCGCAGCACGCCGCACCTGCTGGAGGCCCGCGACAAGTTCCTCCGCACCGGCCGCCTCGGCAAGATCGCGTACGTCGACGTCCACAGCTACTACGGGGTTCGTCGCGACTTTCCGCCCACTGCGCCGCCGCCGCCGGAGCTCGACTGGGACATGTTCGTCGGTCCCGCGCCGTGGGTCGATTACAATCCCGAAATCCACCCCAAAGCATGGCGCGATCGCCGCGAATTCAGCAACGGCCAGATCGGCGACCTGTGCGTTCATTTTTTCGACGTCGTGCGATACTTCCTCAATCTTGGTTGGCCGACACGGATCAGCGCCTCTGGCGGAGCGCTCGTGCGACCGGCCGACGCCCGCGTGAACGTGTCCGACACCCAGACCGCGGTGTTCGACTACCCGGATTTGCAAGTCGTCTGGACGCAGCGAAGCTGGGGCGTTCCGACGGATCCCGATTTTCCGTGGGGCGCCACGATTTACGGCGAACGCGGCAGCCTGAAACTGAGTGTGCGGTCCTACGAATTCACGCCCAACGGCGAGGGCCAACCCGAGCGAGCCGAGCACCTCGACGAGCGCGACAAGTATCCCCAGGACTTGGAGCACAAAGAGACGGAGCTGTTCGCCGCCCCGGCCACCCGGCGGCACATGCAGGATTTCCTCGCCGCCCGCCGCGAAGGCCGCAACCCGGTCAGCGACGTCGAGGAGGGCCACATTTCCAGCGCCGCGTGCATCCTCGCCAACCTCTCGATGGACTTAGGCCGCAGCCTCCAATGGGACGCCGCCGCGGGGCGAGTGGACAGCGACGACGAAGCGAATAAGCGCCTGGCCCGCAAATACCGCGCCCCGTGGGAGCATCCGTTACCGGAAGTGGTGTGAATCTTTCGGGTGCCACTGGCGCACAAGCGGCGGGAATCCCTCCCCTAACCCCTCCCTTCGAGGGAGGGGGATATGAACCGTCCCAACGACAAAAACCCAATCGGCAACCGCGTCGATCCATTGACCGTCAAATCCGCCAGCGCCGCCCCCAACGCCGGCGCGAACTTGAACCCGTGCCCCGACAGCCCCGCGGCGAACACGACGCGCTCGTGCCGCGGATGCCGGTCGACGATGAAATGCTCGTCCGGCGACATCGTGTACAGGCACACGTCATGCTCGCGGCACGGCGTCTGCACCGCGGGCAGGTGCGCCTGCACGAACGCCTCGACCGGCCGCCGATCGGCGTCATCTAGCCGGCGATCAATGGTCAGCGGGTCGGCCACTTCCGCGCCGCCGGAGTGCTCGGCGACCTTGAGTCCCCGGCCGTCAATCACAGGGAATCCATAGAACACGCCCTGCGGCAGCTCGAACAAAAAGCAGGGGAATCCCGCCTCCGCTCGCATGCGTTTGTCGTTCGTCGTGTGCCACATGAGGACCTTGCGACGCACGACCAAAGGCAGGTCGAGCCCGCCGAGCAATCGGCCCGCCCACGCCCCGGCGGTCACCACGAGCCGCTCGGCTGTGAACTGCCCGGCGCTGGTTTCAACGCGCACGCCGTCCGCGTCGGCCGACCAATCGAACACACTCACGCCGACGCGCAGCTCGGCCCCCGCATCCTGGGCCGCCACCAACTGAGCGCGCACGCACTCCTCGACGCGCAAGTAACCGGCGCGGCGCTCGAACACGCCGACGAGATTCTCCGGCACGCGAAACGACGACCACCGCGCCGCGATTTCGCCAGCGGACATTTGCTCGACCTTCAGCCCATGTTCGCGCGCCGCCTGCAGGACGCCGGGCACGACCACGCCGTCGGCCGGACCGACCTCGACGAGCCCCGTCTCCACGAGCAGCCGCTGCCCGACGTGCTGCTCCAACTCCGCCCACAGGCGATAGCTCTCCAGCACGAGCGGTACATAGTCGGAGTGCTCGAAGTAGGCCTGCCGAATGATTCGCGTCTGCCCGTGCGAGCTGCCGCGATCGTGCGGCGGGGCGAAGCGATCGATCCCCAGCGCGCGCAGCCCGCGCCGCGCAAGCTGCCACATGGCGGCGCTCCCCACGCCGCCGGCGCCCAGGACAATCGCGTCATAGCTAGCAGCCGACATCAGCCGACGCCTCCTCCACCACGCCATTCCATGTTAGCCGCGACGCGGCAGCGGAGCGCTCGAACAACGTCCGACGCTGGCGCCTCGCTCCGCTACCGCGTCGCGGCTAACGGTTGCAGAAGCGCCCGAAGCCGTACACTCTTCTCGCGTTGTGACAAACGCCCAATTTGGCTACGCTGTCACGCTCGTTCCGCCGCCAACCAGGATGGTTTGCCGCCCTAAGGATCGTCAAGGATGAAAGTCACGCAGATCCGCCTCGCCGGCCACGGCGATTGGCCCGCCCTGGCATTGGCCGATCTCGGTCCCGAGCTGACCGTGCTGGTCGGTGCGCCGCGCACCGGCAAAAGCACCGTGGCCCGGCTCGCCGCCCATCTGATGTACGGCAAGCTCGACGCCCCCTGGCGGCCAGCCGCCCCTGCGGCGGCGCTGATCGAAGGTTCGATTGCCGTCGACAGTCCGCAAGGCGCGTTCGTGCTCCGGCGCCATCGCGACGGCGGCCCCCACGGCCGATTGACCGTCGCTGCTGCCGGCGGCGCCGCCGTCGACGGTCGCACGATCCGCTCGTTGCTGGGCGGCGTGGCGCCCGCGCTGTTGGCGGAGTTGTACGCAGTTGACTACGCGACCGCCCCGCAGCCGCAATCGCTGTTGGAAGGAGAATTCGCCCGTCAGTTCACGCTGGCCCTCGGCCAGGACGCCGCCGCCGTCGGCCCCCTGTGCGCCGAACACGCCCCCGCGACCGCGGCGCCGCCGATCGATCGCCGCCGGCTCGACGAACTGGTGCGTCGCCGCGACGAAGTCGTCGGCGAGATCGAAGAACAAATGTCGACCCGCCGCCGCGACAGCGCGGCGCTCCACCAGGACCTTGCCGGGCTCGAGGCGACGCTCGCCAAGCGCCGCGAGCAAGCCGAAGAGCTAGCGGGCCGCCTGCGAGCCGTCGAAGCCAAGCTGGCCGAAATTGCCGCCCGGCTGCGGTACTTCGCCCTCGAAACGTCTGTGCGTCCGCTGTCGCCGGACGACGCCGACGAGCGCCGCAAAGCGCTCGACCGGCTCGACGCCGAAATTGCCCGCTGCCGCCTGATGCTCGCCGACCTCCAGTCCCGCGACGGCGTCGTCCGTCGCGAACTGGCCGAGGTGCATCCCGACGGCACGGCCGACAGCGTCGCCAGTCTCGCCGAGCAGCGGTTCACGATCGGCGTCCTCGAACGGCTGCTCGACGACCTCGACGCCGAAGTGGCGGGGTTGGCCCGCTCGCACGAGCCGGGCCGGTGCATCGCCGCCGACGCTCACGGCCGCATGCTCCCCGTCGCCCAGATGCTCCGGCAGCAGCTTTACGCGCTGTGCGGACAGGCGTCCGAGCACGAACGGGCCACGCGTCGGGTGCAACTGGGCGTCGAGCTGCGGCAACTCGCCCGCGCGCAATCCGACCTGAGCGAGCAGCTCGAACACTTGCTGCACCACCGCCAGGAGCTGGTGCACGAATCGCAACTCGCTGGCCGCGTCGTCGCCTCGCCTCCACAGGCGCCGGCGCCGCGCCACTGCCAATGCGAGCGGCACGCGGAGTTCGTTCGCGACGCCGACGAACTCCTGCTACCGCCTGCCGCGCGCATGCGGCACGAAGACGAAGCCCGCCGTCGCCGCGAAGAACTCGAGGACCAGCGCCGCCAGCTCCGCGACGCCGGCGACGCCCTGGCCCGCGAGATCGCCGCATTGACGGCACGCTGGGAACGCCTGCAATCGGAGCGAGCCCAAACCTCCGGCCGCGCGACGCTCGACGAGCTTCGCGCCGAGCTTGATCGCCTCGAAACCGAGATCAACCGCGCCCTCCACGCGTCGGCCGGCGTGAGCCTCCCAGCGCTCGCCGCGACGCATCGACGTGTGTGGAAGGCCTCGGATGCACTCGCCCAGCTCACTGGCGGCCAGCTTGTGCAAATTCGGTTGGGCCGCGATGATCGGCCCGCGAACGTCGTCCATCGCGACGGCCGCGCCCTGGCCATCGACGAGTTGACCACCGCCGAACGCGACCAGCTTCACCTAGCGTTGGTGCTGGTGCTCGCTTCCTCGCTCGCCAGCCGCGGGGTCGATCTGCCGCTGGTGCTCGACGAGCCGTTCCTGCGACAAGATGCTCCGGCCGCGGCGGCGATGGCCGGCGTGATAGCCGAGTTCGCCCGCGAGGGCCGTCAGGCGCTGGTGGTCACCGCCAACAGCGAAGCCGTGCGGCGCTTCGAGTCGCTCGGCGTCGATGTTCGCAACGTCGACGAATTGCGTCGCGGCGAGCACCGCCCCGCGCCGCCTGTCGCTCGCGCCGCGCCAGCCGCGGCGCCCACGGTGCGCGTGGTACGCGAGACGCTCGAGGCCGGCGCACCGGCTCGACGCCCAACACCGGAGAGGATCGCCGCGATCGACAAGCCGACCGACAAACCGGTCCACTACCTCACCGTGGATGCCTCCCTGGCCGATTTCCCTGTGCTCGGCAACGACACGGCGCAAGTGTTCGCCTCGCTCGGCATGCGGACAGTCGAGGACCTGCTGGCCGCCGACGCCAGCGATGTGTCCCGCCGGCTGGCCCACCCGGCCGTCACGCCCGAGGCGGTTCGCCTGTGGCAGTGCCACACGAGTCTGATGTGCTTTGTGCCCGGCGTGTCGCTGGTCGACGCGCAGGTGCTCGCCGCGTGCGAGATTTCCTCCCCGGAGGCCTTGTTC
>JBIOVA010000214.1:0-32765 GCA_044867485.1 Lacipirellulaceae bacterium | reverse complement strand
GGCTGCGTGGCAGCCGATGAGCGATAATCAGGACGCCGACCATCGACCCCAGCGCGATCCCCAGAGTCGTCGGTTCGGGGACGGCCGCCGCGGGCAACTGCGAGCTGCCCATCCCCACGCGGCGTTGCCAGGCCAACAAGTCGGCGCCGTCCACATCGCCGTCGAAATCACTGTCCCCTGCCAGAGAAGCGCCCGTCGATCCAAACTGTTGCCGCCACACGGCGAGATCGGCCCCGTCCACGAATCCGTCGTCGTTGCAGTCGCCGGGTACGGGCTCGCGAGCTACGAGAATTGAGTTGACCTGCACATTCGCGAACTGCTGCACAACGCCGCTGGGCCACTGGACAGTCACCAGGTCAAGCGGCGCCACCCGCGAGCCAAGCCCAAAATGCGCGGCTATTTCGCTTTGGGCCAGATACCCGCCGCCCGCGCTGATCTCCCAGACTTGCGATGCCGACACGTTCGCCTGGTCGGGCGTGACCGTGACGATCGCCCCGATGCCGTCGCGATTGGAAGCCGTGCCTTGGGTCTCGACGCGCAGCCAGTGGGCGTCGTTGCCGTTGTTGCGATACAGAATCGGCGCCTGGGCGTGGTTGACGACCAGCGCGTCGAGATCGCCGTCCGCGTCGTAATCGAGCGTGAGCAACCCGCGTCCATCGCCGGTGTCGGTAATCCCCTCAGCGATGGAGACGTCGGCAAAGGTCCCGTCGCCGTTGTTGCGCCAGAGCTTCGTCGGATCAGCGGAGTAGCCCAAAGCGACGAAACCGTCCGTGGCCATGAGATCCAGCCGGCTGTCGTTGTCGTAATCAAAAAACGCGGTTCCCCACCCCCAGCCCGACTCTCGCACGCCAGCCGCGGTGGTCACGTCGGTGAACGTGCGATTGCCTTCATTGCGATACAGCCGATTGCCCGGCTGGGTCAGCAAGGCGGGCGTGTCGAAGATGGCGGTGACGAACCAGTCAAAGTCGCCGTCGCCGTCGTAGTCTCCCAGCGCCGAGCCCATGCCCGATTTGTCCGTGCCGACTCCGGCCGCGATCGTGCCGTCTGTAAACGTGCCGTCGCCATTGTTCCAGAAGAGCTGGCTGGTGCGGGAGTCGGCCGAGAATACGATGTCGGTATGGCCGTCCCGATCGACGTCGCTAAACTGCGGTTGAAACCGGTAGGTCCCCATTGGACCGAAGATGGGAGTCCGGTACACGTCCAGGCCGGCGGCGTGCGTCACGTCTTCAAAGTGTCCGGGCTTGGCGGCGCCAAGATTTCGCAGCAGCCGCGAACCGCTGGTGGCGGTGGGCCGGCTGTTATCGGACGTCAAGATGTCGAGGTAACCGTCGCGGTCGTAGTCGCCCAGGGCGACGCCCTGCCCCTTGAGCGTGAGTCCGTCTCCCCGGGGTACGGATGCGCCGCGAATGAGGGCGTCTTCCGAAAAATGTCCGGCGCCGTCGTTGATATGGAGAAAGTTTCGCGTCCACTCGCTGCTCGACACATAGAGATCGAGGTCGCCGTCGTTGTCAATGTCGCCGGCCGCCACGCCGTTGGTCGGCAGGATCTCTGTGAATCCCGACGCCGCCGAGACGTCGACGAATCCACTGCCCGTATTGCGGTACAGCACGTCCGTGTCGTCGACGCGGGTGAAGAACAAATCGACGAGGCCGTCGCCGTCGAAGTCGCCGGCGGCGGCGCCGCCGGTCATGGCCTGATTGCCCGCAAACGCGGACTGCACGTGCGTGATGCCCACCGCGGCGGTGACGTTTGTGAACGTGGATCCGGCAGCCGGCGAGGCAAGCGTGGTCAACATCGTCATCCCAACGAGCGCCGCGACAGCGCAGAGATATTCCGCGATGCCGCGGGTTGACCGCGCTCCGCCGCTCGTAGGATTCGCGCCCGAATCGTTGACGAACTCGCTGTCCACGACGCCGCTTCTTCCGCACACGTCAAAAATCGAGGCGCTTAACGACATCGCGGATGGGTGCCGCACCCCAGTCTCGGCTGCCCCCCGGCCGCCCGAACCATTGGACGTGGCATCCCATCCGCGACGGCGAGTCGCGTCCATTTGCATTTCCGCGCTCGCGCGAGCATCCGCTGAGTTTGCATTCAACGCGTCCGCCGCGCCGTTCGGCGACGCATCCAACATCCGGCCACGGCCCATCCGGCAATGACGCCCGCGCCTGGCTCAGGCGCCGCTGCCGCTGCGGAGAGACTCGCGGTGGTCCCATACTGCGCGGACCAGATGCTCAGGTCGGCGTCGTTCACGGCGCCGTTGCCGTCGGCATCTCCCTGGGCCAGCGTGGCGCCGGAGGCGATGCCGACGCCCTTCTGCCAGATCAGGAAGTCGGCCCCGTCGATGACGGCGTCGCCATTGAAATTCGCGTTGGCAGGCGTGCCGACAGTCACCGAAAAATCCTTGAAAATCACCTGATCGTCGCCGCCGAAGTAAATTCTTGAGGGCTCAACGGGCCACCCGTCGGAGGGGTCGTACAACATGCCGTCGGTACCGCCCCCACAGTCCATGGGGCAATTAACCGTGTTCAGGTCGAGCGTCGGCGCCGTGTAATCGGCGGCGAACGCCCCGCCCGCATAGTTGAGGTCGATGGCGTAAATCACTGTATGAGCCGTCCCGTCGTACGTCATACGCATCCGGTGCGTCCCCGCGCCCATGAGGGCGGCGACCGGATCGTTGTCGTTCCATTTATTGATGTCGTTGGCCGAGCTCCACGTTTTTAGAAACCCGATCTCTGGAGTTGTGAAGGTGGACGAGAATTGTGTGCTCCAGTCGGGCACGCCGAAGAGCGCCGTGTCGCCAGAGCCCATTCCAAAAAACGCTTGTTGAAATTGCGAAGCGCCTGTCCCCATGTCGAGGTCCAAAGTGATTTCGGCGACGAAGCTGACGGTCGCGTAATCGCTTTCGACGGTACGCATGTAGTTTCGGCCCCCGTCGCCGCCGCCGCCGTCCAGGGAGAATTGCAAACCAAAATGAGCGCCCGCGGAGTCGAACGTCACGGCAGGGTTGGCGGAGAAGTCTTCAGCCAGGCCGTCGAGACTAAAGAAGTCAAAGCCGGCCGTTGCCACGGCAGTTTGCGTGGCGGCCTGCGTTGAGTCGCCGGTGAATCCCTTGAGCGAACTGGTGAGCGAAGACGCCGCTTCCGCCACGGAGCCCGCCGCCACGATTGCCGCCAGCGAAAGCATCGTTAGGCGTGTCGCCCATTGGAACCGCGCCATATTCGTGTTCCTTGACAACGAAGTCAACTCAGTTTCAATCACCGCCGCCATGAAACGAGCAGGTCCAAACGTCGCACGCGGACGCCGACCTGTGCGATCGGCGTCCGCAAATTGTCCATTCCAACTAACGTCGCCGACGGCGCCCCAAGAGCGCCATGGCTCCGATCGCCAACAGTCCCATCGACGTCGGCTCGGGCACGACGCTGATCGTCAAATCGTGAAACACCGCGCCATCGTCGCCGCCGAAGAAGATTCGCGACGGCTCCGTCGGCCAGCCGTCCGCCGCAAACAACGGAGCGGCTCCAGCCTTTGTCGCGATCGGCAGTGCCGTGGCATCAGCCACGTAGGCTCCGCCCGCATAATTCAAGTCAATCGAACCAACCAAAAACCCCGTCGTTGCGTCAAATGTCATGCGCAGGCGATGGACGCCGGGATCGAATCCCGCCACCGGCTTGTCAACGAATGCGTTCATGTCGTTGGCAGTCCTAAAAACTACAATCTTGTCGTTGGCCGGCTCCGGCCAAAACGACGCCGACGAGAGCTGCGTGCTCCAGTCCGGCGTGCCGAACAGCGCCGTGTCGCCGGATCCCAAACCAAACCACGTCGCCTGGTCGTTGCTGGTCACCTCGAACGTAATTTCGGCCGTGAAATCCACGGTGGCGTAGTCGCTGTCAACCGTCCGCATGTAGTTACGGCCGGCATCGCCGGCAATCAGGCTGCCGAAGTGGGCGCCGCCGGCGTCGAAGCTCACAGCCGGGTTGGAGTCGTCGCCGGGGTCGGCGGGGGTGCCGTTGTCGTTGAATCCCGCTGTGCTAAACACGCTCAATCCCGCGGCGCTCAGCGCCGTCTGCGTCGCGGCCTGGCTGCTGTCCCCCGTGAATCCCGTGAGCGAATTGGAAAACGGCGCCGCGGCGTGAGCTGACGTGACAATCACGACAGCGAACATTCCGCCCGCCAAACCAAAGAACTGTCTGGTCCACCTCATGAGTTCTGACCTCCGCAAAAGAAGCTGGCCAATGTTGTCGAGAAGAGTTGCCCAATGCAAAACGTGCGAAGCCGCCCGCGATGCCCGTCACATGGCGCAACTGGGCCTTCGAGGAACGACCTGCTTGAACGCCTCGCCATCGCCCCCACGGCAGGCGAGCGCGCCGCATCGTCCGAGAAAACTGTCTAGTCCATGAAAAGTCGTCCGCCTACAGAACAGGATGTGTTCCGCACAGCGCCGCGCGGCCCTTTACAAGCCGCAACCCCGCCTTACTCGCCCTTCATATACGACTCAGCCGCGGAAAGTGACTCCAAAAACGCGCCCGCCTGCGGATTGTTCCTAACGCTTCTGGCGCCAACGCCTTGCGTCCCGAACAACTCTCCTCGTCGGCGGCTCTCGTCAACGCCCATCGGCCGTCGCTCGCCGTGCTGAAGAGATTCGAGCATTTTCTTGCCAGAGCGCGCCTCACATCGTCGCCACTGGCTGTATATGTTCAAGGGACGTCGTCCGCCCCTTCGCGGCCCGGGCTCGTTCCCACTCCTCCTCGATCCTTGCCGTGCATCCTACGCCGTCAACGCCGATGCGCCGCTCGTCGCGGAACTCGAATTCGTCCGACGACGACTCACGCGACCGCATGGCCGAGTTCGTTGAGTTGTATTCCGGCAATTATCCGCGTCTGCAGTACTACGTGATGACCTTATTGCCGGGCTCGAACGACGTCGCCGACGTTCTGCAGGAAACGAGTCTTGTGTTGTGGGCGAAGTTTGACACATTTCAGACGGGCACGAACTTCTTCGCATGGGCGTGCAAAATCGCGCGCTTGCAGGCTCTGAAGCACCGCCAGCGGCAAGGCCGATCCGGTAAGCTGTTCGAGCTCCGCGTGATGGAGTTGCTCGCCGACGAAGCCAGCGACGAAGAGTTCGGCCGCACGCCGCCGCTGCCGGTGCTGCGATCCTGCCTCGAAAAGCTCTCGGAGAAGGAGAAGGCGTTGATTCTGCGACGCTACCTGCCGGGCATGTCGGTCAAGTTGTTGGCGACGGAAATGGGCCGATCGGCGAATTCGCTGTCGCATTCCCTGGGGCGCATTCGACGGTCGCTGCTGGCGTGCATCAAACGGTCGGAAACGCGAGACGCGCGAAGTTAGCAAGTTTGTGAGTCCGGGATGTCCGACGTCGACATGCCTTCACCTGCGAACGAACCCGGCGAGCCCGTGCCGCCCCCGGAACTGGCGCACGAAGTCAACCAGCTCCTCGGCGCTCTGAGCGACGAATTGCTCGACGAGCAAGGCGTGCGCCGCTTGGGCGACCTGATCGTCTCGGACAGCGCCGTGCGGCGGCACTATCTGCGATATGTCGCCTTGCACAGCACGCTCGTCACCGCCGCCGGCAACTGCGCCCAACCGGCCCACATCGGCGAGGCGCCGACGCCAGTCGCGCTGTTCGACGCGGAACACGAGTCGGAAGTGGCCATTGAAAACGAGGGTAACGAGCGTGAAATCGCCGCGTCTCCGGCGGTGTTCGCGCGGCGGCCGCGATGGTCTTCGCTGGCCGCGGCGTCGGTGCTCGTCGCCCTGGGCTTTGGCGCATGGTTGCTACGTGGGAAGGAACAATCGCCCGGGGCCTCGCTGCCAAAACTCGCTGCGGGCACAACCGAAGCCAACCCGCTCGCGGCCGCTGACATGCCGCTGGCCGCCGAAATCACCTACGCCTCGCCTTCCGCGCGGTGGCAGCGGTCCAACGATTCCTACGCCCTCACGTCGCGGGTGCGCGCCGGCCAGACGCTGGCGCTTGAACTGGGAACCGTCGAGTTGACGTACGCTTCGGGGACGACCTTGCTGCTCACCGGCCCGTCAGAGTTCGTCGTCGACGCCAACGGCGGCGCCCTGCGGCGCGGCGAGATTGTCGCTCGCGTCACCGAACTGGGCCACGGATTCACCATCCAAACGCCGCACGGCAAGATCATCGATCGCGGCACGGCGTTCGGCGTCGTTGTCGACGACTTCGGCGTCTCCGAGGTCAACGTCTTCGAGGGACGCGTGGAAGCCTTCCCCATGGGCGGCGCCGGGCCGCTGGCCGATAAGATCGACCTGACGACCGGCCGCACCCTGCAATGGTCCGGCGATTCGATCATCTCGATGAAAGACGCTCGGCAAGGCGCCCGACCACCGTTCACCGCCGTATCCGCCAGCGCCGCCGCGGAGCCGACTTTGCTCCTCGACGGGCGATTCGACGCCGAATCCTTCGACCGCAACGAGTGGACCGCGCTGGGGACCGTCCGCCCGACAGCCGCGGGAATGCAGCTCGACGGCCGGGCGAGCGCCGCCGAGCGGCCGTACCTGATCACGGCGCGCGAGTTCTCGCCGTCGCAGGGGCTGTTGTTGATTACGTGCGACGTGCGTTTCGGCCAGGCGAGCAACGGCGGCGACCCCTCGTTCTCAATTCTCACGCGCTCGGCCAACGGCCGCGGAAAGCCTGGCACGCCATGGCACGACGTGTTGGCCAGCGGCGTGCGCTGCAGCCTGACGACCGACGCCGCCTCCGGCGAAGGCATGCTGCAGGCCGGCGCCAAGTACGAGCACGATCGCGAGCCGTCGAAAATTTCTTGGCGGGGATTCGCGCGGCCGCAGCCGGACGTTGCCTACCACCTGGAAATGCGGGACGACGGCCTCAATGTGTCCTTTACCGCGACGTTGGCCGACAACCCGTCCGTGAGCAAGACCGTCACCTGCCGTTCGCTGTTCCGCGGCGAGCGCAATTTCGTCGCGTTCGAAGGCGTCGGCGGTACAACTGTTGCGGTCAGCAATGTGCGGATCAGCCAGGGCCGCATCGTTGACGATCCCTCCCGCCAGACCGTGCAACGCGATGAGGAACCTCAGGCCCCCATGCCCGTCGATGCGTCGAATGCAGACCGCTTGCTCAAGCCATTGTTGCCGCGCGGCGCCGTGTTGCGACTGGCGGAGGATTTCGAGACCGACCGCGTGGACGATCGCCTGTGGACCACGCTCGGCGACGTCGCCGTGCAGGACGGGCAGCTCCAGCTTGGCGTCGCCAATCCAGAGCAGCACATCGATACCTGGCGGCAGCGCCCGTATTTGTTGACTCGCAGGGAATTCACTCCTTCCGCGCGAGCCGTCGCCATGACGGGGCGCGCTATCTTCGCCCCCAACTTTCTCCATGGGTACGGAGGGTCCTTCGCCGTGCTGACGCGTGCTGAGGGAACCTACGGCACCGGGCCCGGGTGGGAGCAGTCGGCGCTGCGGCGAGCGGTGCGCGCGAACTTCTGGCCCGCCGCGCTGGGCCAGAACCGCAGCCTCGAATTGTTCGAGTTACTCACCCCCGATCCGATCAACTTGCTGGCGACGGCGGATTTCCCCGTCGACCCGGCGGCGCGCACGTACCTGTTCTGCGTCACCGACGACGGGACGTCCGCCACGCTCACGTTCATCGATGCCTCCCAGCCCGATGTGCGAAAGACGCTCACTCACGCCACGGAGTCGTCTGAGTTGACCGGCGGACAGATCGCCTTTGAGGGATGCTGGGGCGCGCCAGTCCTGCTCGACGACGTGCGGATTTATGAGAGCCCGCCCAAGCGACGCTCGGAAGCGGCCGTCGACGACTGACCGACGCCGCCCCCTGAAGGCCCGTCATTTCTCTCGTTGCTTTAGGGTGAACACCCCAAGCTTGCCGCCGGACCAGATGACTCGCGGGTCGGCAATCGATCCGCCCCCCCAAAAGCGAACTATTTGCTATGCCCCAGGCGCTCGTTTAAGATGTCTCGGCGACCGCCGCTTGGCCTACCAGGGGGACACACCAGCGGCGCCTGCACGCAGGGACCTGCGCACGTCGCAATGTGTGCCACGCAAGTGTCCAGCGCCGTCCCCGGGGCGCTGGGTGAGCGTACGATCATGCCCACCGCCTCCCACACGGGCGATTCGAGCGTCGTTCGGGCGTGCGTCGCGAAATTCCGCCTCGCTTGGGCATTGGGCGAGCGCCCGCGAATCGACGATTTTATCCCCCCCGCCGACAGTTTGCTCGCCGACGCCGATCGGCGTCGCGAACTGCTCACGGCGTTGGTGGTCGTTGACCTGGAACATCGCTGGCAATCCGCGGCGCAGGAGTTCACCAGCGGGACGATCACCAAAGACTATGACCCGCACGCCAGCGTGATCGGGGCGGGCGAGGCCTATTCGCTCGACGACTACCTGACGAAGTATCCCGAGCTGCGCAGCGCGGAGCTGCCGCTGGAATTGCTGGAAGTCGCGTTCCGCTGCCTGCACGCGCGGAACCCCGCTGCGTCGATCGACGACTTCCTGCGGGACTATGATCTCCCGCCGCCGCGCCGCGCGGCCCTGATCCGGCGACTCAGCCGGATGGGAACCGCAACCACCTCGAGCAACGCTGGCCAGTCGCGGACGCTCTCGTTTGTTCAGGCGGGCAGCGTTAAGGAGGCGATGCAGCCGGGCTTTGAGAAGATGAAGCTGTCGTTTGGCCCTTACAAGGTCATCGGCTTGGTCGGTAGCGGCGGCTATGGCGCGGTGTTTCTCGGTCACGACGAACGGCTCGACCGCCTGGTAGCCATCAAGGTGGCCCATGCTGCCGGGCCGTCGCCCGACTCGGAGCAGGACCAGGCGCACCGCTCGTTCGTCGATGAGGCGCGGCGCATCGCGCAACTCAATCATCCGAATATCGTCAAGGTGCTCGACGTCGACCGCAGCGACTCGTACGCCTGGTACTTGGTCATGGAGTACGTCGATGGGCCCTCGTTCAAGGAAGCCGTGACATCGGGCCGCATGACCAGGGACCGCATCGCCCGCGTGATCGCGCAAGTGGCGCGGGCCGTGCATCACGCCCACCTGCACAATATCTTCCATCGCGACCTGAAGCCGTCGAACATCCTGTTGGCGGCCGGCGACTGGCCTTATGTCGTCGATTTCGGGATGGCCGTCCATGTGCGCGACCAGCGCTCCCAGGCCGGCCGCGTGATGGGCACCCCCGCGTACATGTCGCCGGAGCAAGTGCGCGGCGAAGGCCACCGGCTCGACGGCCGCACTGACGTGTGGAGTTTGGGAGTCACGCTCTACGAGGCCCTCTCCGGCCAGCGGCCCTTCGGCGGCGAAGATCCGGACGACCTCTTCGACGAAATCCTGCACAAAGAAGCCCGCCCGCTGCGGCAGCTCAACGACGACGTGCCCGCTGAGCTCGAGCGCATCTGCCTCCGTTGCCTGGCCAAGAGGATGCCCGACCGCTACTCGTCGGCGGCCGACCTGGCGGCAGACCTGGAACACTTTCTCGACGCATCAGGCCAAGGGGCGACGGCGTCAGCGACTCCGCCGCCGGCTGATGGCAAGCGGCCCGGCCTCGCGACGCCGCCCCCGTCGAAAGCCGCGCGGATTGTTCCCCGGGGCCTGCGGGCATTCGGCGAACGCGACGCCGAGTTCTTCGTCGACTTGCTCCCGGGCCCCTACGCTCGGGACGGCCTGCCGGAGTCCATTCATCGCTGGCAAACGGCCATCGAGCGTCCCGAGTTGCCGGCTCAGGCGGTGTGCGTGCTCTACGGCCCATCGGGCTCGGGCAAGTCGTCGATCGTTCGCGCCGGCATTCTGCCGCGCCTCGCGCCGGACATTCGCTGCGCGATCGTCGATGCCGGCAGCGGCAACGTGGAAGGCAACCTGCGGGCCGTCTTGCTGCGGATGTATCCGGAGGTGCCGACCGGCGCCGGCCTGCCCGAGGCGTGTGCATGGCTGCGGCGACGCCTGTCTTCGGGCAACGCGGGCAAGGTGCTGTTGGTCATCGATCAATTCGAGCACTGGCTGCACGCCAATCGCGCGAACGACGACGAGTCGCTCGTCGCCGCGTTGCGCCACTGCGACGGGGCCAGCCTGCAATGCCTCATCACCGTGCGCTCCGATTTCTGGCTCGGCGCCACCCGATTCATGGAACAGCTTGAAGCCCCGCTGGTCGAGGAGGTCAATTGCGGCCGCGTCGATCTCTTCCCCCAGCGGCATGCCCGCAAGGTGCTCCAGTATTTTGGCGAGGCGTACGGTTGCCTGCCGGGCGGGAACGAGCCGCTGTCCGCCGCCCAGGAGGAGTTCCTGGATAAGGCCGCCGCGCTGGTGGCCGACGACGGCTGGGTGGCCCCCGTGCGATTAGCCCTGCTGGCCGAAATGTTGAAGTCGCGCGAATGGCGCCCCGAGACCCTCCGCACCCTCGGCGGCGAACGCGGTCTCGGCGTCCAGTTTCTCGAGGAGACGTTCGACTCCGCCCGCGGTGCGCCGGCCCATCGACTGCACCGCCGCGCGGCCGAGAGCATCCTCGCCGAGTTGCTGCCGGAAGAGGGCGTCGACATCAAGGGCGCCTGCCGGTCGCGGGACGAATTGCTGGCCGCCTCTGGACTCCGCGACCACCAGGACCAGTTCCGCACGGTCATCGACATTCTCGACCGCCAACTGCGGCTGATCACGCCGGTCGACCGCCGCGCCGCAACGCGCGAGGATGACGACCAACCGCCGCCAGCGGGTCTGCTGCCGGAGCAATCGCCGGCCTATCAACTGACGCACGATTATCTCGTGCCGGCGATCCGCGAGTGGCTCACGCGGCGCAAGCAGCAATCGCGCGACGGTCGCGCACAGCTTTGTCTCCAGAGGCGCGCTCGTCAGTGGGCGCCCTCGCGCGAGCCGCGCTACCTGCCGTCCCTCGCCGAGATGCTCAAGATCGCGCTCTTCACCAAGCACGACGCTTGGACGCCCGAACAGCGCGCGATGATGCGCAGCGCAACGGCCCGGCAGACGACAACCGCGGCGGCCGCGGTCGCGGTTGTGATTGCGATCATCGCGTTCCTTGTCCGCGGATCGGCGGAGGACCCGCTGGCGGTCTTCCTCGACGCCGGCCGGCCGGTCGAGCAGCGGGTGGAAGCCGTTGACCGTCTTGTGGTGGAAGACTCCAGCCAATTGCGCTCCGTCGTCCGTCTTCTAGAAACTGAGCGCAATGATGACGTGTTAAACCACGGCAGCGAGTGGCTCTTCCAATATGTCGCTGGCGAGACCGCTCGTGGACGACAACTGCCCGTCGACGATCGGTCAATGATTGCCGTTATGGCGACCCATCGCCTCGATCCGTTCGCGCAAACCGGCGAAGGCGTGAGCGACGCGGCGCGGACCGCGCTGTTCCAAACGCTGACGCTGGTGGCATCACCAAGCGACGCGATCGACGTCGTCGTGACTCAGCCAGATGCGAGCAGCCCAAAACTGAATCAAGCGATCATCGAGTATCTAGGCGGCCTACGCCTGCCGACGAGCGGCGCCGCGACCAGCGCCGAAGACGGCGAAGCGGCGCGCAAGTTGGCCGAGAGCTTGATCGCACTCATGCATGCGCGGCCTCAGGGCGCTGTGCGCACTGCCGCGGCTCGCGCGCTGGCGGAACTGTCGGCCGAGCAGTTATTGACGATCTTCGTGGCGGCGTTCTGCAATGAGCCGACCGACGAGGCGCAGCACAGCGTCGGTATTTACCTCGAGTCACTTGACCGCGAAGGCGCCGGAAAGCGCTCGCAAGAGATTGTCGAAGCCATTGGTCGCCGGCTGGCTGTGACCATCGCTGCGGCCAACGACGATCCGCTTTCTTCGACCGCGGAGTCTGAGTACTTGCTGCTCAGTCTCCAAGCGAGTGCACCGTTACTCACTTCGCGGCCGCAGACCGTCATCGACCAATTGGTGGAATTGCTGAGCCGTCCTGAACGATTTCGAGGCGGAGGCGTGCTGGATTTGGCGTGCGGAGCGCTCGCGCGACTTCACCGTGCGCCGACCGCAGGTGTCGAGGACGCCGCAGCCCTGCGGCCATTGCATCAGCTCCTGGTCGACCGTGACGAGAGCGACCTTCTCCGCGCCGCCGCCGCAGAGTCGCTGGGCGTCGTGGCCGACGCTGGTGCGGTCCAAAGTCTGGCAACCGTCGCAGCGGCGCCGGGCGAGTCGCAGTCGCTACGAATGACGGCCGTTCGAGCGTTGGGAACGGCCGGAAGTCAACGGGAATCGCTGGACCAAGACCTCGGCGACGTGTTGACCGTTTTTCGCACGTTGCTTGGCAGCCAGGAAATTAAGGACTCAACGTTGCTGGTTGACGTGGTCAGCGAATACGCCAAGATCGCGCCCGCCGCAGACTTTGCCGACATAATGCCCACGGCCCTCGAACTCGGCTCCGTCGGTGAAGGCATCGTGCCCTGGCGCACGTTTTGTTCATTCCTGGTGCATTGGCCGGACAATGCGCGACCCATCATCGAAACCTACTTTGAGCAAGTCGCGCACCTGCCTAGCGAGCTGTTTCCGCCGCGCCGCAACTCGGTGTCGGAGTTCCTGCAAGTTCGCGGCTTCTACGACGTGCGCGCCGTCGAGAACGCCGGACGCAGTGCTATTGTCGCGCTGGCGGAAATTGCCGCGGAGCATGCCGACGAAGCAGTCCGTCAATTAGCGAGCGGCAACCTGATCGCAGCGGCGCCGCGATTGCAGTTGCCGACTATCGACGTGCAGGCTGAGACGTCCGTCCGGGACCAGCAACTCAAACGGTGGCGCGCCGTATGGAACGAAGTCGGACCGTCGACGGCGATCGCCGTCAACGGCCAACTGGAAGTGCGCTGAACGGGTACTCGACAGCCGCGGCCTTGGCGAGTTTGGAATAGTTGGCCGGCGCTTCGTTGAACCCGCGCTGCGCCCACACGTCGAGAAACGCCTGGGCGTCCGCTTGCGTGTGGATCTGGAGCATCGTGGCCTGAAATTGCTTCCACAGGCCCGGTCGTAATCGCTCAATGAGCAACCGATTTCCCGCAACCACGGGCAACGGATAGGGGGGCGAACGATCGATCACCTGCAACTGCTTCATCCGGCCCTTGAACGCCTTGTCAAACCGCAGCCGCGCGTACACGTCGACGATGGCGGCGTCCGCCTTGGCGTCGAACACGGCGTGCATGGCCTCGGCTGCGTGAGCCACATCGACCGTCGGGCCCGCCAGCACGCCGCCGCCCCCCCGCGTGCGAAGTTGCTGGAGATAAATCGGACAGCTTGGCGCCGTCCGCGGGTACTCTGCCAGCGACGCGCCCAGGAGATCTTCCGGAGATTTGTAGGGGCGGTCACCGCGGACGACCAATTCCTGGTACTGATTGACTTCGCCGCCGGGGTCACACAGAACCAGGATCTCTGGGCGGCCGTGCGGCAGCGCCAGCCACCAGCCGAATTCGAGGCCCGTCACGGCCATCAAATGAATCTCGCCGCGCTCTACTTGCAGCGCCGCCTCGGTGATCGCCTTCTGCGTTCCACCCTCGACGAACTTCAGGTCCGTCGGGAAATTCACTTGCCGACCGATCAATTCGATCAGCATCGACAAAGCCTTCCGTGCGCGAGATTGATCCTCTTGCGGGATCAAGTCGTCGAACAGTGCGATGACAACTTTGGGCGCCGCCGCCGGCTCAGCGCAGAGCCTCGTCGCCGGCAGGAAGAGGCTCAACGCTGCCGTCCAGCAAGCCGCCCTCCGCCGCGTCACCCTCGAGAGCGTCTCCGTTGAGAGCAATTCCGTCCAGCGTTTCGCCGCGCAGCGCCTCATCGTCGTCGCTCTCCGGGACAAAGTCCGTCAGCGGAGCCATGCCCGCCGCCAAGCGGATACGAGCCAGGGCCACATTATAGCCATACAGCGACTGGATGTAACGCACCTGGGCCGTCACCAGCAACAGCCGCGTTGTGAGCAGATTTTCATAATGCTTGGGAACGTCCTCCGGATTGGCGCCCGCGTTGAACAGATCTTTGAACGCCTCCAGGGCTTTTGTTGCGCGGTCGACGGCGGTAGCCGCCTCCGCCATCCGGCGATCCATTTCCTTCAGCTCCAACTGGGAGTCGACGACCTCCTGCTCGACCATCTGGCCTACAAAATTGCGGGCCTCGACGGCCTGGCACGTCAGGTAGTTCGCCTGCCGTACCTGGGCCGTGATCCGCCCGCCGGCGTACAACGGCATCGAGGCCCCGACGCCCAGGGCCCACTTGGTCGTGTCGTTAGGATTTGGAAAATTCGCATCGTCGTTAATCGTGTTGTAGGTCGCATAGGCGCCAACCTGCGGGTGATATTGGCCCTTGGCCGCGTCGCGCTCCAGCGATGCGAGACGAATCGCCGCGCGGGCCTTGCGCAGCTCCGGCCGCTGGGCGAGCGCCAGCGAGATCAGCGCCTGTTGGTCGAACTCAAACCGCTCGACGGGCAGCGTGTCGTCGGCGATCGTTACGTCCTCGAGCTGCGACATGCCCATCGCCAGCCGCAGCCCGGCATGGGCGCGGTCGACCGCCACCTGCATGCCCACGGCCTGCTCGGCGTAGAGTGCGCGAAAGGTTTCCGCCCGCAGCACGTCGGCCATTGTCACATAGCGGTCGCCGTCGTCGACCAGCGCCTGGGCGATCTCCGCCACGCCGCCGGCGTACTTGCTCGCAGCGTTGGCGCACTCCTGCAGATCGCGCGTGAGCAACACCGACAAATACGCGCGACTTACGTTGAACCCCACGGCCTGCTGCACCTCGGCAACGTCGTAGCGGGCAATCGCGTTGGCGCTGCGCGCCTGCTGATAGCGCGCCTTCACCTGACCGCCGGCCCACAGCGGTTGAACGAGCCGAATCTGCGTCGTGACAAAATTACGCCCGAGCAGGTCCGTCTGTATCGTCGCCGGCAGCGCCGCGGCGAGCTGCTGTTTGGCTTGGGTAAATGCTGGGCCATCTAGATCGTCGAGCGCGGCAACCGCCGTCGCGCCGTTGGTTTGTCGCGCGATCTCGAAAAATGCTGCCATCTCCAATAGTCGATCACCCACGTCGCCTTCAAACAAATTGAAATCGACGCTCAGCGGCTCGTCGATGTAGGTGTACACGGCCCCGGCATCCACCTGCGGGAGGAAATACGACCTGGCGACTTGCGTCTGCTGGTAGGCCACGCCCACGCCCGCCTGCCGCGTTTTGATCGCCGGGTGCCGCACAAGCGCCGCCGCGATGCAGTCCTCGCGAGTCAGCGGCGCCGGCAGGTATTCGACCGGCTCTTGCGCCCCGGCGGCGGCGGCAAGCCACGCCCCCAGCGCTGCCGCACGGGCTAGGCGCCCGGACTGCAAACGAACTGGCAGGATGCGTCCCATGGGCGTCGCCGCGGGGAACCGGAGGAACGAGAAATGAGGCGCCGGCGCACGGCGCCGGCCATGAATCCATCGTCCAGATTGCTGATAAAGTTTACCCTGCCGGCAAAGTCTTCCTGCTTTGCCGCGTCGCACAGCCCGTTCTCGCTCGCGAAGGAGTGCTGGCGCCGCTGGCGTTTTGAGGCGTCGGGACGCGTGCAAGCGGACTTTACGCGTCAGAAATCCGCGTTTAGCAGCCGCTTCAGTCGATCGCGCGCCTGCCGCCAGTGGCGCTTGACCGTGTCGACCGAAACCTCGCGCGTTTCGGCGATCTGCTCGATCGTCATGCCGGCAAAGAATTTCAGGCGCACAATCTCGTGGAGCTGTGAATCCTCGGTCTTAAGCTTGTCGAGCGCCGCGTTGATCGACTCCAGATTGCCGCCGCAACGGCTGGTGGTTGACTCGGCGAGCGCGTCGAGGCACGCGTCGCCGTCGACGCGGTTCATTTGCCCCCCCGCAGCCCGCGTCGCCTTGTGCCGCACGTGGTCGACCAACATGCGGTGAATCTGGTCCGCCGCCGCCTTGTAGAAGTACCGCCGGTTCTTCATCTGGCTGAGCCGGGCGTCGCGCAGCCACGCGCCGAACAGGTCCTGCACCAGATCGGCCGACTCCAGCGAGTCGACGCGAATCCGCGACCGCATGCGGTGGGCGACGTCGCGCAGGCCGGCGTATACCTGCTCGCAGAACTCGGCGTGCGCCGCCGCGTCGCCGCGGTCCATGCGGTCGATCAGCAGCGTCAATTCCCCCGTGCGACTGGCGGCTTCACGCGATGGCATGCCAGAACTCCCGCGGATGACGACGGAGTGCGCCCGTGGCGTCTGATTATCGACGAAACCCCGGCGGGTTCAATCGTTCGCGGCCCTCGTCGTGAATTTCGGAATTTTTTTCCGAAATCGGCGCCCCCCTCAGGCCGCGGCGCTCGGGTGACTCAGTGAGGGCGGACGTTTCCGCCCCGGACGCCTGTTGAAAAGGAGCCCGCCATGAACGCCGCCGACTCCCCCATGTTCTGCCGCGCCGCCGCGAACACGCTCGTCGAAATTTTCGACCAGCTTGCCGCCGCCGCTTGGCGAACCCTGCGAAGCCTCGCCGCTGGCGTCAATGTGGAGGCTCATTTCGATGCGATGCGTCTGCTGCTACAAGCGGCGCCCCTCTCGACCGCCGAGTACGCCTTGGCCGTCCAACGATTGGCCAACGCCCACGCGTACTGGCTCCAAGGTGAGCAGGGCGCCGCGGGATTCGAGATCAAGCTGCTCGCCCGCAGCTTGACCCGTTGGCCGCCGGGGCCCCGTTGTTTTCGAGCGCATTGTACGCTCGGCAGTCGCGCGACGCCGTGCGCCGCGGGTTTGCCAATGGTTCCATTTTTCCGAAAGGAGGACCACGAGTGACAAAGCTCCAAGTACTCCTGGCCTGCGGCCTCCGGGCCAAGAGAAGGAGAAGAAGAAGGAAAAGGAGGTGAACGAGGCACAACCGCCGCCGGGTCGAGTGCCCACGCCGACTCGACTCGGCCGGCGGCGCCTCAACGAAGCCGCTGTTCGCGGGTGAGTGTTTGACCGCCAATCGACGCACATCTAGAGTGGCTTTGTAACGCGCATCGCTCCTGCCGTTTCGTCTCATCCACCTGCCGGCTTTGCCGTGACTCCCGACCGCCTGCGACAACTGATCGCCTCCAGCACGGCCGACGATCCGAATTTCGCGGTCGCGATCGTCGACGCTCTACTGGCCGCCTCGGCCGAAGCCGGCGCCAGCGACCTGCATCTGCTGCCCACCGCCGACGGGCTCGACCTGCGGTGGCGCATCGACGGCGTCCTGCAGCCGCTGGGCGCCATCCCTCGTCAACTCGCCGGCAACGTCATCACACGGATGAAAGTGCTCGCCCGTCTGCTCACCTATCAAACGGCCGTTCCGCAGGAGGGACGCATCGTCGCGGGGTCGTCCGGCGTCGAAGTGCGCATCAGCACATTTCCCACCGTGTTCGGCGAGAAGATCGTCGCCCGCAATCTGCCGCTGGGTCCCCGGAGACTGGAACGACTCGCCGATCTCGCGCTGCCCGCCGACGCGGCGGGCTCGCTGGCAGACGCGCTCGCGCAAACCTCCGGCGCCGTCGTCATCGCCGGCCCCGCCGGCAGCGGCAAAACAACGACCGCCTATGCCTGCCTCCGCGAGATCGTCCACCGCACCGACGGCGCACGAAGCGTCGCGTCGCTCGAAGATCCCGTCGAGTCGCTCGTCGCGGGCGTCGCCCAATCGCAAGTCGCCGACGCCGCGGGCTTCGACCTCCTCACCGGCCTCCGCTCGCTCGTGCGGCAGGACCCGGAGGTAATCTTCATCGGCGAGATTCGCGACGCTCCGGCCGCCGCCGTCGCCATGCAGGCGGCGCTCACCGGCCAGCTTGTGGTGACCACGTTCCACGCCTCCGACGCCGGAGGCGCTGCCAGCCGCCTGGCCGACATGGGCGTTCCGCCCTATGTGATTCGCAGCGGAGTTCGCACGATCGTCGCCCAACGGCTCCTGCGGCGGTTGTGCTCCTGCGCCATCGAGGCGCAGGCCGACGACGCGGCGCGGGCGTTTGGCGTCGCCAGTCCCATCGTTCGCCAACCGCATGGCTGCCCGATGTGTCGCGAGACCGGATACGCCGGTCGCGTGGCGGTCGCCGAGACGCTCCACATCGATCGCCCCGCGGTCGCCCAGGCTGTGCTCCACCGGCTCGACGCGGCGGCGATTCGCCAGGCGGCGATCGATTCCGGGATGCAGCCGCTGGCCCAGCAAGCCGCTGCGCTGGTCGCGGCCGGCGTCACGAGCCTCGCCGAAGCCCTACGGATTTTCGGCTTCTCTGCCGATTCGTAAACGAAGCTGCCAGCTTCGTCCCTCATCATCCTGGGGTGGCCTCCACGACTCGCATGCGATCTCGTGGCCGGCCGTGCTCGTCACCCCGAGGTCGGCCGAGGGGTCCGGTATGCAGACTTGCGGCCGGACGCCTCGGCCGACCTCGGCGTGACGAACCGGTGTCGCCCCAATCGCCACGTGGATGCAGGCGCACCGGCAATCCGCTATAGTCGCGTCGTCGTCGTCGCACGGCCGCCGCGGCCGCTCGTCGCTTACAGCGGCAGGAACAGAGGAATCAGGCGCGCACGGACCAGCCGCCTGCGAAGGCCATGACCGGTCAGCCCGGCAATCCGCCGCGTCCCGCGACGCTCGACGACCTCGCCGCACTCAACCGCGAGATCGCCGCGCTGGTCCGCGCCGGACTCCCGCTGGAGGAGGGACTGCGGCAAATCGCCGAGGACTGCCGCCGCGGCCCCGGCGAAATCGCCGCACGGTTGGAGCGCGAAACAACCGCCGGCAAATCGCTCGCCGAAGCCGTCGCCGCCCAGGGCGACGCCCTTCCGCCCACGTACCGCGCGGTGATCGAGGCGGGGCTCAAGGCGGGCCGGCTCCCCGCCGCGCTGGAGGGCTTCGCCGACTCGGCGGCCCGCGTCGCCGAATTGCGGCGCATCGCCGCCCAGGCCGCCGCGTATCCGCTGATCGTGTTCGTTCTCGCGCTGGTGCTGCTGGTCAGCGTCGCCGCGATCACATTGCCGAGTTACCAGTGGCTCGACATCAGCGACCGGCTCTGGGCGACGCCGCTGGCGCATTCGCAACGCGCCGCGTGGATTGCGGCGCTGGTCGCGGCGACGACCGTGCTGACCGTCGCCGTGGTGTGGTGGCGCCGCACGGCGTCGGCGCACGCCGTCTCCAACCGTCTCGCGTGGACGCGCTCGATTCCCGGCGCCCGCCGCGCCGCGCAGCTCAGCGGTCAGGCTAGCTTCGCCGAGATGCTCGCTATGCTGCTCTCCTGCCGCGTGCCGCTGGGCGACGCGCTTCCGCTGGCGGCCAACGCCAGCGGCGTCGCTGCGCTGCGCCGTGCCGCGGCGGACCTGAGCGCTCACATCGCCGCCGGGCGGCCGCTGGCGTCGCAGCTTGCCGCAGTGCGCGAGCTGCCGCCGCTGGTGCGCACGGCGCTGCTGGGAAGCGTTACGCACGAGGGCCTGCTTGCTGGCCTCAGCCGCGCGGCCGAAACGTATCGCGATCGCGCCGCGTCTTGGATCGCGCAACTCGCCGTGCTCGTTCCGGTGATCGCGACGCTCGCGGTCGGCGGATTGGTCGTCGGCATGTACGCATATCTCTTGCTGCAGCCGTACATTGCCACGTTGAACGAAGCCGCGAGCTGGTTTTCATGAGCGACGTTACGCCGCCACCTGCTGGCCGTCGACTCTCCGCCGACGAGGCAAGTGCGCTCGTCGAACACGTCGCCGCCGGCGCCGCCGCGGGGTTGCCGCTCGACGAAGTCTTCCTGGCGCTGGCCGAGGAGGCTGACCAGCGCGGCCTGCGCCGCGCCGCCGCCCGCATCGCCGACGAGTTGCGCCGCGGCGCCGACCTGCGCGGCGCCCTTGCCGCCGTCGATTGCGAGCTGCCACCCTACCTCCGCAGCGCGTTGGAAGCGTCGACCGACCTCGGCCAGACCGCCGCCGTGCTGGCGGGGATCGCCCTCCACGAGACTGCCCGCAAACGCTTGCGCCGCAATTTGCGGAGCGCCCTGCTCTATCCGGTCATCGTGCTCGGCCTGCTGTCCGCCGTTGTCGTCGGGCTCACGCTGCTGGTGGTCCCGCAGTTCGCCAGCTTGTATTACGACTTTGACCTGACGCTCCCGCAGCTCACGCAGTTCCTGCTCGAATCGGCCCGCGTCGTCCCCTGGATTCTGGCCGCGGCGGCGGCGCTGGCCGTCGCCTATTTTGTCGTCGGCTTGGCGCCGCCCGGCCGACGGTTGATGCACTGGCTGCGAACGTGCGTGCCCGTGATGGGTCGGCTGTGGATTTGGAATGCCCAACACGAGTTTGCCAGCATCCTGGGCGCCCTCACCTCGCAACGCGTCACGCTCGACGAGGCTCTCGCGTGTACCGCGGCATCGCTGCGGGACGCCAACCTGGCCCGCGCCGCCCGCATTGTCGCCGACAAGTGCGCCGGCGGGGCCTTGCTGTCCCGCAGCCTCGCCGAATCGATCCATTTCGATCCCGCGCTGCCGGCCCTGGTGAGTTGGGGCGAGTCGCAGGGCACGCTCCCCGCGGCTCTCCGCCAGGCGGCGACCACGTTCGAGGAGGAACTCGAGCTCCAAGCGGCGTTCCTCCAACGCATCATGCCGTCGTTGCTGTTTATCGTCGTCATTTCGACCATGTTCTTCTTCGTGATTGGCCTCATGATTCCGCTCGTGGACCTAATCAACTACCTCTCGGGTTAGCCGCGATGATCGACCGCTTCGTCATCTCGAGCCTCGCACTCTTCATCCTGGGCATATGCCTGCGGATGTCGTTGCGATTGCTGTACGGCGCCCGTGGGCCGGCGTCAGAGGACGCGCTTTACCTCATCATGCGGATCGTTGGTTGGGGATTGATCATTCTGCCGATGCTGGTCATTTCGATCGCCGGCGCCAATTGGTTGTCGCTCATCCTGCTGGCCGCGATCATCGAGGCGCTCATCGAGCTGGTCCTGGCCCGCCGCGCCGCGCAACGGCAGGCTGTGTGGCGACTCGTCGCCGGGGCCGTCGGGTCCGGCAGGTCGCTCATCGACGCGCTGCGAATCCACCAGGCGCGGTTCTCGGGCATCGTTGGACGCTGGCAGCGACGGCTGGTCGCCGACCTGGAGCACGGCCTCGATTGGCGGCAAGCCGTGCTGCACAACGCCCCGGCGGTGCCGCGCGAGGCGCCCACGTTCGCCTCGTTGGTTCCGCTCGGCGCCCGGCCCAGCGCGCTGGTGGACGACTTCGACGAAGGTCGCGACCCCGCCTACCAGCAGTTGCAGCAGGAAACTCGGCAGCGTTTCGCTTATCTGGCGAACGTCGTGCTGGTGATGATCGCCGTGCTGGCGTTCGTGATGATTCAGATCATCCCGGCCTTCGAAGCGATCTACGCGGATTTTGACCTGACGCTCCCAAGCCTGACAATCAACGTCATCACGCTTTCTCAAGCCTTCGTCGAGATCCTCGGTCCGCCGTTGGTCATCCTCCTCGTGCTGGCCCTTCCCGTCATACTTCTCATCGGCGTGCTCTACTTGTGCGACATTCCCGTGCTGCAGCGGCTCACCGACCGGCTGCTCATGTTTCGCCACCGGGCCCAGGTGCTCCGGCTGTTGGCCGCGGGGTTCGACCAGCACAAATCGATCGACGAAACGCTCGGGCAGCTTAGCGAGGGCTTGGCGCCGTATCCCAGCGCGGTCGTGCGCCGCCGGTTGGAACGCGCCCGTCGCCGCGTGACTGCGGGCGAGTCGTGGACTGGGGCGCTCGTCCAATCGTCGCTCATTTCCCCCGCCGACGCCGCCGTGCTGGACGCGGCCCAGCTAGCCGGCAACCTCCCCTGGGCGTGCCGTATGTTGGCGCACCGCAAGGTGCGGCGGGCGTCGTTCCGCTTGGCGATCATCCAGCAGTTCGTATTCGTGGCCGTCGTGCTGATGCTCGGCTTCGTCGTCGCGGTGTATGCCGTGGCGATGCTTGTTCCCTTGGCGAACTTGATTTGGAGCCTGACCGGATGACCGCCGCCCACCGCCGCATGCGCGGTTTCACCATCCTCGAGCTGGTCGTCGCGTCCGCGATGTTGGCGCTGCTGTTGTCGCTCATCGCGCAGACGTTCGGCGCCGTTGAACGCCACATGCGGCGCACCGAACACCGCGCCCAGGCGATGCGCACGTTGGAGAACCTCATGGAGGAGCTGTTGGCGGAACCCTGGAACCGCATCGACGCCGAGCGGATCGCCGCGCTGCCGTTGCCCGACGACTTGTTCCACCGATGGCCCGCAGCGAAGCTCGTCGGCGACGTCGACGCGTCGACCGATCCGGTCCCCGCGAAGCGCATCGCGCTGACCCTACAAACGGACCCCGGCGCCCGCGAACGACCCGTCACGCTCACCGCCTGGATCTTCCAGGCGCCGGAGGGTTGAACGATGGTTGCACCACGAAAAATTCGGCGCTGTCGCGGCATCTCGCTCGTCGAGATCGTCGCGGTCATCGTCGCCGGGTCGGCGCTCATGGGCGTGACGGTCGCGGCGCTCGTGGCCGTGAAGCAAGCCGATCAACGCTTCACACGCCGCCTCGGCGACCGCCAGGCGTTCGGCGGCCTGGCGGAGCAGCTTCGCGACGACGTGCACGCCGGCCGTCGCGTGGCGTGGGACGCCGAGACCAACGAGTTGACGCTGGAGTTCCCAGCCGACGGCAGGGTCGTCTATCGCCGCGTCGGCCGTCGCTGGGAACGACGCGAACGCTCGGCCTCCACCCCAGAGCCGCAGCTAGCCGGCGCGTTCCGCCTGCCCAGCGGCGCCGACTTCACGATCGAGCCGGTCGCCGCCGAGACCGGTGCGCTCGTGCGCATGGCCTGGACGACCGCCGTCAAATCGCACGATCCCTGGCGCAACGCCCTCCCCCGTTACGAAGTCGCCGCCATTGTCGGCCGCGACCTCGTTCTGCTCGACGAAGGAGCGCAGCCATGATGCGTCGATCGACAATGTGTGCCACTGCTGGCTTGCCCAGCAGTGCGAAGCGTGTACCCGGCGCCCACTGCTGGACGATCCAGCAGTGCCACCCTGGCATGCGTTCCCGCCGCCCAAGGCGCGGCTTCGGCGTCGTCTCCGTGATCGCGGCGTTTGCCATTGCGACGACCGTTTGCGCCGTATGGACAAAGGTTTGCCTCGACCAACACCGCAGCCAGCGTCTCGACGAGGAGCGCGTCCAGGCCGCCTGGCTCGCCGATGCGGGCGTGCGCCGCGGCGCCGCCCGCCTCGCCGCCGACCCGCAGTACGACGGCGAAGCCTGGCAGATTGATGCCGCCGACCTCGGCCGGCCCGCCGCGGCCGCCGTCGTCATCCGCATCGAGCCGTCCGACGGTCCCCTGGGCAAGTTCCGCATCGTCGCCCGCGCCGCCTACCCGCGCGACAAGCCGCGCATCGCCGTCACCAAAACCGTATCCTTCACGCCCCCGCTCCCGGAGCCCACGCCATGAGCGCCGCCCGTCGCACCACTCGGCCCCGACATGGTTTCACCCTTGTCGAGTTGCTCGTCGTCATCGCCATCATCGGCGTGCTGATCGCGCTGTTGCTGCCCGCCATCCAAGCGGCGCGCGAGGCGGCGCGTCGCTCGAGTTGCGGCAACAACATCCGGCAGGTCGTCGTCGCCCTGCATCACTACGAGTTCGCCCAGGAACATTTCCCCAGCGGGACGGTCAACGACACGGGCCCCGTGCGCAACCTTCCCGAAGGCGACCACATGAGCTGGATTGCCCAGATTCTTCCCGAGCTGGGCGAGCCGGCCCGCTACCGGCTGATCGACTATTCCGTGGGCGCCTACCACAAGAACAACAACTACATCCGGCAATCCGTCATCGAGACGCTCATCTGCCCGAGCTACTCAGGGCCGGACTCTCCAGTGTCGTCCTACGCGGGCGTCCACCATCACCTCGAGGCGCCCATCGACAAGGACAATCGCGGCCTACTCTTTCTCAACAGCCGCATCACGTTCGACGAAATCCCCGACGGCTCCGCGTACACGGCGCTGGTCGGCGAGAAAATCCCCCGCGGCGCCATGGACCTGGGCTGGATGTCGGGCACGCCCGCCACGCTTCGCAACGCCGGCGCGCCGATCAACAAGGAGCAACAGGCCGGCGTGGACCTCACAACGGCGTGGGGCGGCGACATGCCAGTCTGGTATGGCCAGCCCGGCGACGCGAGGTTGGACGAATTCGGCGCGACCGACCAACCCCCGCCGCCCGCCGAAGGCGACGGGCCCGTCGACCCCTACATCGCCCTCGGCGGCGATCCCGCGGCGCCGCTCAGCGTCGGCGGCTTTGGCAGTTATCATGTCGGCGGCGCCTACTTTGCGTTTGCCGACGGCTCACAGCGATATCTTTCCGATGGGATCCCCTTGAGCGTGCTCCAAGCCTACGCCTGCCGCAACGACGGTCAGATCGTCGACAGAGACTACTGATGACGCCCCCTGCGCCGACCTCCTCCGCCGCTTCGCCGCCGCGCCTGCAGCCTGCCGCGCTCCAACGATCGTTTCCGTTAGTGGCGCTCCTGCAGTTGGCCACGTTCTGCGCGGCGCTGGGCGCCTGCGTCGACGGCGCCAAACTGGGCGCTGCGATCGACGACATGCCCCGCTGGGCCGATTATGAGTGGGGGGCCGTCCTGGGCGCCGCTTTCTTCGGCGGCCTATTGGGCTTCTTCATCGGCCTGGGACAACTCCGGATGTGGCGCAGTGCGCTGGTCGGCGGCCTCGTGGGGGCGCTGGCCGGGCTGGCGATCCTTGCCGTCTACGCCGCCCCGGCGCCGCTCATCCGCGCCGCCGCGGCGGCCGCCGTCCTGGTGCTCTCGACGCTGATCGTCCGCCTGCACGCGGCCTAGCTGCTACAATCGCAAGGCATGAACCCGCCCCGCCGCCAAAGCGCGCCCCGTGCTTGCCTCTTCGCTTCGACAATCCTCACCGGCCTCGTTGCGTCTCTCGCCGCCAGCGCCCGCGCCCTCGAACCCTGCCGCATCGAAATCGTCGACGCCCAGAACGGCTGGCCCGTCCCGCTGGTCGAACTCCGCACCACGCACGACGTTGCCCTGGTGACCGACAACGCCGGCGTCGTCGCTCTCGACGAGCCGGAGCTAATGAACCGCGAAGTCTGGTTCCACGTCGCCGGCCACGGCTATGGCATCCCCAAGGACGGCTTCGGATTCAGCGGCGTCCGCCTCACACCCAAACGCGGCGCCACGCTCCGCGTCGAAGTCCAACGCACCAACATCGCCAAACGCTTGGGCCGCCTCACCGGCGCGGGCATCTTCGGCGAGGCCCAGCAACTCGGCCACCACGCCGACTGGCAAGAGTCCGGAGTCTTCGGTTGCGACACTGTCCAAGTCGCGCCGCATCGCGGTCGCCTCCACTGGCTCTGGGGCGACACCGACCTGGCCCACTACCCGCTAGGCGTCTTCGCTTCCACAAGCGCGACCACAGCCCTCCGCCCACTGACGAAATTTGAACCCCCCATCGCCCTCCGCTACGAGTACTTCACCGGCGCCCGCGGCGTCCCCCGCGGCGTCGCCGACATCCCCGGCGAAGGCCCCACGTGGCTCTCCGCGATGGTCAGCCTTCCCGACGGCGCCAGCGAGCCGCGCCTCGTCGCCACGTATGCGAAGATTCGCGGTTTCCTCGAGGCCTACGAAATCGGCCTCTGCGTCTGGAACGACGAGACCCACAACTTCGAGCGCCGCCGCAAGGTGTGGACGAAGTCCGACGCGACGCCCAAGCCGCCGCTCTACCCGGACGGCCACGCGGTCATGTGGACGGACGACGCCCGCCGCGAACAGCTTCTGTTCGGCAACCCCCTGCCGACGCTTCGCTGCCCCGCGACGTTCGCGAGCTGGCAAGACGCCGACCAGTGGCAGCCGCTCTCGCCGCAGAAGACGCTCCGCTCCGCGGCCGACGGCAGCGAAGTCGACCCGCACGCCGGCTCGATTGCTTGGAACCAATTCCGCAACCGTTGGGTCACGGTCTTTCATCAAGCCGGCGGTAAACGCTCCGCACTCGGTGAGGTCTGGTACGCCGAAGCCGACGCTCCCACCGGCCCGTGGGGTCCCGCCGTGAAAGTCCTCTCGCACGACAACTACACCTTCTACAACGTGCGCGTGCACTCCGAACTCTCAGACGCCGACGCGCCGATTTTGCTCTTCGAGGGCACGTACACTACGTTCCTGGTGGACAAGCCGACGCCCACGCCGCGGTACGATTACAACCAGATTCTGTACCGTCTCGATCTCGACGATCCGGCCTTGACGCCCGCGAAAGTCCCTAGGCGCTAGCGCCGACCAATTGGGCGTCGCGCGACCAATCGTGCGTGAACGGCCAAGGGCTGCGGCCCCTTTAATGTGCGGCCCCAAGGCGCCTCATCGATTCGCCAACGAGAAAAACCGCCAAAACGCACAGGAGGGCCATACCGGTACGCCGTTTGCTTCCCCTCTCAAGGTAGCGGCCGTCGCAGGGGCAACGCGTTGCACGACGCGCCGCGCGCCCGCTCAAGCTGCTCCCTCACCACAATCGAGAGGTGTGCCATGCTCTACTATGCACTGGTGTTTCTGGTCCTGGCGATCGTCGCCGGTATCTTCGGCTTCGGCGGCGTTGCCGGAACGTCGGCGTGGATCGCGCAACTGTTGGCGGTGGTGTTCATCGTCCTGTTCTTGATCGGACTGGTGTTGGGCCGACGACCGCCGATTGCTTAGCCGCCGCGCTCAGCAGCGCGGCCGCGCCTGCCAAGGCAAACGCCGACGGCTCGGGAATTCCTGCGCTGTCGGTGGTTGCCGCGGCAATGTCTCCAAACTCTTGCTTCCACAGCGTCAGGTCCGCCGCATTCACCCGGCGATCCCCATTGGCGTCGGCAGCCAACTGCGTCGTCGAGTTGAGCGTCCGCTGCCACCGCAGCAAATCGGCTCCGTCCACGTCGCCATCCCCGTCGGCGTCGGCCGTCAGATCGACGATCGGGCCAAGCTCGAACGTCACCTCCGCGAACGCCATCTGTCCGCGCGCTTCGCGCGATTGGTTGCTGTTGCCCCACTGGACGATATTCTCGTGCGCCTGCGTCACCGCAATGCCCGACCACGCGGCGCCGATCGGCTGGCCGTCGAACAGCGCGGTCACGTTGTTCCCGCCAGACGACTCCAGCGAGAACCGGTGATACGTGGCCGTCCCCGTCCCGCCGCTGGTGAGCACCGTGGGTCCGCCGGCGCGCCCGTATAGCGTCGCCTGCAGGTCGCCCGCCGCGTTCAGGTCGAACATCAGGTTGTACGCCCGTTGGTTGAGAAACATGGTGAGGCCCATGTTGGCGCCCGTGCCGTAGTCGCCGAGATAGCGGGCGTAGGCCTCGAATCGAAACCCGTCGAGCGTCGCATCCGCCGTGGCCTGCGAGTCCAACGCGATCACATACGAGGGGTTGGGCATTTGCGCCGTCGAGTCCGTCACCCGCCAGGCGTTCACGCCCAAGCCGCCGTCATTGATCACCGGCGACCCGGCCCCGGTCGCCGAGTTGCTGACCCACCCGTACCAATCCGGTCCGTACACGCCGCTGGGGATCGTTGCCAGCGGGTTGGCTTCGTATTCGATGTACAGGTAACCGGCGCTCGTCGAGCGATCCGGCAGTACGAGCGCCGCCAGCCCCAACAAGATCAGTCCACGATAAGTCATCACCCAAACCGTTCCGCAGCACGATGAGATCGGCCCGCCAAGATTGGCAGACAACTATACCCGGCTACCCGTTGTCGAGTCTCTCCGAGTCTCGCACTTCTTAGCCACGCCGGCGCCACGGCCTCCCTTCGCCAGCCGCACAACCGGACACTTTTTCTTTGCCAGCAAAGTCGCCGCACGGGACGGACCGATGCTCGTCCCATGTCCCCCATCGACCCCGCCGGGCAATCCGGCCGCCTGATCAACAGCTATCGCCGCAACGTCGACGGCGTGGAACGCGCCGTGGAACGCCTCTCCACGGGCAAGCGCATCAACAGACCGTCGGACGATCCCGCCGGCTTCGTCGCCGCCGAGGAGCTGCGCGGCGAGATCGACCGCTTGCAACGAGAGCTCAAGACGCTTGGCGGAAAACGCGCCGCCGCCCGTCAGCAGGAGTCCGGCCTGCGCGCGATCCAGCACCAATTGATCGAACTTCGCGGCGCCCTCGCCGGCCTGGCCGACAATCTGTTGACTGACGCCGAGCGCGAGGCCTACGGCCAGGAAATCACCGCGGGGCTTGAAGCGATCGACCGCCTGCGCCAGCAACTTAGCGAGGCGCCAGCGCCGACCGGCGCAACGGTGAGCCGCCCGTCCTCGCTGTCCATCGAAGTCCGCGATTCCACGGCCATCCCAGCCGCCGCCGACGCGGTCGATTCCCAAATCGACGAAGTGCAGATGTCCCGCGCCGGACTGGCCGCGTTCGAGAAGTACCACATCGCGATTCGCGAGCAAATCGTGACGGACTCGATCGTCACCCACACCGCCGCCCTCAGTCAGATCGAGGACGCCGATTTCGCCGAGGAGGCCTCGAACCTGGCCCTGTCGCAGGTGCTGGTCCAAAGCTCGCTCGCCGCCCTGGCGTACAGCCAGAACTCCGCGGCCGAGCAGGTGCTCGATCTCGTCGAGAACCTGGAACAGGGCTCCGTCGCTGACGGCTGAGCAACCGCCACACGACGGAGTTACGGGATCTCTGTAACGCTGGTCGCCCATTCCGCGCTTCGTTCTTCCAAACGCCCACGGCAAGGTCGTTCGCCGCTTCCCGGGCGTGGCTCCCTTGTTTCAGGAGGCTTTCTCATGTGTCGTTGGAAGAACTCCCCTCGAATGGCCGCCCTGGCGGTGGCAGCGCTGGCCGTAGCCGGCGTCATGCTCGCACACCACGCACCGCCTGCTGCCGCGGCGACCGTCGCCTTCGACGGCGTGATTAGCGCCCAAGGCTCGTTCCTCGATCCGACCGGCAACTTCGCCCCCGGCGACGCCGTCACTGGCTTCTGGTCGTTTGACCCGGCGACGCCCGACGGCGACGCCGCCGTGACGCGCGGAGAGTACCCGCAAACTGGCGCGCCAGTCTTTCAGATGACGATCAACGGCCACACGTTCTCGGCGAACTCGACGACAATTCAGATTCTCGACGACCACACGCTCGGCATCGGCGTGATTGACGCCTACGACGTGCTGAGCGCACCGGCATCGTCGACGGTTCCAGGTCTGCAGGTGACTTCAATGCAAATCACGTTGCGGGACACGGCGCCGCCGCTGGACGCCCTCGTCAGTGACCTCCTGCCGACGACGGCGCCTAATCCGCTGGCCTTCGACCAGATCGGCCAGGCCGCGGGCCAGATCACTGGCGCCACGGTCGACGGCCCGTTCTTCATGAACCTCGAAATCCGAGCGACGCGGCTGGTCCCCGAGCCCGCCGGCATCACGTCAATGCTCGCCGGCGTTGCCGCCCTGGCAATCCGCCGCCGCAAGATCTGAGAATCTCACCGCCGCGCCGCCGCTGCCGCTGCCGCGTTGCAGCGGTGGTGCGCGGCCTGCGCCTACCTTTTCTCGGTCATCTCTGCGAGCCGCAGCTCGATCTGCAGCAGCTTCTCCCGCGTGTTGAGTTCGGACTGCTCGATCCGATAGTTGAGCCAGTACACCGCGGCGGCGATCAAAAACGCCAAGCCGCTGGCGATCATGGTGAGCCCCAGCAGGCGATCCTGGGCGGACATCCCGACCAGGAGGAAAAACACCATCATCAGCACGGTGAACGTCCAAACCATCGCGGCAATGCGCCGTGCATCGAGCTTGAGGTCCAGTTCGCCGCGCCAGCAAATCCGCGCCCCGACCGCGGCCCATGCCAGCCCAAACAGCACGCCGACCGCCAGCCCCGAGCGGGCGAGCGTCGGCAACGTCGGTTCCGTGAGCGCCAGCGCCCCGCAAACGGTCGCACTCACCAGCGCCGCCAGGGATACGGCGCCGAAGGCCAGGCGACGAGCCGTTGTCAATTCGCGAGTGAACATGGCATGTAACTCCTTGTGAAGGTGTTCTTGAGTCTGGATCGAAAGCGGTTCGACGGCGAGCAATCGCGCGCCGATGTCAGGGATTGGATTCGTTCGTTCATCGCTCATGGCGTTGCGCCTCCTCATCGAGCACGCGCCGCAAGTCGCGTCGCGCCTTGAACAGTCGCGACTTCACCGTCCCCGGCGGGATTTCCAAGAGCGCGGCGATCTCGCCCACGGACAGGTCGTTCAAAAAGCTCAACGTCAGCGCTTCGCGTTCCCGCACGCCCAACCGGCTCAGGCCAAAGTGCACAAGCTCGGCATGCTCAAGGTTCAACTGGTCCTGCGACGCCTCCGCCGTCTCGTCCGCAATCGGCTCCTCGCTCAGCGTGTCCGGCGTCGCATACCGCAGTCGAAGCTGATTCATCGCCGTCCGCCGTGCGATCGTGTACAGCCACGGCGCCAGCCGCGAGTCCTCGCGCAGCGAGCGCAGATTCCGAAAGGCCCCCAGCCACGTTTCTTGCAGCGCGTTGGCTGCCTCATGCTCGTCGTCGATCAGCCGCCGCAGGTAGTACATCAATCGCCCGCTCCACCGTTCGACGAGCTCATCCCAAGCCGCCACATTGCGTCGCCGGCAGCGCGCGACGAGCAATTCGTCGTAGATTTCTCGGCTGGAGCGTTCGATGGCGCTGGCCTCCCACGCGGTTCGGAAGTCTAGTCGTGCGCGGGGCGGCCGCGGTTCATAAATTCCGTCGAGAATTGGCGGATTCCGGCCGCCACGTCGCCTCCGTGGGACGCGGTCAAGAAATTCGCGCCGAGCGCCACGCCATGTCCGTGGGGGAGATGCTAAGCCCGCCGCGCCGCGCCAAAAAGCTACACTTGTCCAACCCGCGGCAAAGCCGCACCCTTTCGCGAGCATCCCGTATGAAGAATTCCCTGCTGCCGTTGTCTACGATCGTCGTCGCCCTGGTCGCCCATGCAATCGGCGCCGTCTCGACGCGAGCCGACGAAACCCTCGATTGGGACCCTGAACACACCTGGGTGTTCGTCGTCGGTCTGCTCGAGTGGGAGCGCGACGACATGTGGGCCCCCTTCCCCGAGGCCATGATCGACCGCCGCGATCAGCAGCTTGTCGATGTCTTCGCCGCAGCCGGCGTCCCCGAGGACCAGATCGACTACCTCGCCGACGCCGAGGCCAACCTCGACGAAATCAAGCGCCGCTTCGCCGAGCTCCTCGGCCAGACCGACGAAGGCGATCTGCTTGTCTTCTACTTTGCCGGCCACGGCTACCGGAACACGGACACGGACCGCGTCTACTTCGCCAACTACGACGCCGGCGACGAGGACGCCTCCATGTGGAGCGTCCGCAGCATCTTCGCCGCGATCGAAACCCACTTCAGCGGCGCCCGCGCCCTGCTGCTGGCCGATTGCTGCCACTCGGGCGCCCTGTACGACGAAGCCCGTCGTCGCCGCGACGACTCCGACGTCGCCTACGCCGTCCTCACCTCCTCCTACGCCCACAACCTGTCGACCGGCAACTGGACATTCAGCGACTGCCTGCTGGCGGGGCTGCGCGGCGAAGGACAGGTCGACCTCGACGACGACGGAGCCGTCGACCTGCAAGAGGTGGCCCGCTACGCCGAGTTGGAGCTGGCGTTCGTCGAAGGCCAGAAATCGATGTTCTACGCCGCGCCCGAATTCGCCCGCCGCGCCGTCCTCGCCGAGGTCGCCGCAGCCGCCGCCCCGCGCGTCGGCCAGCGCCTCGAGGTCGACTACGAGGGCCGGTGGTACAAGGCCAAAACGATCGACGCCGACGCCGACCAGCTCGAAATCCACTACGTGAACTTCCCCGACTCCTGGGACGAATGGGTGGGCCCCGAGCGCGTGCGCCCCTATCAACCGGCGCAATTCGCCGCCGGCGACAAAGTCGAGTGTCTCTGGGAGACCGACGGCCAGTGGTATCCCGCGATCGTCCGCCGCGGCTGGTACGGCCTGCACCTCGTCCGCTACGACGGCTCCGACCAATCCGACGACGAATGGGTCGGCCCAGCCTCGATCCGGCTCCGCACGGAGTGACTCAGACGCCTTTGCCCCTCTGGTGGCCCAAGTTGCCGTCCGCGGCCGCCTCACGCGGCGCAGCCGCAAGGAGCTTTCATAGCTGAATGGCCCAGCGCTCCAGGCGCCCACACGTCGGCCGTGAAGTGCGAGACTCTCTCTACGAAGTTACAGACTGACAGTAATCGTTCCACGATCCACACGGTCTCAACGCTCGCTACCAGCAGCCGATTTTGAGAGATCCGGCACTGTTTCTAAAACGGTCGGTTCTTGGCGTGTCTCATCCGAGAGCAGTTCCACGAGTAACCGACACGATTCAGGCGGACGTGTGAGCCGCGGCACCCATGGAAATCGCGTTCGATGTGCGCCGATGTGGGCAAAATGGCATCAGCCAGCCTGCGTCGGGGCGTCTCCCCTCAGCGCAGCGAGCGGGGCTGTACCGCGCTCGGGACGGTTCGTCCTTGAGCAGGTGGCAAGAGTCGCAGCCGGCTTGATAATCGACTAGTTCGCCAACTCGATCTGACGACATGGATTGGCGATCTCGCCTCCGTTAATCGAGGTCAGTCGACTTCATCGACGCAGCTAAGGGCTCGTCACAGGCTGGCGTCTCACATCCGCGCGCCCGTAAAACTCTGCGGAGAACCACCATTACGGCTGCGACGGTGGAATGTCGTTTGCACAATCTTTGATTGACGATCAATGGCGCAAGAACGTGTCTCCCGTGCGATACGCCATGCCGTCGGACAGATGACACCGAAGGGAGGAGATCATGTTACGTCGCCTTGTTCCTATTGCGATTCTCGTTGCCC
>JBIOVA010000213.1:0-4677 GCA_044867485.1 Lacipirellulaceae bacterium | reverse complement strand
GTGAGCTGGTCACTCCGAGGTCTGCCGAGGAGTCCGCGTTGCACTTTGACGCATGGCGGACCCCTCGGCAGACCTCGGGGTGACAAGATTCTGGAGGAGGTCGCGCGTCTGTCTGGCGACGATAAGTTCTTCGTTGGTGGGGACGATCCAAATCTGTGTGCGGCTGGTTGCAGAGTGAATCGACGCTTCCCCGCGTTCTGCGGCGTTGCGGTCCGCGTCGATGAGGATGCCGAGACCTTCGAGGTTTGCGCAGACGGCGGCGCGGAGCTCGGGGCGGTTCTCGCCGATGCCGGCGGTGAACGCGATGGCGTCGACGCCGCCGAGCTCGACGATGTACGCGCCGAGGTAGTGGCGAATCGCGGAGACGAACACGTCGATTGCAAGCCGAGCGCGCTCGTCGCCGCGGTTGGCCGCGTCGTACAAATCGCGAACGTCGCCGCTTGTGCCGCTGAGGCCGAGCAAGCCGCCGCGCTTGGCCATCTCGGCGAGCACGTCGTCGACGCTCTTTCCCATCCGCTCGGCAAGCATCGGCAACGCGTAGGCGTCGAAGTCCCCGACGCGGTTGTTCTGCGGCAGGCCCGTCTGCGGGCTCATGCCCATCGACGTGGCAACGCTCCGCGCGCCGTGGCTCGCGCACAGGCTGCTGGAGCCGCCGAGGTGGCAGGTGATCAGCCGCAAGTCTGGATTGCCAGTCAACTCCCGCATCCGTTCGGCGACGAACCGATGACTCGCGCCATGGAATCCCCAACGACGAAGTTGGAAGTCGTCCGCCCACTCATACGGCACGGCGTAATGGCGCAGCCGATCAGGAATCGTCTCGTGAAAGCCCGTCTCGAACGCGGCCACGAGCGGCATGTCCGGCATCCGCGCGTGGAGCTGGCCCATCGCCGCGATGTAGGGCGGGTTGTGGGCCGGGCAGATGGCGTTCATTTCCGTCATGGCTTCGATCACGTTGCGATTGACCAACTGCACGCCGCTGACTCGGCCGCCGTGGACCGCCTTGAATCCGATGCCCGCCACGTCGGCCACGCTGGCGAGGCAACCGTGCGTCGGATCGGTGAGCGCCGCGAGGCACGCCTCAATCGCCGCCCCGTGGTCCGCCGCGGCGAGCTGAAGCTCGCCGCGCCAATTGCCGATTTCGAGGAACCCTTCGCTTCGCTCGGCGCCAATTCGCTCCACGCCGCCGCGAGCCAGTTGCCGCTCGTCGTTCATATCGAACAAGCGGAACTTGAAGCTCGTGGAACCGAGGTTGGCGACGAGGATCTTCATGATCGTGACATGGGCGCCACTGCTGGCTTGCCCAGCAGTGCGAAGCGGGTACCCGGCGCCCACTGCTGGGCGAGCCAGCAGTGGCACCCTGACTCTCCAACCGGCCTCAACCCAAATACGCCGCGACGACGCCGTCGCTGGGGCGCGGGATGACGTGGCTGGCGACGAGCGTGCCGGCGGTCGAAGCGGCTGCGGCGCCGGCCTCCACCGCGGCGCGGACGCTGCCAACGTCGCCGCTGACGATGACCGTGCAGTAGGCGCCGCCGATGTCGACGCGTTTCTCCACTTTCACGTTGGCGGCCTTAGCCATCGCGTCGGCGGCTTCGATGAGCGGGACCAGGCCCTTGGTTTCGACGAGTCCGAGTGCGGATTGCATGTGTGTGGGTCCTTGCGTTGTCGAGATGTGAGTTATGGATTCGTGCGGCGGCGACGCCGGACGCGCTCCGCTGCCGCGTCGCGGTTAACGGACGCGTCGTTGGAGGCGGCGTCGGCGTTTACTTCCCGGCTTTCTTGGTCTTGAGGACTTGGTCGACGTCGTCATGCGGGCGCGGAATGACTTGCACGCTGACGACTTCGCCGACGCGGCCCGCGGCCGCAGCGCCGGCGTCGGTGGCGGCTTTCACCGCCGCGACGTCGCCGGTGACGAACGCCGTGGCCAGGCCGGAGCCGACCTTGTCCCAGGAGTGGAATTCGACGTTGGCCGCCTTGAGCATGGCGTCGGTCGCCTCGACCAGGGCAATGAACCCTTTGGTCTCAATCATGCCGAGGGCTTCATTGGCTTTTGCCATCGATGGGTACCTTTCAATCGGTGAAAAACTGCTGAACGAAGGATTGCGGTAGGAGAAACCACGAAAAGCACGAAAGTCACGAAAAATGAAATTACGGAAATTGCTGCGATCCGGATGCCATGTTCCAGCGCAGAGGCTTGCTCGGAATCGACGGCCTCAATCCTGCCTATTCCCTTTCGTAGATTTCGTGTTTTTCGTGGTTCCCAGTCTTCTCAGTGTTTGCATTTGCAGTCGCCCTGCTTCTGCAGCTCGACTCGCGTGGCGTGGTCAAGGTCGGCAGCGTTGCCTTCGTCGGTGTCGATGTGGACTTCCAGCTTGCTCGTCGCATCGGCGCGCACCAGCAAGTCTTCAAACACCGTCGTGCATGTGCCTTCGATGCGGAGCTTCATGCGGTCGCCGTTTTTCACGCCGTAGCGCTCGGCGTCGGCGAGGCTCATGTGGACGTGGCGTTCGGCGCGGATCACGCCTTGTTGGAGTTCGACGACGCCGGCCGGGCCTGCCAGCACGCAGCCGGGCGTGCCGGCAATCTTGCCGCTGGCCCGCACGGGCAGGTCGATGCCCAGCGAGATGCCATCGGTGAAGGCCAGCTCCACTTGGCTATGGTCGCGCGTCGGGCCGAGCACCCGCACGTTGGGCAGCATCCGCCGCCGTGGGCCGACGAGCATCACGGTTTGGGCGGCCGCGTAGAATCCGTCCTGGTACAGCGGCTTCTCGGGCGTGAGCATCGCGCCGGGGCCGAACAGGCGTTCCACATGTTCCTGCGTGAGGTGCACATGTCGGGCGGAAATGCTGACGACCAGTTTTGGCTCGCCCACGGCCGACGACGAAGGAGCCCCCGTCGGCAGCGCGAACTGCTGGCGCACGACGCGACGGACGATCTCTTCGAGATGGCGGCGGTCGATGGCGGGCGTCGTCGTCATGCGGAGGCGGCTTCGGCGAGGCGCGGGGCCAGCGTGACCTTCACGCCGGCGGCGATGAGTTTTTCTTGCCAAGTGGAGTCGAGCTCGTCGTCGGCGACGAGCCGCGTGATGCGATCAAGCGGGCAGACGTGGGCCAGGGCCTGGTGGCCGAACTTCGTACTGTCGATGACGGCGATCACTTCTTCAGCGGCGTCGATCATCGCCTGCTCGGCGGCGGCGGTTTGCAGGTGGCTGTTGAACAGGCCGCGCTCGTTCACCCCGGCGGCGCTGATGACGGCGTAACGGACGTTGAGCGAGCGAATCATGGTTTCGGCCGTCGGGCCTTGGACCGTGCCGGTCGGGCCGTGGACGTAGCCGCCGACGACGATCAGGTCGGCGCCCGCCTCGCCGGCGAACAGCGTGGCGACGGGCAACGAGTTGGTCACAATTTGCAGCGGCCGGCCCACCAGCAGCCGGGCGAGTTCATAGGTCGTGCTGCCGCCGTCCAGCAGGACAGAGGCGTTGTCGTGAATGAGGTCGAGCGAGGCGTGAGCGATCGCTCGTTTCTTGTCCCATTGGGTGCTTTGGCGAAGCTCGAAATGCGGGAGGTTCGGCGACGGCCCGGTGTAAAAGGCCCCGCCGTGCGTGCGTTGGGCGGCGCCCTCGCGTTCGAGGTGGGCCAGGTCGCGACGGATCGTCGACTCGCTGACCTCGAGAGCCTTGGCCAGGTCGGGCAGAGGGGCGAATCCCTGCCTGCGGACGAGCTCCAACAGTTCGGCGCGACGCTGTTCCGCCAGCATGAGCAACTCCAGGCGAGCAAGACTGCTCGATGAGTGCCATTATGCGGCAGAAAAAGAATCAATACAATCGTACTTGTGAGAGAAATCTGTCATTACTTGTCACGTACACCTGCACGCAGCGGCGGCGGAGGTGCTTCGAGGCTTGCCGATCAAGCGTAACTCTTTTGACAGAAATTAGTTACGAACAGGCGATCAGTCCAGCGGCGACCCCGTTGAGCTTCGGGCCGCCGGCGCGAGGCGAACACGGCGACCTTCAAGGTGCACCCGGCCCGCGGCCAGCAGTCGAAGGACGTGCGGGTACGCCTCTTTCTCCACCTCAAACACGCGAGCCGCCAGCGACTCGGCGGTGTCGTCGTCGAACACGGGGACCGGCTGTTGCCAGATGACCGGCCCGTGGTCGTATTGGTTGTCGACGAAGTGGACCGTGACGCCGGTCACCTTGGCGCCGTAGTCGATGACCGCCTGATGGACATGGTGGCCATACATGCCGGCGCCGCAGAAGGCGGGGATGAGCGCGGGGTGGATGTTCACCACGCGGCCGAGGAAGTCGTCCGGCACCGGCGCCAGCTTCATGAAGCCGGCCATCGCGACGTAGTCGACGCCTGCGTCGCGGCACGCGGCGAAGACGGCGTCGCCGTACGTCTGATCGGAATCGAACTTGCCGCGCTGCAGGACGACGGTCGGAATCTTTGCAGCGCGGGCGTGTTCGAGGCCGCCTGCTCTCCCGCTGCTGGAAACAACAAGCCGAATGTCGACGGGCAGATTGCCCGCCGCGGCGAGGTCGATGAAGTTCTTAAGCGTGCGGCCGGAGCCGGAAATGAGCACCGCGAGCTTGATGGAATCAGGCATAGCGGCGCGGCGGTCAGATCCGATGTTGAGGACCATCCGGATGCGCCGGATTGGGCACCAGCCGGCAATTCT
>JBIOVA010000212.1:0-18118 GCA_044867485.1 Lacipirellulaceae bacterium | reverse complement strand
CGGCGGACCTCGGAGTGACAGCGGCGGAGCGCGGTCTCGCGTCTTCGCTCCAAATCTGCGGCGAGGCGCCCCTCCGCATCCGCCATTGCCTGTTGGGCCATGGGCCGCGCACTGCCATCCGCCGCGTGTGCAGCAAGCCGCAGGCCCTCTCCCAATGTCGCAACTGGCTGAGCACGCATCTTCCCGCGGCTAAGTTGGAACCCACGGCCAGCAGCGCCGAAGCCGCTAGCCTCGCCGCGGCGGAGCCGGAGACCGCAGCCATCGCCGCCGAGCAGGCCGCGGTGAACCACGGCCTCGACGTGCTCGCCCGCAACATCGAAGACAACCCCGATAATGTCACGCGGTTCGCGATCATCGGCCGCACCGCCGCCCCGCGCACCGGCAAGGACAAAACGGCGCTCGTGTTTGAGGCTCCCCACAAGCCCGGCGCCCTGGCCGACGCCATGGCGATCTTCAAGCGCCAGCGGCTCAACCTCACCTGGATCGAGTCGTTCCCCATCCCGGCCGCCCGGGGCCGGTATTTGTTCTTCGTCGAATTCCAGGGCCACCCCGCCGACCTCCGCGTAAAGCGGGCGATCGCGGCGTTGAGCAAGAAATCGCTCCGCCTGGGGGTCCTCGGCTCGTACGCCGAAGCGGCCGTCATCGACTGACGGCGGGCCGAGGAAGTCCTGCTGTGCCGGTTGTAGCGGCGGCGCCAATTGCAGGGCCCAGCGGCCCAATTCTTCTCCCATACGCGCCGTGAAACCGATGCCATCGTTACAGGCCGCGCCCTCCCGACGGCGCCGACCGGTCTGCGCACTGAACCAACACCTCGCACGGTTCGACACGGACGTGGACCGCCGGTGAGACTCACCAAGCTGCTCGTCGTTGCCGCCGCCCTGCTGCCGCGGTCGCGCGCGCTGGCCGACGGACCGGCCCACGACGCCCCCGTATTGCCCCCGCCCGGCTTTACTCAGGACGCGGCGCCCGCCGCCCCGGTCGCCTCCGCGGTTCACGTCGTCCCGCGTGCCGCGACCCGAATTCCGGCGTTCGTCCGCACCTTCCCCGACAAACCCTCGAGCGGCTCAACCAATGACGCCCCCGTGCTGCCCCCGCCGAGCTTTGTCAGCCCCATTGCTGCCCCGACGGCGGCATTCGCAGTCGTCGAACTTGTTCCGCCGCGCGTTACTTCGATTCCAGCCCTCGTCGACGCCCGTCCCGTCGATCCAATCAATAACTTCGCCACCGAACCTCACACGCCATCGCCGGTCGTCCTCCCGGCACTCTCGCCCGAGGTCATCGCCACGGAGGCCCCTTGCCTTACGGCAGCCTGTGCGCCGTGTCAGGGCTATCCCTCGTGCGGCGATCACGCAAGCTGCCCGGGGTACTGGTTCGCGGCCGCTGAAGCGACGTTCCTCGGCATTGACGCCGATTCCGGCGGACGGGCGGAACTCGAGTTCGACGATGCGAATTTCGCGGGAACGGAACTTACGCTCGTCGGCGGCGAGGGCCACAACGACGTCGGCGTCGCGCCGCGGATCGTCCTGGGACGCCAGTGCAACGGATGCTGGGGGGTTGTGGGCCGGTTCTGGACTCTCGACGACTCGGACAACATCGCGCCCGTGACGCCGCCGGAAGCCGCCAATCTCGACGGCTTTGCCGCGTCCGAGTCGACTCACATTCGACTCTATACGGCCGACTTGGAGGCGGTTCACAGCTTCGCACCCGGCCAGTGGAAGCTCGACGCCGGCGGCGGCATCCGCCACGCCAGCTTGGGAATCGCGACGAACCTTGTCGCCGCCGCAGACTTCGCCGGCAACAACCTGGCAAGCTCCGAGCTACGCAACGAGACGAGCTTCGACGGCACAGGCCTCACCGCCGCCCTTGCCGCCGGCCGACGGATTGGCGGGTCCTCCGCCCACTTGTTTCTCTCGGGGCGGAGCTCGATGCTGTGGGGCTCGGCCGCCAGTCTTTCGCGAGTCGCGTCGTCGGTCAACGCCACGTCGGTCGTACCGGAAGTCACCATCGAGAATCCGCAACGGGATGAGCCGTTTGCCTGGATCGGCGAAGCCCAACTCGGCGTACATTGGGAATTCTCGCGGCCGCGATATCCCTTGAACGCATTTTTCCGCGTCGCCGCCGAGTACCAGCGATGGGCCATCGACGCCGACCTGAATGGATCGGTGACGTTCGATCCGCCGAACAATCCCCCCATCGACTCAATTGCCGTCTCGCGGGCCGGCAAGGGCCGCGTTGATCTGTACGGCCTCGCGTTAGCCGCGGGATTCCTCTGGTGAGGGGATCCGAGGGCGGTTCGCGCGGTAAACCTTGCCGACGGCGCCGTGCAGGCCGGTCCTGACGATCGCGCGGCGCCGCGCCCCCAAAGGTGCTGTCTCAGCGACGCCCGATCCGATCCTTTCTTCATAGCCGCTGACACGGACGGTCCATCGCGGCGGCCAACATCAGGGATGGAACGCACCAGCCGCCTCGCGGCCAAAGGACTCACTGTGAAGACCAAGGGACTGGTCCGCTGCGCCGCTATTGCGCTCTGGGCGATGGTCGCCCCTTTCTGCGTCGCCGACGACGGCGACATCCAGCTCACGAGCCTGCTGGAGGACGCCGACGCGATCGCGACCGATTGTGCCGCCGACTGCTGCGAGGAGTGCGTCTGCTGCAGCGATCCGGCCAAGCGCATGCCATTCTGGTTCGCCGGCACGGAAGTCACGATTCTCAATCTGACCGCCCGGTCGGGCGGCATCATTACGGCGTCATTCAGCGATACGACCGCCCCCGGCGTGTCCACGTTTGCGACCATCGACGGCGACGGCGTCACCGACCACTTCACCTACGCCCCGCGAGTTTGGGCGGGGCGACAGTTCGGCGAAAAGTGGGGCATCGTCGGTCGCTTCTGGAACCTGGAAACGAGCGACTCCAACCGTCCGCCGGCGGCAAACCCTGCGATCCCGAATACCGGCACGAACTTCGCCACGATCTTCGAAGTTGACCGGGCTCATCTGCGCACGGCCGACATCGAGCTCGTCCGCAGCTTCCGACCCGGAAAGTGGAAGATCGACGGCACGTTCGGCGCCCGGCACGCGCACATCGGCGCCGACTCCGACTTCCTGGCGTTCGGCGTTTTCACCACCGGCAACTTCATCAACCTGACGCTCCAGAACGGCTTCAACTTCAACGGCGAAGGCGGCACCAGTGCGATCTACGCCCGCCGCCAACTCGGCGACTCGCCGCTCAGCTTCTTCGGCAGCTTCCGCGGCTCCTATCTCGGCGGCCACACCGATTCGTTTGGACGTTCGGACGGTACGGTCGCTAGCTCCCCCAGCACTCCGTTGGTTGGCGCTGCCACCGTGACCCGCAGCAACGCCGACGCTGAGCTCGACATCTTCGAGTATCAGGCTGGTCTGCAATTGGATTTCCGGCTGCGGGCGCTGCCGGTGAACGCCTTCTTCCGCGCGGCGTTCGAGTACCAGATGTGGGACATCGACGCCCCGCCCACCGGCGGCGCGGGTTTCGGCGGCACGATCGGCGAGTTGACTACCAACTCATTTGCCAGCGCCGGCATCGGCCACGCGTATCTGTACGGCCTCGTCCTCGGCACGGGATTCACGTGGTGACCATTTAGCCCCCGGTCAATGACCGGGGGCTAAATGCATCGGCGGCGGCGCACCTGCAACGCAGCCAGCGCCATCGCCGCCAGCACGGCGCTTGACGCCTCGGGCACGGTAGTTGTTGGCGCCGCGCCGACGTTCCGCTGCCAGATGAGAAAATCGGCCCCATCGCTGTCGCCGTCGCCGTCGGCGTCGGAGTCGCCGTTCACGCCGGCGTCGCCTTGCCACTGGACGAGGTCCGCGGAGTCCACGTCCCCGTCGTAGTCAAAATCCCCCGGCAACGACGGCAGCACGCTCAACGGCCGCATCATCTCGTAGTCCTCGTGCTCCAGCACGTGGCAATGCCACACGGTTCGCCCCGCGAACTGGTCGAACCGCACGATGATCTTCACGTTCTCCCGCGGGTTGACCGTAATCGTGTCCTCCCATGACTGATCCTCCTCGGGGATCGGGATGATCTGCTGCGTCTGGCGGTTGAATCGCTCCAGCACCTGGAAGTGCCCCAGGTGCAAGTGCATCGGATGCGAGTCCTGCGTCTGGTTCACAAACTGCCAGATTTCCACGTCGCCTAACTGGACGACTTCGGTCATCGCGTCGGCCCAAGCTTTGTTGTTGAGCAGAAGCTTGGGCCGACCGTATTCGTCGACCGTCTGGTTGAGCATCAGCGTCCGCGTGATGACGGAGTCTTCGGGGTCGAGCCGTTCGATCGCCGGCAGCGCCGCCGGCAGCGAGCTCGTATCCGGCGCGGCGAGCGGCTTCACGCGGAACTTCATCACCTGCCCCGTCGTGTTCACATCGGCCGCCGGCCCCGCGTTCAACCCGAACGGCCCGTCGGGGCCCAAGTTCCGCAGGAACAGTTCGTCCCCCGCGTTGTACTGCGAGAAGTCGACGATCACGTCCGCGCGATCGGCCGGCGCCAAGAGCACGTTGTTGCGATCCACGCGTTGTTCCAGGAAGCCCACGTCCGTGCCGATCTGGTGAAACGGCACGGCGTTCTGACTCGCATCCTCCAGCCGTAAGTCGTAGAACCGCGCATTCGCCCCGTTAAGCAGCCGGAACCGATATTTCCGCGGCTCGACCTCCATGAGCGGCCAGACGACGCCGTTCACCAGGTTCGTGTCCCCGTGGAAGTGCTGCACCACCGAGGCGTCGCTGGGGAAATCGTCCGGCAAGCTTGCCCCGCCGTGGCTGTGGGCCACGGCGTCCGCCTCGTCAAGCCCCGTCGGATAATACAACTGACCATTCTCCCAAAACGAGCGATCCTGAATGACCATCGGCACTTCATAGGCGCCGCTCGGCAGGTTGAGCGCCGCCTCATCCGCGTCGCGAATCGTGTAGAACCCCGCCATTCCCGCGTATACGTTGAGCCGCGTGATCGCCATCGCGTGGTCGTGATACCACAGCTCCGCCGATCGCTGCACGTTGGGATACGTCGTGATGAGGCTGTTACCCGCTGGGCCGCCCAGCCCATTGGCCGCCGCGTTGGGGTCCGCCGAGAACCAGTGTTCGGGATACCCGTCGCTCCCCGCCGAGGCGATCCCGCCGTGCAGGTGCGTTACCGTGCGCGCCTGCGGCACGCTGCCTCCCATCCCGTGCGATCCGCCGCCCGCCCCGTGAAGCGTCGAGTCATACGGCAGCAAGTGCGGCAACGGCTGGCCGAGATTGTCGACGAGGTTGTTCGTCCACTTCACCTTGATCGTCTGCCCCGCTTGGACGTCGAACAGCGGCCCGGGGTAGGAATTGTTGTATCCCCACAGCGTCGTCGGCGCGAGATCACGGTGCAGCTTCTGCGTGAACTGGCTGATCCCCACCTCGTAGTAGGGAGCGCCGTCGAGCATTCCCACCGGCGCGAGGGGGTTGTCGAGCGGATTGGGCAGCATGTCGACGTACTTGGCCAGCGTCGACGAATCCAGAAGGGCTTGCGCCTCAGCGCGACCGGAAGCAATCAGCGCGCACGCAAACGCGGCTAACCCGGAAGCCAAAACACGAACGACCCGCGACCCCGGCCGGGCCCATTCCCGCTTCGCCATGTCGACCCCGTCTTGTGCCTCGTCTCTTGCACCGCGCAGCGACCTCGCGCGGTCTCGCCCTCTCACCACGTTAGCCTGCCGCCAAAAAAGCTGCCACCAGGATTTTGCGACGAGCCCCCTAAAAAACGCCCAAACGACGCCCCGTCTGAGAATCTGCCGCGAGTGCTAAACTCTTGCAGGGCCGCGCCGAGGCCCACAAAACCGAGGTTCCGCCCGTGCCGCGCTCCCGCATCCTCAAATTCGAGTCCCGCTCCGAGCCGCTGCCCAGCCGCTGGGTCTTCGCCGGCCGCCTGGCCGCCAGCCTCGCCGCAGCCGCGCTGCTCATCGGAGCCTCGCTTGTCGCCGGCATGGCCGGCTACCACGACCTTGAGGGCATGTCCTGGATGGACGCCTTTGTCAACGCCTCGATGATCCTCTCCGGCATGGGTCCGGTCACGCCGCTGGCGACTGAAGCCGGCAAATTCTTCGCCGGGTGTTACGCCCTCTACAGCGGCCTGACGCTCATCGTCGCCACCGGTTTGATCATTGCCCCAGTGCTGCACCGCGTCTTCCACCGCTTTCACATCGACGACGACCAGGACGGCTGAGCATTGGGCTGCGATTTGGCGCAGAGGCGCCCCAATTGATAGAGTGCCTGGAGCGATCGCACCTCCGGCGCCGCCCGCGGGCGCGGATCGCGCACTTCACGGGGCCGCGCCGACCATGCAAGCCATGATCTTCGACCTCGACGGCACGCTCGTCGACACGGTCTACGCCCACGTCTTCGCCTGGCAATGCGCGTTCGCCGAAGTCGGACTGCCGATCGACGGCTGGCGGATTCATCGCCGCATCGGCATGAGCGGCGGTCTCTTCGCCCGCGCCGCAATGCGCGAGCTCGGCCAGGAAATTGACAAGCAGCAAGCTGCCAAACTCCAGAAGCGCCACGGCGAGTTGTTCCGTCAATATCTCCCTGAGCGCCGCCCGCTCCCCGGCGCCGTCGAGTTGCTCAGCTTTCTGCAGACCAACGGCGTGCGCTACGGCATTGCCACCTCGGGCCGCCGCCCGGAAGTCGATGCTTCGCTCGACGCCCTGGGCATCCCCGCGGAAACTGTCGTCATCACCCGCAACGACGTCGAACGCGCCAAGCCCGCCCCCGACCTGTTCCTTGCTTGCCAGGAGCGCCTCGGCGTCGAGCGCGGCGCGTGCTACGTCGTCGGCGACGCCGTGTGGGACTTGCTCGCGGCCCGCCGCGCAGGGATGCTCAGCGTCGGCCTGTTGAGCGGCGGCTATGGCGAGGACGAGCTCGCCCAATCCGGCGCGTTCCGCGTCTATCGCGACGCCGCCGAGCTGCTCCGCTCGATCGACGAACTGGGCGTGCTCCCCTAGCGATCCCTGCTTCCACAGGAACTCCGCCATGCCCCTTCGCGGCCCCCTACTTGCTTGCCTCTTCGCTTCGTGGCTTCTTGCCGCACGAACACTTGACGCCGCCGACCCCGCCCCGCTCGACCGCGCCCACGCCCACAACGATTACCTCCACGAGCGCCCCTTGCTCGACGCCCTCGACCTCGGCTACTGCTCCATCGAGGCCGACGTGTGGGTCGCCGGCGACGAGTTGCTCATCGGCCACTCGCTTCCCGAGCTGCGGCCCGGCCGCACGCTCAAGTCGCTCTATCTGGAGCCGCTCGCCAAACGCTGCGCCGAGCGGGGAGGCTGGGTCTTTGATCCCGGCCGCACCGTCATCCTGCTCGTCGACTTCAAGACCGGCGGCGACGAGACCTATCCAGTCCTCAGCAAGCAGCTCGCGGAGCACCGCCAATTGTTCGAGCCGCGCGACCTCGGCGACGGCCGTCCCGCGGTGCGCCCCGTATTTGCGGTGCTCAGCGGCAATCGCCCCATCGAACTCGTCGAGGCCGACGCCGATCGCCTCTGCGGCATCGACGGCCGATTGCCCGACATTCACTCGACCAAAGGTGCGAACTTGATTCCGTTGGTCAGCGAGGCCTGGCCCACACAGTTCCGTTGGGAAGGCGCGGGTCCGATGCCTATAGCCGAGCGCGAAAAACTCCGCCGCCTGGCCGACGAGACCCACGCCAACGGCCGCCGCTTGCGCTTCTGGGGCGCTCCCAGCACCGAAGCCGCGTGGATCGAGCTCCACAACGCCGGCGTCGATCTGATCGGCGCCGACGACCTCCCCAAGCTCCAACAATTCCTCGCCGCTCGCGACCTGCAGGCTCAGCAGCCCCAATAGCCGCCCGACGCCTAGCCGAATCCGGCGGCCCTCCGGTAGACTCATCAGGCTGTATTCCTCCGGCAGCGGGCCATAGGACGGATGGACGCACGCGCCTTCCCGCGGGTGCGGCTTCCCCATCCGTCCTCACGCCTCAGGCCTCACGCCTCAAGCCTTCCCTATGATCATCATCCTCAAAGAATCCGTTACCGAAGAGCAAATTCGCCACGTCGCGGCTAAGGTCGAGCAGTTGGGCCTCCAGCCATCGATCAGCCGCGGCACGTACCGGACCGTCATTGGTATCATCGGCGACGAGTCGATCCTCCAATCCGCCCCCCTGGCCGCCATTCCGGGCGTCGCCGAAGTCATCCCCGTGATGGCCGCCTACAAGCTGGCCAGCCGCCAGGCCCACCCCAAGCCGACGATCGTCGAAGTCGGCCGCGGCCCCAAAAAGGTGAAAATCGGCGGCGGCTATCTCGGCATGATCGCCGGTCCCTGCGCCGTGGAGGCCGAGCCGCGAATGGACTCCATCGCCGCCGCCGTTCGCGAGGCCGGCGCCAACATCCTCCGCGGCGGCGCCTTCAAGCCCCGCACCAGCCCGTATTCCTTTCAGGGACTCGGCGAGGAAGGACTCAAAATCCTTCGCGCCGTGGGCGACCGCCACGGCCTGCCGGTGGTCACCGAAGCGGTCGACCCGCGCCACGTCGACCTCATCTGCCAATACACCGATATGATCCAGCTCGGCGCCCGCAACATGCAGAACTTCGTGTTGCTCACCGAAGTGGGCCGCACCGACAAGCCCGTGCTGCTCAAGCGCGGCATGAGCGCGACGATCAAGGACCTGCTGATGAGCGCCGAGTACATCGTCGCCCAGGGCAACACGCAAGTCGTGCTGTGTGAGCGCGGCGTCAAGGGGTTCGACCCCGCCACGCGCAACACGTTCGACGTCGCCGCAGTGCCGCAGGTCCACGAGCTGTCGCATCTGCCGATCATCGTCGACCCCAGCCACGCCACCGGGCGACCCGAGTTGATCCCTGCCTGTGCCCTGGCCGGCGTCGCCGCGGGAGCCGACGGCGTCCATATCGAGGTGCACGACAAACCCGAAGAAGCCATGTCCGACGGCCCGCAGGCGCTCTTGCCCGATCAGTACGCGGAGCTGATGGCCCAGATTCGCAAGCTGGCGGTGGTGATCGGAAAGCAGTTGGGGTGAGTGGGCAGTGGCATATTAGTGCATCTATGTCCCTGAGCTCGCTCCAGCCGCTCGGCGGCGTACGCCGGCAAGCAGTTAGAAGCGCGGCTAAGACTCTGCTAACATGGCGAAGCCCGCTCGAGATGTGCACCTGGAGTCGATGCTGTGAGCTCGAAGAAGCGCCCGCGTTCGTTCCGACAGACCTCGTCACATTCGCAGTTCCCTCCACGGGGACGAATCGCACGACTGGAAGTCCTGGAGGACCGACGATTGCTGGCGGTCACCGCATCGGTTTCGCCCGCGGGCGTGGTTTCTTTTACGGGAAACTCGCAAGCCGATTCGCTGGAAATCTTCGCTGACAGCGGAATTCTGCGCTACACGGGCGCATCGCCGGCCGCAACGACGTTGAACGTAGCGCTTAGTAGCATTACTGCCCTCAACATCGACTTGGGCGGCGGGAGCGACTCGGTCACGTTCCGCGGGATGCCGTTGTCTTTCTCGCAAGGCTCACTTTCGGTCCAAAACACGGAAACTACGAACCTGCGCACATCGATCGCGACAGCAGGCGACCTGCAATACCTGTCAGGCGCCATCGTGGTTGACGGCGAGATTGTCCTGTCGGCGGGTGAAGATATTATCTTTGCGGCGACGATCAACAGCGCCGCGACGGCGGCATCAGCCACAGTCGATGGAAACCTCTTCCTGGCTTGGCAGCGATCGCTGGGCGAGACCTCAGGCGCCTCCATGGCCCAGGGCGATTTGGATGGCGACGGCGACGTCGACGGCGCGGACCTTGCGCCATGGCGGACGAACTTTGGCAGCCAGTTCGAGCGAGGAAGCCGGCTGTCAGTCAACGCGAGCGGCGCCGTGGAGTTTGCAGCGCAGGTGGGAGCGGTCCAGCCACTGCTCAGCCTGAGCGTCGACGCGTCCGCAATCCGACTTAATAGCGTCGCCGAGGACGCGGTGCGGACATTCGGCGCGCAGACGTACTCCGGACCCGTGCGGCTGATGCGGGATGCCACCGTATCAAGCACCAGCGGCGACGTGACATTCGGCGGGACGGTCGACGGCGCCGTCATTGAGGCGCAAACGCTCAACGTCATCGCCGGACGGACGGTCACTTTCGATGGGCAAGTGGGCGGGAACACCGCCCTCGACAGGCTAACCACCGCGGGGGTCACGAAGCTCGACATTGCCTCAGCGGGCATCGACATCCTGGCGGGTTCGCAGGTTTTCGACGATGCCGTGATTCTTGCCCAAGACACCGTCCTGGAAGCCACAAGCGCTGGAGTGACGTTCATCAACAGCGTCGATGGCACGACCACGGGCGGCCAGTCGCTGGACGTACGCGGCGCGACGAAGACATTCGGCGGCGCCGTGGGCGCCACTGTCCCGCTGAAAAGTTTGATGACGAGCCCTTCTGGGTTTACGCGCCTCGACCCGGGGTCGCTCGGAGTGAGCACCGTCGGCGATCAGATTTACGGCGACTTCGTCGAGATTTGGGACGGCGCGCGATTGACCGGACGCAACGTCGCTTTCCTGAGCCGAGTCAACAGAGGCGAATTTGGAAGCGGAGATTTGACGATTGAGGCCCAAGGCGTCAGTTTCCTGGGCTCCGTCGGCGCCACGGCTCCTCTGCGCGACTTGATCGTGCACGCCCGCTCGGACATGAGTCTGACGACTCAAATCTCTGTCACGCGCGACGTCGTCATCGAGGTGCGCGAACGGCCAACGGCGTCACCGGCGGAGAGTCTAACGCTCTCGGGCGCGCAGCTGGACGCGGGCCGGCACGTGCAGTTGAGGGCCGGCGACGACCTGACGATTGCGAGCGGAGTGGTGGTGGACGCGGACGGTCAGTTATCCCTTGAAGTCGACTTCGGCGATAACGATCCCGCTGGCGCGACGCTCACCACAACGACGAGCGCGCCGAACATCACTGACGCCACGGGCATGCTGCGTGGAGGGGCGGGAATCGTGTTCCGAGGAGGCGCCGCCGCGGACGCGATCAATGTGCAGATGAGCCGACTCTCCACTCCAGGCCAGGTGCGGATCGAGGGGTTTGCGGTCGATCCTGGGGTGAGCGGCGCCGACGAGTTCTTGCTCGTCTTCCAGGCGGACTTTGTATCGAGCGTCGGCAGCGTGATGATCGACGGCGGCTACGAAGCCGGCAGTGACCGGCTTGTGTTGGAACACTCGAAGGACACGTTGAGTCGGAAGGTTCGCGTGCAATACACGACGGACTACGCGACTGCCGACGCGGGCAACGTGGTCGACGGCGCCAATGCTCAGATCTCGGGCTACGCGCCTGGGATGTTTGTCGTTGCTGGCGTGGAGAAGTATTGGCTCAAGGCAGGGTCGGGCGCTCACGACCACCTAGCGATCCTGGCTCGCGATCAGATCATTCCCGCCACGCCTGGCCAAGACTATCTGCAGCACGAGCTGCACATTCGGGTGAGCAGCGATGCAAGCGGCCAATGGCAAGTGCAGGGCTTCGAGAGCGGACAGCTTGTGGGATCGAACGTGCGGGACGTGATCGACAACAATACGAATATTCCGATGCTGCTGGAAGGCCGGGCGGGGAACGACACGATCGTCGGCGGCAGCAGCCTGGACGTCATCTTTTCCGGCGCTGGAGTTTCGCGGACGCCCGGCGGCGCCGCGATCATGTTCAACCTGGGCGCGGCCGATGTGCTGCTGGCGCCGGATTTCGTTCGCGGCGGCGACGCCATCGTTGGCGCCGGCGGAAACGATTTCCTGTTTGCCGACGTTGAGCTATTTCGCGACGGCTCGATGTTGTGGGGTATGGTGACGCCGGACGTTGAGGGCGAATTCGATCTTCTCAACGGCGCAGGGCGCGGAACGAACCTGGCTCAAACAAATCACGGCGCACAACTCGGCAACGACGCCGTGTTCGCATTGAACGGAACGTTTATCGAGGACGGATCGTCCGACGCGTTGGTCGAGGCGGCGTTTTTTGCCAGCGACGTCGCCAGCAACAAGGTAGGGCTGCTGAGTCCACCGTACAACGCGCTGTACAATGATTTTGAGATCGCGCCGTTGAGCCGACCGTTGGCGTCCGCTGGGCCAATCCTTCCCGTGGGATTGCCTGTTCTGCTCGCGCGAGACGTCGACCACAAACCTGCGACGACGGGCATCGCGAAGCGGCGGACCGCGGTTGAGAACGCAATGGGAGCGTCCGAGGCGGGCGACGCTGAAGAGCCGCGAGCGACGCTTAATGGTGCGTTTGAGTTGCCGGAGGCGGTTTGTTAATCTCGCGCAGTGGGCAGTGAATATTAAGTCGCGGACATTCTGAGTTAGTCAACGAGACGGAGCACGCAATGCGAAAGCCTTTGATCGCCGGCAACTGGAAGATGAACACGACGTGCGAAAGCGCGATCGCGTTGGCTCGCAAGATTGCCGACGAGAGCGTTTCGTATGGCGCCGTCGACCTGCTCGTGTGCCCGCCGAGCGTGTACCTGATCCCCGTGCGCGACGCGCTCTTGGAGGGCGTCGTGTTCCTCGGCGCTCAGAACATGTACTTCGAGGCGCAGGGCGCCTACACCGGCGAGCTCTCGGCCGCGATGCTCAAGGACGTCGGCGCCACGTTCGTCATTTTGGGCCACAGCGAGCGGCGGCACATCCTCGGCGAGAGCGACGAGCTGGTCAACAAGAAAACGCTGGCCGCCCACGCCGCCGGGCTCACGCCGATCGTGTGCGTGGGCGAGAAGCTCGACGAGCGTGAATCGGGCCGAACCGCCGACGTCATCCGGCGGCAGTTCGAAGGGTCGCTCGCGGGGCTCACGGCGGCCCAGGCGGCTGCCACGGTCATTGCTTACGAGCCCGTCTGGGCCATCGGCACGGGCAAAGTCGCCACGCCGCAGCAGGCTCAGGAGGTCCACGCCGACCTTCGCAAGCTGATCGCTTCCCGATACAATGCCGAGACGGCCCAGGCCGTGCGGCTCCTGTATGGAGGCAGCGTCAAGCCCGACAACGCCGCCGAATTGCTCAAGCAGTCCGACGTCGACGGGGCCCTGGTCGGCGGCGCCTGCCTGCAGGCCGACGACTTCCTGGCCATCGCCGCGGCCGGCATCCTGCTCGCCCCCGACGACGTCGACCGCCCCCAATCCCGCTGACGCCGTTACTGATCATTCTGAGACCCGCGCCCCGGTATTCTGAGGTCCGCCGAAGAATCCAGCCTGAACCCACCCGACGCAACGACCTCACATGGGGCGCCGTCGGAATCGAAGGAGCTTTGCTGTGACGTTCCCCATCCTCTTCGCCCTCGCCCAGGGACTCTTCGGATTCCTCCTGTCGATCGTGGCGATCTTCATCATCCTGCTCGTACTGGTCCAACGCGGCCGCGGCGGCGGCTTAGCCGGCGCCTTGGGCGGCATGGGCGGATCGAGCGCGTTTGGCGCCAAGGCCGGCGACGTGTTTACCCGCATCACGATCATCGCCGCCGCCGTCTGGATTCTCCTCTGCATCGCCGCGACGCGCTGGGGGGGCAGCTCCGGCAGCGCCATCAACGTCCCCGGAGGCGGGGCAGGCGCCTCGTCGTCCGCCAGCGCGACGGCCGAGGACGCCAAGGATAAGGATGCAACCGCCCCGGCCAGCGCGCCCGCGCCGTCGACGAGCGAGCCCGCTCCCCCCGCCAGCAATGCGGCGCCCGGTGCCGCCCCTCCCAACGACGGCGAGGCCGCTTCAGCGGCCGGCGCAGCGCCCACGAACGAACCCACCACCAAATAGCCGCCCTCCGGAGCCCGCCCAGTGCCGCTGTTGAGCATGACCGGTTTTGGCGACGCCCGCCACGAGCGCGCCGATCATGCGCTGTCCGCGGAAGTCCGCACCATCAACAGCCGCCACTTCAAGCTCAACCTGCGGACGACCGAGGGCTACGGCGCGCTTGACGCCCGGATCGAGGCCGTCGTTCGCGAGCATGTCCGCCGCGGCACAGTGAGCGTTAACATCCGCATTCGCCACATCAGCCCGGCCGACGACTTTCGCGTCAATGCCGAGGTGCTCCACAACTACCTCGACCAGCTCCAAAAAATCGCCGCCAAGCGCGGGCTGGGCGAGGAGCTCCGCCTGGAGCCGCTCGCCCAACTGCCCGGCGTCATCGAGGAGCTGTCGAGAGAAGCCCGCGACGCCGAGGCCGTCTGGCCGCTCATCGAGCCGACGCTCCGAGCGGCGCTCGAAAGCCTTGGCTCCATGCGTGTCGCCGAAGGCCAAGCGCTGGCCGTCGATCTCGCCAATCAATGCGCGACGGTCGAGTCGAGCCTCAACAAGATCGCGACCCGCTCGCCGCAAATCACCGAGCTTTATCGCCGCCGTTTGCAGGAGCGCGTCGACGAGGCGCTTGCCCAATTCAAGACGGCGATCGAGCCGGTCGACCTCGTCCGCGAGGTCTGCCTGTTTGCCGATCGTTCGGACATTTCGGAAGAAATCGTGCGACTCCGCAGCCATTTGCAGCAGTTCAACCAGGCTCTCCAGGCCCCGGAAAGCGCCGGCCGCAAGCTAGAATTTATTTGCCAGGAGATGGGCCGCGAAACCAACACGATCGGCTCCAAGGCCAACGACGCAGAAATCTCGCACCAGGTCGTCGAGATCAAAACCGCCCTGGAGCGCATCCGCGAACAACTGCAGAACGTGGAGTAGGGACGGCCTCAGGCTCCAGGCCTCAGGCTTCAGGAAGTCCCTGACTCCGAAACCTGAAGCCTGAGGCCTGAAGTCTGACGCCTATGCCCCTCACCCTCGCCGATCCCGACCTCGACGTCATGACGCCCGCGAAGCTCGGCAAACTGGTCGTCATTTCCGGCCCCTCGGGCGTGGGCAAGAGCACGGTGGTGCGCCAGGTGCTCGACCGCTTTGGTCCTCGGCTCCGCCTGAGCGTTTCGGCCACCACCCGCCCTCCGCGGGGCGACGAACGAGACGGCGTCGACTACTACTTCCTCAGCGACGCCGAATTTGCCCGCCGCCGCGCAGGGGGCGAATTCCTCGAATGCATCGAAGTTTTCGGCCGCGGACACTGGTACGGCACCCTGTGGAGCGAGGTGAGGTCTAGTCTCTCCCGCGGGAAATGGGTAATCTTAGAGATCGACGTCGACGGGGCCCGGGAAGTGCTCCGCCAGTTCCCCGAGGCGGTGACCATCTTCATCCGCCCCGACTCCATGGAAGAGCTGGAGCGCCGCCTGCGCTCGCGCGGCACCGAAAAGGAAGAAGCCATCCAGCGCCGCCTCGCCGTCGCCCGTCACGAGCTGCAGCTCGCCGACCAGTACGAACACCAAGTCGTGAACGTCGCCGTCCCGCAAACGGTCGACGAGATTTGCGACATCCTCCGCACTCGAGGTTTGATTGATGATTGACGCTCTGAAGGAAGAAGAGATCGTGAACAAGGTGGGCGGCCGCTTCAAGCTGTCCACGCTCATCCAGAAGCGTCTGGCTGCGATCAACTCCGGCGCCCGTCCGTTGGTCGACGTGAAGAGCGCCGACAAGATGGAAATCGTCGTCCAGGAAATCTTGCAGAACAAGATCTACCTCGATGCCTCGAACCAGGTGAAGATCGCCGGCGAGCCCCGCGACGTCGGCGGCCCGCCGGAGCTCGATCTCTCGGCGCTCTAAACCTCATGCCCCGCGAAATCCTGGTTGGCGTAACCGGCGGCATCGCGGCGTATAAGACGGCCGCGCTGGTCAGCGACTTGGTCCAGTCCGGCCTCGGCGTTACCGTCGTCATGACGCGCGAGGCGACAAAATTCGTCGGTCCGGCAACGTTCCGCGCGCTCACCGGCCGCCGCGTGGCCACGCGTTCGTTCGAGCACGACGACCATCCGCTGGGCCCGCACATCGAGCTCGCCCGCCAGGCGGAGCTTCTCTGCGTCGCCCCCGCCACGGCCAACTTTCTCGCCAAGGCCGCTTGCGGCTTAGCGGACGACCTGCTGAGCACGCTGTTGCTCTCGTTCACCGGTCCCGTGCTCGTGGCCCCCGCGATGAACAAGGAAATGTGGTCGAAGCCAGCCGTCCAACGCAATGCCGCCCAGCTCCGCGACGACGGCTACCACATCATCGATCCACAAGACGGCTGGCAAAGCTGCCGCGAACGCGGCGTCGGCCGCATGGCTGAGCCGGCAACCATCGCCGCCAGAATTCGCGAGATGCTCGCTGAGGCTGTCACTCCGAGGTCCGCTGAGGAGTCCGGCCAGTCGACGGCAACGCGGCCCCCTCGGCAGACCTCGGGGTGACAGCATCCATGGCACGCATCCTCATCACCTCCGGTCCCACGCGGCAATACTTCGACCCGGTTCGCTATCTCACCAACGCCTCCAGTGGCCGGATGGGCGCCGCCCTCGCCGCCGCGGCCCTCGAACTCGGTCACGAGGTCGTCGTCGTCTCCGGACCCGTCGAAGTCGCCTACCCGAGCGACGCCGAGGTGATTCCCGTCGTCTCCACTGAGGAGATGCTTGCTGCCGCCCGCGAGGCGTTCGCCCGCTGCAACGGACTCATCGGCGCCGCCGCCCCCTGCGACTATCGCCCCGAACGCGTCGCCGAGCACAAAATCGCCAAGACTGGCGAGCCACTACTGCTGCGGCTTGTCGAAACCGCCGACGTCGTCGCCACGCTCGGCTGCGAGAAGGGCTCCCGCTGGGTCGTCGGCTTCGCGCTGGAAACCGACGACCACCGCCTCCGCGCTCTGGCAAAGCTCGAACGCAAATGTTGCGACCTCATGGTCTCCAACGGCGTCGATGCCATCAGTTCTCTCGATAATAGCGTCGAGATTCTCGACCCCGCCGGCAACGTCGTCCGCCACATCGCCGGCAGCAAGCAGAATGTCGCCAAGGCGATACTTGATGTGATCGAAGAACGGCTTATTCGGCGCTCCTAAGCCGAACTCCGTCGGCTTCATCGGTGTCGTTCCCTGACAGGCCAGCACGTGTGTCGAGGCGTAGAAACCCGCCATATGGCCCGGTATACTCCTGGGTCTGCCGCCGCTTCCCAGCCTCGCCCCGAGACGACAAGAGCCCGCCATGATTCGAGTCGCCGTCCTCGGTGCGTCCGGCTACGCAGCGCGCGAGTTGCTGCGGCTGTTGCTCGCGCATCCCGAGGCCCAGATCACGGCCCTCGCCTCCCGCCAGGAAGGCGAGCCGCATATTGGCGACGTGCATCCACTGCTCCGCGGCCGCCTCGACCTGCGGTTGGAAAACCTCGCGCCGCAGCAGATCGCCGAGCGAGCCGACTGCGCCTTCAGTTGCCTCCCGCACGCCGCCAGCGCCGAGGCCGTGATGCCATTGCTCGCCGCCGGCTGTCGCGTCGTCGACCTCAGCGCCGACTACCGCCTCAACGACGCCGCCGTCTACGCCCAGTGGTACGACCACCAACATCCGGACCCCGCGCGGCTCGCCGAGACCGTTTACGGCCTGCCCGAGTTCTACCGCGAGCGAATTCGCGGCGCCAAGCTGGTCGCGAACCCCGGCTGTTACCCCACCTCGGCGATCCTTCCGCTGGCCCCGCTGCTGCGCGCCAAACTGATTTCGCCCGATGGTCTCATCGTCGACAGCAAGAGCGGCGTGAGTGGCGCCGGTCGCACGCCCAAGGCGCACCTCCATTTCCCCGAGGTGAACGAGAGCTTCTCGGCCTACGGCGTTGGCAGCCATCGCCACACGCCGGAGATCGACCAGGTGCTCTCCGACGTGGGCGGGGCCGCGACCAACGTCATTTTCACGCCGCATTTGGTCCCTATGGACCGCGGCATCTTGACCACCGCCTACGCGACCCCAGCTCCCGGCGTCGACGCGGCGGCGGCGATGGCCGCTCTCCGCGACTGCTACGCGGGAGAGCCATTCGTCCGCGTCGTCGACGGCTTGCCGTCGACAAAAGATGTCGTCGGAACCAACTCCTGCGACATGACGGTGCGGTTGGTGCGCGGCCGCATCGTGACGATCAGCGTGCTCGACAATCTCGTGAAGGGCGCCGCCGGGGCAGCGGTGCAAAACTTCAACCTGATGTACGGCTTCGAGGAAACTACTGCATTCTGAGCCGCGCGGGTGCCACTGCTGGCTTGCCCAGCAGTGCGAAGCGGGCGCCCGGCGCCCACTGCTGG
>JBIOVA010000211.1:0-5480 GCA_044867485.1 Lacipirellulaceae bacterium | reverse complement strand
ACGCGCTCCGCTGCGGCGGACCTTCGCGTCGCGGCTAACTCCCGGTTGTACACATTCCCATCAATGTTAGCCGCGACGCGCGTCTTTGAGAAAACGCGCGGAGCGCGTTGGCGTCACGACTATGCTTGCCGCGCACGTCATCTTTGGCGCCTATGGGTTCTGGCTGCCGAACGATCCGCGCGGGTCGTGGTCGACGTTTGTCGGTTCGTGGGAGCTCTTCCGGTACGGCCGAGCGACCAAGACAAACGAGTCGCGCTCAGTAGCTCACTCTCCGCACGACCGCGCGGGGCGACTGGCTGCGAAGCAGGACCTCAAGCGGCCGGCCGTGGCGTTTTCGGGCGTGCAAGCCCTGGCCGTGTCGCGCGGCTTCGCACGCTACGCCCAACGGTCAGGGCTGGCAATTCTGGCGTGCGCGATTTTGCCCGATCATGTGCATTTGGTGATCGGTCGACATCGGATCGGCGCGAAGCAGGTCGTCATCCCATTGAAGGGCGCCGCGACGACGCAGCTCATCGACGAAGGCTTGCACCCTTTCGCCCACTTGCCGCCGGAGAAGGGGCGGCCCCCCAAGTGCTTCGCCCGTGGTGGATGGAGCGTGTACCTTGATTCGGTCGAGGACGTGTTTCGGGCGATTCAGTACGTCGACGAGAATCCGCTGAAGGAAGGCAAGCCGCGGCAGCGGTGGTCGTTTGTGGTGGGGTTTGAGGGGTAGGGGGCGACACCGGCCCGCGGCGCGGACGCGCTCCGCTTCGGTGGACCTTCGCGTCGCGGCTAACGGGGGGAGCGCTGCACGGGCCGATGTTAGCCGCGACGCGGTAGCGGAGCGCGGCGGACACGCTCCGCTTCGGTGGACCTTCGCGTCGCGGCTAACGGGGGAGCTGGCCCCAAGAGTATCCGCGAGAGGGCTCGAACCTCTAACCTTCGGCTTCGGAGGCCGACGCTCTATCCAATTGAGCTACGCGGACGCGTGCGATTCGCAGCGATTAAGCGTACCGCCGGAGGTATGCGGTGGGAAGCGTGCCTCGCACCGCGGGGATCAACCCCGCGGCTCTTGGCCCTGCGGGCTGTTAGCCCGGGGGCCAGGTCATCGGGCGGCCGGCGAGGAGGTGGAAGTGGAGGTGGTCGACGCTCTGGCCGCCGTCGGCGCCGGTATTCGCCACCACGCGGTAGCCGCTCTCGGCGACGCCGAGGTCGCGGGCTAGCTTGCGGATCGCCAGCAGCATGTGGCCCATCAACTCCGCATCGTCGTCGGAAAGTGCGTCGAGGGAGGCGATCTCTCGCTTGGGGATCATCAGCACGTGCGTCGGCGCTTTGGGCGAGATGTCCTCGAACGCCAGGCACAGATCGTCTTCGTAGACGATCTTCGCGGGAATCTCGCGGTTGATGATGCGCGTGAAGAGCGTGGGCATGGGGAAGGGTTCAGGGTTCAGAGGGAAATGTTAGCCGCGACGCGGCAGCGGAGCGCGGCGGTGGGGCACGCGCTCCGCTCCGGAAGACCTTCGCGTCGCGGCTAACGGCATGGGTTCAACACACGTTGGATGTTAGCCGCGACGCGGCGCCTACAGCCGAGTCACATCAATCGCTTCGTCGGGCAATAGGACGGGGATGTGGTCGATGATCGGGTAGAGGCGGTCGCCGGCTTCGCGGACCAGGCCGCCGTCGAGGGGGCGTTCGACGCGCTCGCAGGCGATGTTGGCGAGCTGTCCCGCGGCGACTAGCCGGTTGAGGCGGTCGACCAGCGCCGCGTCGGCCTCGCGGAGCCGCGTGCGGTTGTCGGGACAGCGAAGGATCTCGAGCAAGTGGTCGGCCAGCGGCATGCGAAGGGTTCAGGGTTCGGTAGGAAATGTTAGCCGCGACGCGGTAGCGGAGCGTTGGCTGCGAGTTGGAGCGCGGGTACCACACGCCGCCCCCCTCCCCAGCCCTCCCCACGGAGGGGGAGGGAGCCGGAGGGACTTTCGCGCCCGTGATTTTAGGCCTCCGCAACGGGCGACGCTAGCGTCCACCCCCGCGGGCGTCCGGCTGAGTTCATGCTGGAGAAGCTGCCCGACCGATACTCTTCCACGGGTACGCGCACGCGGCACGGATGCTGCTGCGCCCCGAGACATGGACCGGCCGCGCATCGCGTGAGGACTCCCGATGACTGCCGTTCGAAGTGCTTTGACGTTGGCCTGGGTGCTGGCGCTCGCCTGGTTGACCGCCGTCTCGTCGCCCGCGTGGGCCGACCAGGTGTCCTATGAAGTCGACAACGGCGTTCAGTTCCAGGTGGTCCGCCGCACCATGCAGGTGCCGATCACCGAGATGAAGGACCAGACGCAGACGGTCTACCGTCAGCAGGTGACCACCGACACGATCCAGCACCAACAGCTCTACTCGGTGCCGGTCACGCAGTACCAACTGGTGTCGCAATTGCACGGGCGGTGGAACCCGTTCATGACGCCGTATTGGACGCACCACTATGTGCCGGTGACGACCTGGACGCAGCAAGTGGGGACGGTGCAGATTCCGGTGAACCGCGTGGCATGGGCGCCGGAGACGCGCACCGTGCAGGCGCCGACCACGACGTATCGCGCGGTCGACGCGATCGTCCGGACTCCCGTCGGCCAGGCGCCGAGCGGCGGCGGTTCGCAGCCGATGCTGGCGTCGAGCGCGCCCTCGGCGACGCTGGCGGCGCGGCCCGGTGCGGCGACGACGACGGCTGCCGCCCCAGCGGCGACCAGCTACGGCGGCGTCGCGATGCAGAACGATCCGCCCAAGCTGGGCACCGGCGGCTGGCGCACGCCCCAAACCGGAACGGCCACCGCCACGGCGCCGTCGGGCAGCTATCGATAAGGCGCGAATCCGCGGGTCGCGTCCGAGATAAGATGTTAGCCGCGACGCGGAGGTCTTCCGCAGCGGAGCGCTCCGCTACGGCGGACCTTCGCGTCGCGGCTCACGCTCTCTGGACGCGCTCCGCTACGGCGGACCTTTGCGTCGCGGCTAACGGGCGCTTCTCTATTTCCGCCGCAATACGCCCGCCCAGCGCCCGTCGGCGCGCCAAAATCCTTGACCGCCGCCGGTCGGGTCGGCGATACTCTCGGGCGGCCAGATCGACCCTCGTGAAAGCCAGAATCCCGGCTCGTCGCCCATCGCGCGCTCGGCAAGTCTTTGCTCCCCCGCGGCGAGCGCGGGACGCCGGGGAGTTGCGGTTATAACGACGATCACGCCTAGCACGCGCCGCGTCGGGCGACCGGATGGGGCAGGGGGGCCGATTGTATTGCACCGCCTGCGCGTCGCAAGCATGCTCGACAGGGGATGCGCGAGACGTGCCATTGAGGGGCTCGCCGGCACGCTTTTCTGCATCAGGAGTCATTTCTATGAGTCGCGCCTCGCATCTCGTTCGCACCTGGCAACTGTTCGGTCGGAGTCGGCGCGCGGCCCGTTGCGCGTGCGCGCTTGCGCTTGTCGCGTGGCTCATTGGTAGCGGCGCTGCGCTGGCGGTCACCGATACGCAAACGGGCGCCGCGGGTACAAATGGCACGAATGGCGGACCGGGCCAAGACGGCAATCCCGGCACGCAGGGCAGTCCCCCGGATCCCTTCACGACGACCGCCACGGCCACGTCGATCGACGCCGCGAACACAGCCACGGCCACTGGCGGCGCGGGCGGCGCCGGCGGCAATGGCGGCGCTGGCCTGGCAGGCGATACCGGCGGCGATGCCGGCGACGGCGGCGCGGGCGGCAATGCCGACGCTAACGCAACCAGCATGGCCGCCGCAGGAAACAGAACATCAACCGCCAACGCGACGGGCGGCGCCGGCGGCGCCACCGGCGGCGTCGGGCCCATTGGCGCTGGGACCGCCGTGGGCAATGGCGGCGTCGGCGGCATGGGTGGAATGGCGGACGCGATGGCGAGCGCGATCGCCCAAGGCGCCAGCTCGGCGACAGCGACCGCAACCGCGATCGGCGGCGCCGGCGGCATGGGTCGCGACGCGGGCCCCGACATGGGCATGGCCGGCCTGGGAGGCACTGGCGGTCAAGCCGTCGCCCAAGCCATCGCTGACTCTGTCTCCGGAATCATCACCGCTTCGGCCAATGCCACCGGCGGGGCCGGCGGCGCGGGAACGTTCAACGGCCTCGGCGGCGCGGGCGGCACGATTGGATTGCTCAACGCCGTCTCGGGAACCACCTCGGGCAATGCCACGTTCAATCAAACCGCTACCGGCGGCGCCGGCGGCGCGAGTTCTGGAGACAACAACTCCGGCTTCGGCGGCGCGGCGACCTCGACGCTCAATAACATCGACCGCATGAGCGGCGGCACGACAACCTCGACTGTCGCCGCCATCGGCGGCGTCGGCGGCACGGCGAGCGGGGCCAACGCCGGCGGCGGCGGCGCGGCCATGAGCGCGCTGACCATCACCGGCTTCGTCAACACGACAGGCACGAGCAATGCCACCGGCGGCGCCGGCGGCAACATCAACGCGACCTTCACCGGCAACGGCGGCAATGGCGCCGCGGCGACGGCCGAGGCGTCCGTCAGGTCCCGCAACGCGAACACCGTGATGGGCACGGCAGCGGCCATCGGCGGCGCCGGCGGCACGGGCCGCGGCTCGGCGAGCGGAGGCAACGGCGGCGGAGCCACTCTCGGTTCGCTCACCGTCGAATCCAACGGCGGCAACGTGACCGCCACCGCCACCATCACCGGCGGCAACGGCGGCGCGGGACTCGACAACGCCGCGGGCGGCAACGGCGGATCGGCCATCGTCGACGCCGCCGACATGAACGCCCTCACACTCGGCACGGCCACGTTCAATCAAACGGTTCGCGGCGGCAACGGCGGTCATTCGACCGGCGGCAGCGGCGGACAGGCCGGCTCGGCCACCGCGGCGCTGACCCGCGAACGCATGTTCGGCGGAAACACCACCGCCACGATCGACGCCACGGGCGGCAATGGCGGCAACGGCAGCGGCGGCGGAATGGCCGCAGCGGGCGGCGTGGCCAACAATAATCTGGCACTCACCGGCGCGGCCAATGTCACTCCAACTCAAACAGCCGCCGGCGGCAACGGCGGCGCGATCGCCGACGGGTCGACGGGCAACGGCGGCGCGGGCGGCCTCGCCACGGCAGGCGGCGCGGCTACGTCGAGCGCCGCGGGAACGGTGAACGCGACCGTCAACGTCGAGGGCGGCAACGGCGGCGTGGGGCGCGGCGCGGGGAACTTCGGCGGCGCCGGCGCTGCGGTCGGGTCGGCGAACTTCACGGGCCTCGCGGCCTCATCAATCACCGGCAATGTCACAGCCACGGCCAATCTCGAAGGCGGCAACGGCGGCGACGGCAACAACGGCGCCGCGGGCGGCGTCGGCGGCGCGTCGACGCTCGACGCGGCCGATCTGACCGGCGCCACCGCTGGCAACGTCACGCTCAACGGCACAGCCACCGGTGGTAATGGCGGCGCGGGCCTCGGCGCCACGGGAGGCGCGGGCGGTGTGGGCGGCGCCGGCTCG
>JBIOVA010000210.1:0-3711 GCA_044867485.1 Lacipirellulaceae bacterium | reverse complement strand
CAGCCGGACGATGACAAGCTGAGTTGGAATTCTCGCAGTCCCCGACTTGCCGATGGCCGAAAGCCGATAGCCGACAGCCCTCTTCGGCATTTCCCCGGCACTTGGGCTATAATGCCGGGGTTTCATGAGTATCCATCTCGGCGGGGAGTTCTCTATGGCGGCAGCAACCCACATCCTGCGACTCCGTCCGGCCGTGCGAGCGGTCGCCGTATTGACCGCGACGATCGTCCTCATGGCCGTTGTGGGCGCTCAAGAGTTCAGCGCCCAGCCGATGCCCATCGACCCCAGCAAGCTCTCCCCCGAACAGCGGGCCAAGTTCGAGGAGGCGATGCGTCGCCGCGGGATGACGCCGCCAACGGCCCAGCCCGCCGCTGAAGTCAAGCCCGCAGGTGATGCGCCCAAGCCTGAGTCCGGCGAAGCTCCCAAAGCCGAGGAGGCTGGCGCCGAGACCATCAAGCGCCCAACCGACGGCGCCAAAGGCGATGTCGAGGAACTCAAGGCCCGGCCGGACAAAGATGGCTTTGTGCAGTTCAGCTTTCAGAGACAGGGTTGGGAGGATGTGCTCAAGTGGTACGCCGAGATCTCCAAGTCGAGCCTCGACTGGCAGGAGCTCCCCGGCGACAAGCTCAACCTCACCACACAGCGGAAGTACAAGGTTGACGAGACGCGCAACCTACTGAACCAGCATCTGCTGAGTCGCGGCTTCACGATGCTCCATCAGGGTGACGTGCTCACAGTGGTCAAGATCGACAAGATCGATCCCAGCCTCGTGCCCCGCGTCGAGCCGGATCTCCTTGAGGATCACCTGCCGTACGACTTCGCCCGGGTGCGGTTCGAGCTTCCGGACGAGATGGACCCCGCCAAGGCGGTTGAGGACGTGAAAGTCCTGCTGAACCCGTCGGCCAAAGTGACGCCGCTGTTGGCCAGCAAACAGCTCCTGGTGATCGACGCCGTGGCCAACCTCCGCGACGTGCGGGACCTGCTCTATGGCGAGCAGATGGCCGCGGCGACTGACATCCGACCGGAGCAATTCCCCATCCGTTATCGTCGGGCCGACTACATCGCCGACCAGATCATGATCGTGCTAGGCCTTGACCCCAGTTCGCGCAAGACGCCGATGGAGCTCCAGCTCGAGCAGCAACGGATGCAGCTTTTGATGCAAATGCAGCAGCAGGGCAAGGACGTGATGGGCATGCTGCAAAAGGACGGCCCCTCCGTGTTCATCGCGGTCGACCGGCGGCGCAACACCGTGTCGGTCAACGCCCCGCCCAAAGAAATGGCGATCGTCAAACGGGTCGTCAAGCAATTCGACGTGCCAGAGAACGGCGAGCTTGCCGACAATGACGTTGCGGCCGAGGGCGTGATCATCGGCGCCGGCGGCGAAATGCTCACCACCGAGAAATACCAAACCGTCAGCGTCACGCCGGACGCGATCGTCACCGCTTTGAAAGAGATTGGCAACCTCAACCCGCTCACGCAGCTCACGACGGACCCGTCGAGCAAGACGATTTTCGCCACCGCGACGCGCGCCGACCACGCGACGATCGAGCGGATGCTCGGCAAGCTCGACGGCACCGGCCGTAGTCTTAAGGTCGTTTGGCTGAGCCGTCGCACGCCGGCCGACCAGGTGGCGGGCACGATCCAAGCGCTCATGGTCGGCGAGAAAAAGCAGGATAACAATCGGCGGCCCTACTACTACTTCGGCTACTACGGCAACAATCAGGAGGAAACGCCCGATACCGGTTTCCGCATCCAGGCCGACGTAGAGAACAATCGCCTGCTGTTGTGGTCCACCGATTCGGAATTCGTCGAGGTCACGAAGCTGCTCGAAGAATTGGGCGCCATCGCGTCGGGCAACGGGGCCAACCCAAACACCTGGCGCGTGCTGGAAACGCGCACGCCCCAGGAGACGGCCGAGTTGCTCAAGCAACTCCAGGAAGCGTGGGGGGGACGCAATCCGCTGAACATCAATGTGGCTCCGCCGGCGACGGAATCGGCGCCAGCGGATTCGCGCCCCGAGGTCGAACGGCCGCAAGAGGACGCCGTCGAAGCCGACGAGGCGGAGGACAAGCTCACCGGCAGCGGCCGACATCCCAGTTGGGGATCAGCCCGGATGATCCTGGCCCAATTCGCCGACGAAGCCACAACCGACGCGACTTCGGAGCCAGCGGCCGACGAGCCGCAGGCCGTCGCAGCGACGGACGCCCCCGCCGAGCCGCCGCCGATCAACGTCACCGTGACGCCCGACGGCCGGATCGTCATCAGTTCGGACGACGTCGCCGCGCTCGACCAGATGCAGGATCTGATTGGCGACCTCGCCCCGCCGAGCAAGGAGTTCGAGATCTTTCCCCTGTTCAACTCGCGGGCCAGCTCGGTCGTCATCAATCTCGAAGAGTACTTCGAGGAAGAACTCGCCGACGACGAGACGGATCGATTCTTCAACTGGTGGAATAACGAGTCCAGCGACACCGGCCCGGCAACGCTCGGCAAGCGCCGCAAGCTGCGATTCATTTGGGATCCGGATACCAACACGATCCTCGTGCAGAACGCCAGCCCCAGCCAGTTGCAGGTCGTTCGCGAGTTGATCCGCATCTACGACCAGCCCGCGGGCGACGATGCCGTATCCAAACGGAAAACCGGCGTCATCGAAGTGAAGTATTCGCGCGCCGCAGACATCGCCACGGCGCTCAAGGAGGTGTATCGCGATCTCTTGAGCTCCAAGGACAAGGAATTCCAGAACGAGCGCGAGAGCAATCGCAACGGCGGCGGCGGCGTGCGGCGGATCACCTTGTTCTCCGGCTCGGAAAACAACAAGTCGGCGCCGGTGAAAGTGGCGTTTGAAGGCGCCCTGTCGGTGGGCGTCGACACGGTCTCCAACACGCTGATCATCTCCGCCGAGGAGCAGGTCTACGAGAACGTCGTGCAGATTGTGAAGTCGCTCGACCAACAGGCCAAGCCCGATACGGTCGTGCAGGTCCACGAAATCCGCGGCTCGCTCGACGCCGAGGAGCTGGAGGATGCGCTGCAGACGGCGCTCTCCCAGCCCTGGCCAGGCGGCAAGCCGGAAACCGCCGCGGGCCAACAGGGCCGCGGCGGCCGCGGCCAGGGCGGCGGAGGCGGCGGCGACCGCGGACGCCGCGGACGCGGTCGAGGCGGTGATCGGAATTAGCGGGCAAGTTCCAAAGCCCGGGCAATCCGCCGTTGACAGCGCTCGCAGCCGAGGATCGCCAGTGCGTCGAACAGGCCGAACCCCACGGCCTTCCCGGTGATCGCCACGCGCACCGCGTGCACGAGGTCGCCCACCTTCACGCCGCGCTGATCGACGAACACGTGCAGCGCCCTCTCCAGCGTCGTCGCATCAAACGGCTTCACCCGCGCCAATTCCGCCGCGAACCCGGCAAGCAACTCCCTCGCCGCTTGCGGCTTAGCAATCCGTTTTTCCAACGCCGCCGCGTCAAACGGCAACTCGTTGTCCGCCGTGTAAAAATCCGCGTAGTCCAGCACGTCGCCCGCCATCTTCACCCGGTCGCCCGCCGCCGCGAGTATCAGCGAGAGGTACGGCGCCGTATCGCACGTCGGCGGGTCGGCTACGAGTCCCGCGCGCTGCAGAAACGGCAGGCACTTCGCCACTTTCTGCTTGAGCGGCAACTGCTGCATTGCCCGGTCCTGAAACGCCAGCAGCTTCTGCGGATCGAAGCTCGCCGGCGCCTT
>JBIOVA010000209.1:0-7680 GCA_044867485.1 Lacipirellulaceae bacterium | reverse complement strand
ACCTACTACAATCTCGAACGCCGACACAGCTCGCTCGGATACCTCAGCCCCATCCAATTCGAAGCCCTAAACAACGCCCCGAATTAGCGAGTCACACTGTCCGAAAATTCCCGAGCACCTCAGGTAGATCCCATGGAATGAGATAGTTGTAACGATGTTGTAAGTCAATCAATCCATCTGCAACGAACAAGCAAGGAGAAGTCTCATGTACTCTTCAATTTCACACCTGATTACAACGGCCCATCAATACGCGTTCCGCGGCAGCCAAGCCAATGGCAGAAGAGGTAGGCCGCACACCATGGAAGGGCGAATCATCCAATCGTTGATAAGCAAACAGATTCTCATGGCCAGCACCGTTGCCATCGCCATTGGCGTCGCGACAGCATCAGCGGCACCGCTTGTGAACCCCGCCTTTGACGATCCCTCGCCCGTGGGCGCCTTGCCCCCGGTTGACTTTGCCCAAGTGGTGGGGCCTCCGTTCAGCATTGGCTTCTGGGGCGCTGAAAATTCCGCCATCGTCACAACGGGTGGCACGAACGGACCGGTCACCCCGCGGAGCCATCCTCAGATGCTGGAAATGAAGAACGATGGTCTTGCAGTGACTCAGGCTTGGCAGGTTATCAATGTGGCTGGCACGCTTCCGCCCAATCCCTCCGTCGGACTTTCCGGCTGGTTCACTGTCTCAGCTAACAGTTTTGGGGCGGTGGCCGGCGTGCAGATGCGGACTTTCGACTCCGGCACTGACTGGAGCAACCCTCCGACCTTGATAGTGAATGCAACGCGCCAGCTCGACGGCGCCTCCCTTACGTGGGAACAGATCTTGATAGCCCCAGTGCCTGTCCCAAGCTCCACAGAATGGATCGTGGCGGAGGTGTTCTACTCTAACGCCACCTTGTTGCAGCGTGGGACCAACGGGTTCGTAGATGACGTCGGGCTTAGGATCGTTCCCGAACCGGCGAGCATCGGTCTGGTTTGCGGCGGTGCCGTGGTCCTCGGCGGCTTCGCGCGTCGCCGGAAATCGCACGCTCGAATCTCCGCGCCCGTCTTTCCGGCGGTCCACCGGAGCTCCGTGCCGGGACGCCGAGGCTGGAAGCGAGCCACGGCTGCGGCGACATCACCAAATCCCGGCTTCAGCTGTGTTATGGCAGTATGCGTTACGACACTACAGCGACGGTGTTTTGCAACATTGTCCATGATCGTCCTGCTGCTGACCTGTCCCGCCATCGTATCGGCCCAGCAGTTCAATATCGACGTCGACCAGGCGGGCAGTTCTCCTGCGCTTGGACAAGGAGCTCCATCGAACAGCTTTGGCGCGGCTGCGGGGCAAACGGGGTTCTGGAACGCGTTCCAAGGCACCGGCGGCCCCTTGTCCTTGATCGACATTAACGGCGTTCCTACCACCGCGACACTGGCCATGACCGGATCGACCAGTTCACTGGCCTTCAACAACCCGATTAACACGGGCGATTTTTCGCTGCTGTTGAACGATGCTATTCAGATCGGAACAACGTCGCAGGGAGGTTCCACCACATATACGTTCGCTGGCCTAGCCAACCGTTCCTATCGCCTCTACGCCTATTCGGTCGAACCTCCCGGCGGGTTGGCGCAGTCGCCGATCGATGTTGTGGGCTCGACAAGCACAAACCCGCAAATCGTGACTGGTCCGATGCCGGGCAATGCCTTCGCGTTGGGCGTCACCCATGCAATTCACGACGTGCTGGTGACCAATGGAACGCTGCAGGTCAATGTGACCGTTCCGCCCATGCCCGGGGGAGCGTTCATCAACGGCTTCCAACTCGTGGTGCCCGAGCCGGGGAGCGTGACGCTGCTGGGGATTGGGCTTTGCGGTCTCGTGCGATACGGGCGAGGGGTGCGGTTAAAACAACGCCGGGCGTGGGGCAACCCGTGTATCGCCAAAACCGACGACTTCCAAAACTGCGGAGAGACAAGCTAAGACTAGTCCTGTTGAATCCGAATGTCGAAGAGTGGGGGGCGATCCAAAACTTCCGAGCTTGCCAAAATAGGGTCCCCCTCGGCGTCGCAAGAATTCACGCCACTCGCGTGCGCGCCCGCGGGCGCGCGAGGAGTCGCTCTCCCATCGCGCGTGGGGACGCGTCAGCCTATCGCACCAGCGCCATCACCGCCCGCCGGATCGACTCGGGCATAGGACGAAATCCCGCGGAGAGGCTCAATCTGCAGCTTGCGATCGCTATTCGCCCAATGGGCCAGGCTCGCGCGCTACTCTCCGGCGCGCAGCGCAAACTTCCCCGAGCGTCTGGTGGAGACGCACGGGATTGTAGAAAGTTTCGACATACTTGAACACGCTCAGCCGCGCCGCTTCGAGATCGGCGAACGACTCGTGCTTCGTCCACTCATGCTTGAGCGACCAGAAGAATCTTTCGGCGACCGCGTTGTCGTAGCATTCGCCGGTGCGGCTCATCGAGCACTCGATGCCCAGCGTCTTCAAGGTTCGCTGGTAGGCGTCGCTCGTGTACTGGCAGCCGCGGTCACTGTGATGCAAGAGGTCACTGCCGACAGGCCGTCGCGCCTCGATCGCCTGCCGCAGGGCCGCGGCGACCAGCGGCGTCGCCAGCGAGTCGCCGATCGACCAGCCCACGACCTTGCGGCTGAACAGGTCGACCACCACGGCCAGATAAACCCAGCCGGCCAGCGTGGGCAGGTAGGTGATGTCGGTCGCCCACTTCTGATTCGGCCTGGTCGCCGTGAAGTCGCGATCAAGCGTATTGGGCGCCGGCTGCTTGGTCGGATCGCTCTTGGTCGTCGTGGGCGTGAAGGCCTTCGAGACGCGGCTCGCCAGGCCCATGTCCCGCATCGCGCGGGCCACCGTGTTGCGGCAGGCCGTTTCCAGGTTGTCGTTCTTGGCCAATTCCTGGGCGATCTTGTGACTGCCGTACACCCCGTGCGACGCGGCGTGCGCCTGCCGCACGGCCGCCTCGATCCGCTGACGACGAACGGCCCGCGGACTGGCCGTTCGGTCGACGGAGGCGTAGTACCCCGACGGGGAGACGTCCAGCGCCGCGCACATCAGAGCGATCGGATACGAGTCGCGATGCCGCGTGATCCAGGCGTATTTCACAGCGACTCCTTCGCGAAATACGCCGTTGCTTTTTTTAAGATTTCACGCTCGAGTTCGGCCCGGCGGAGCTGCTTGCGGAGCCGGGTCACTTCGTCGCGCAGCTCCTGCACCGAGGCGTTCTCTCCGCACGGCTCCGGCGGCGGAACGAACTTGGCGTGCCAGGCTCGCAGGCTCTGCTCGCTCACGTTCACCGCCGCCGCGGCCGCCCTGAACGTGTACTTCTCCTCCGACACCAATCGCACCGCGTCCCGCTTGAACGCTTCGTCATACGACCGCCGTCGCCGACGACCGTCTTCCTGTTCGATCAACTCCATCTCTCGGAACTCCTTCAGGGACCATTATCCGGCCCCCGCCGCTGTCCGAAAGTTGTGGGCTATCGCAGGTTGGTGATGTCTTCGAAATACTGACGTGCGGTGAAATTTGCGTAAAGTCCGCGTTTTTCCCGTTAGAAAACAAGCGGAGCCGCCATTGTCAAATAGTCAGCTCGTCTGGGGATCGCAATTTGAAGCCCCTGGCGTTGATCGCCCAACGGTCACTTATCGCAAATCTCAAATGAGTTTCTCCGCCAATCTAACGCAAATGAGTGAAATCGAGGGCGACGCCGATCGTACGGGTCGGTTTGCGCAGTTGCTGCACGAGAGCCGTCGCGACCTGTTTGCGTTTATCTACTCGCTCGTGCAAAATCACGCCGACGCCGAGGACGTTTTTCAGCAGACCGCGCTCGTGCTTTGGAACAAATTCGATGATTTCGTTCCAGGCACGAACTTTGCGGCCTGGGCGACTCGGGTCGCGCATTTTACGGCGCGAGACTTTCTGCGGTCGCGACGCCGGAATGTTCCCTGTTTTAGCGACGAATTGCTCGAATCCATCGCGAGCGCCTATCGCCCGCTGGGTTCCGAGGTCAATGCCAATCGCTCGGAGGCGCTTGCGCAATGTCTTGAGAAACTCTCTCGTCGTGATCGTAGGCTTGTTGAGCGCTGCTATTCGCGTGAGCGCGATTTTGCGGAAATTGCGAAGGCGGAGAGCCGGTCCGTCGCGGCAATTTACCAGGCGATCTGCCGCATCAGGAAGAACTTATATCATTGCGTTGTTCGCACATTGGCCATGGAGAGTCGATAATGGCGCTTTCTCGACAAAACGCCGACGAGCTCTTCGACATTCTTAGCCGTGGCTGGGATCAGAAGTTCTCCGCGGCCGACTTGGCGCAGTTGGAGGCGTTCGTTCGTACGCACGGAGCCTCCGCGTGCGAGCAGTTGATTCAATTCAGCAGCATGCACGTGGAGCTCGACTCGATCATTGCGTCGTCGCGCGCCTACGACCATGCGATGGCCGCCATCACGGCGGGATCCCAAGAAAACGAGGGCCGCGAGGCAAATCTCGTCGACGTCCGCCGAGCCCGGTCCGAGCGGGGGCGCGCAATCTCCAGTCGCTGGGTCACATGGTTGCTGGCGGCGGCTCTAATGTTGGCAGTCGGCGGCCATTTCTGGCTGAATTCCGTTACGGACAAGTCAGCGCCGGTGACTCGTCCGGCAACGCTCAGCCTATTTCGACCTCCGCAGCCGGTCGCGTGCGTCACGATCACTACGAACGCGGTGTGGGCGAGCGACGGCGATTACAGCGTGGGCAGTTCGCTCGAGCAGGGTCAGCGGCTGCAGCTTTTGTCGGGCAGCGCCCAAGTGAGCATGGCCTGCGGCGCGGACGTCGTCCTGCAAGACGATTGCGCGATCAAGCTCGCTTCAGAGGACTTGGTGATTTTGGAGCACGGCAAGCTGACCGCGCAAGCGGCTAAGTGGGCGACGGGCTTCGTTGTCGAAACCGCTGGCTTGCGAATCACCGACCTTGGGACGAGGTTCGCTGTTTCCGCCGATCCTGCCGGAGTGGCCGAAGCCCATGTCCTCGAAGGAGAAGTGCTTGCCGAACCCATGAAGAAGCATCGGCCCAAGCGTTCTTCGATGTTGCTAAAGTCCGGTGAGGCAATTCGTGTCAGCACCTCCCAAGCGACGGTCGATCGCATCGCCGCCCAGCGGGAAAAATTCGTCGATCGCCTGAATGGATTCCGTCCATTTCGACCGATCCCCTTGTGGAACACGGGAATTGGTCAGACCGTCGGCAACGGCGATCCGCATTGGCAGGTGACGGCGGGCGATCCGAAGTTCGGACCGTATCCAAAGCCGGCCGTCATCACGCCGGGTGATCGCAGTTATTTGGACAACATGCCTGAGGCGTCGCAGTGGATCTCCGTGTATGGCGAGGTTTTGCCAGGAATTCCGCCGGAAACCGTGCATACGTTTGAAACGCGATTCGATCTGAGCGGCTACGACCTGGAGACGGTGCGTATCGTCGGCCTGTTCTTGGTCGACGATGGGATCAACGAGCTGCGCATCAACGGACGCCCGGTGCCCTTCAAGCGCTGGGTCACAACATGGGACGTCTACGACTTCAAAAGCTTCCATCCGATCGAGATCCGCGATGGATTCGTTTCGGGAGAAAATGTCATCTCACTCGACGTATATAACTCCCCAACGCACCCCGATCTTCCGGCGGATGCGCCGAACCCGATGGGACTGCGCGTTGAATGGCAGGCATTCGGTTGCTACTCGCGATAGTCCGTAGTAGCCACTGGCACTGCGATTCGACAGATTGGCCAAGCGTCGTCGGCAGTCTTCAGACGACCTTTCGCCGGCAGCGACCTCGCCAAGGCGCCCATTTTCTCGTTCCCGTGCGGGATTGGGTTCTCTCTTTTTTTGGCGAAGCGGCATTTTTTCGCGTCAACTCTCCAATTGAACCGCCATGTTCCTTCGTAGGGTGGCGCCCGGGGGAGCAGCTCGCGGCATCGCTCGACGCGGCGCGTCTGAGTGCGTGCTTTGTCCACCAACGACCTGTAGGCGTCAACGCGACGACCTCAGATTGACTCATCTGTTTTCTTTCGGCGGTCGGCAACTCCGGCGGTGTCGCGGCGGCCTTGATGGGGCAGCCCGCCGAGACGCGATCTGGAGTGCCTGAGTTCAAGCATGGCCCGTCCGCGGAGAGGATCGTCGAAATGCGCATCCGCGCCTCGCAGAAACATGGCGGTTTCACCCTCGTCGAGCTGCTGGTGGTCATTGCCATCATCGGCGTGTTGGTGGCCCTGCTGTTGCCCGCGGTGCAGGCGGCGCGGGAGTCGGCGCGGCGCACGCAGTGCGTCAACCAACTGAAGCAGTGGGGATTGTCGATGCAGCTGCACCATGACGCTCGGAAGGCCTTGCCGGCAGGCGCTACCTCCGTGCCTCGTCAGACGTGGGTGATGCGGCTGTGGCCGTTCATCGAGCAAAACAACCTGTCGTCGCGCAACGACTTGGCGAAGGACTTTTACATTCCCCCAGTCACCATCCCCGGCACGCTCAACGGTTTGGGGGGGCAATTCGTCGCCATGTATTACTGCCCCAGCGACGGCATGGGCTCCGACCAAACCGTCGGCACTTACCAGCGTCGTCGCGGCAACTACGTCGTCAACTGGGGAAACGCGTTGTATGGCGGCGTCTTTCGCGAGGATACGCTAACGGGGATTGCGCTTTTTTCACATGTTGACGGACGAGTTGCGGAGTCGCGCAAGACGAAGTTCGCCGACGTCGTCGACGGCACGTCCAACACGCTGATGATGTCCGAATACCTCATGGCTCAGAGCCCGGAGGACAACGACTGGCGCGGCGACATCCACAACAACGAAGGCGTATTTCGGTTTCATACGATTCAGACGCCCAATTCTTCAGTCGCCGACGTGATCGCCAATGGATGGTTTCAAGAGATGAACGATCCCGCGATGCCGGCCGTCGCAGGCACCCTCACCAATGAGCAAAACGCTGCTCGCAGCCGACATCCCGGCGGGGTAAATGCGCTGCGTTGCGATAGTTCGGTCGAGTTCTATTCCAGCGACATCGCGTTGAACGTGTGGAAGGCCTTGGGAACGATTAACGGGGGCGAGGTAGTTAATTGACGCACGTGTTGCATCGAACGTTGAATGACAAGCGAGCGCTCGAAGCCGGTCGCCATAGCGTGATCGCGCTTGCGGTCCTCCTCGGCGCCGCAGGATGCGGCAGTGCGGACGCGACGCGCGGCGAGGTCAGCGGGCGGGTGACGATCGACGGCGCGCCGGCTTCCGCAGGGGCTATCGCTTTGATCCCCGTCGATGGGGCGTCGCCAACAGCGGGAGGAAAGGTCCTCGACGGGAGGTACTCCGTTAAGGCGCCGTTGGGGCTCGCGAAGGTTGAAATTCGCGTCCCGAAGGTCGTTGGCCAGCGCAAGCTCTACGACACGCCCGACAGTCCCGTACAGCCTTTGATGGAGGAGTCGCTGCCTATGAAATTCAACGACGAAACGCAACTGACGATCGAAGTCGCGCCGGGATCAATCGAGCACGATTTTGATCTCAAAACGGAATAGTTGAATTCATTCACGTCGCAGATGCCGTCGTCCAGACTCTCGCATGGCGGCTCACAGTTCACTCGTCTCCAATCGCATTGAGCCTTTTTTTGACTCGAGGGGTTATCAAATGTCACGCCATCGATTTGTGCTCTGCTTAAGTATGGTTCTTGCGTTGTGCATGG
>JBIOVA010000208.1:0-2657 GCA_044867485.1 Lacipirellulaceae bacterium | reverse complement strand
GGGCGCCGTGTACCCGCTACTCACTGCTGGGCAAGCCAGCAGTGGCACCTTTATCGTCGCCACGGACTCCTGCATATGATCATCGGCGTTCCTAAGGAAATCAAACTCGACGAATACCGCGTCGCCATACTGCCAGTGGGCGTCGAGGAACTCGTGCGACGCGGCCATCGCGTGCTGGTGGAGCACGGCGCAGGGCTGGGCTCCGGACTGCACGATCAAGAGTACGCCGACGCGGGCGCCGAGTTGAAGTCGACGCCCGCGGAAATCTTCGCCGAAGCGGATCTCATCGTGAAGGTCAAGGAGCCGCAAGCGGACGAATGGCCGATGCTCCGCCGCGGGCAGGCGCTCTTCACCTATTTTCACTTCGCGGCGGATCACGAGTTGACCGAGGCGATCGTCGCCAGCGGCGCCACCGCGATTGCCTACGAAACGCTGGCCGACGATGCAGGCCGGCTGCCGCTGCTTACGCCGATGAGCGAAGTGGCGGGCCGGATGAGCATCCAGGAGGGCGCCAAGTACCTCGAACGGCCGCAGATGGGCCGCGGAATCCTGTTGGGCGGCGTACCGGGAGTGGCGCCGGCGACTATCACCATCCTCGGCGGCGGCATCGTGGGCGCCAACGCCGCCAAGATTGCCGCCGGATTCAACGCCGACATCGCGATTCTCGACGTCAACATGGACCGGTTGCGGTATCTCGACGACGTGATGCCGCCCAACGTGAACTGCCTGTTCAGCGACCGCCACACGGTGCGCGAGCAACTCGCGCGAGCCGACTTGGTGATCGGCGCCGTGCTGATTCCCGGCGCTAAGGCGCCGCGATTGGTCGAACGCGAGGACCTCAAGCGGATGAAGCCGGGCAGCGTGATCATCGACGTGGCGATCGACCAGGGCGGCTGCATCGCCACGAGCCGGCCCACGTCGCACAGCAGCCCGACGTACATCGTCGACGACGTCGTCCATTACTGCGTGACGAACATGCCGGGCGCCGTGGGCCGCACGAGCACGTTCGCCCTGTGCAACGTGACGCTGCCGTGGGTCATCGAGCTGGCGCAGCGCGGCGTTGAGGCGGCGGCGAGTTCCCTTAAGCCCATCGCGCGGGCGATCAACATGCACGCTGGCGAAGTGACGAACAAAGCGGTGGCCGAGACGTTCGGCATGCCGCTCAGCAAGCGGTTCGTGATATGAGCGCCGCACCGGCCACGCTTCGATGGGAAGGCGGCGTCGATGGACATCTCGTGCTGCTCGACCAGACGCGTTTGCCGGGCGAAGTAGTCGAGCTGGAGTGCCGCACCGTTGACGACGTGTGGCAGGCGATTCGCCGGCTGGCAGTCCGCGGAGCGCCGGCTATCGGCGTCGCGGCGGCCTACGGCGTCTGCCTAAGCCTTGACTTGAAGGCGGAACATGGCGCGTCATTGCAATCGCCGTTTGACGCCTGTGATTATCTCGCGACGAGTCGCCCCACAGCGGTTAATCTTTTCTGGGCGATTGATCGCATGCGTCATGCGGCAACCGAAGCATCCCGCATCATGCACCCATTTGGTCCAGGGTCGCCTGAGCTGTACGCCGAACTTCTCCTCGCCGAAGCCCGCGCAATTCACGCGGACGACGTTGAGAGGTGCTCCGCGATCGGTCGCCACGGCGCCGACCTGCTCGCCGATCTGCCCTTGGGCAGCGGCATCCTCACCCACTGCAACGCCGGCGCCTTGGCGACGTCGGGCGACGGCACGGCGCTCGGCGTAATCTTCGAGCTGGCCCGCCGCGGGCGGCGGCCGCATGTGTGGGTCGACGAAACGCGGCCGCTCTTGCAGGGGGCGCGGCTCACGGCGTGGGAGCTGTCTCAGCGGGGCGTCGATTGCACGCTGATCTGCGATTCGATGGCGGCCCAGGTGATGCGCGAGGGCCGCGTGGCGGCGGTCATCGTCGGCGCCGACCGCGTCGCTGCCGATGGCGCCGCGGCCAATAAGATCGGTACCTACGGCGTCGCCGTCGCCGCCGCGGCCCATAGCATCCCGCTCTACGTTGCGGCGCCGGCGAGTTCATTTGATCTGTCGCTCGCGTCCGGTCAGGAGATACCCATTGAGCTGCGCGCCCGCGAGGAAGTCGCCGAGTGGGGCGGCCGCGTCGTCGCGCCCGCGGGCGTGACGGTCTACAATCCCGCATTCGACGTGACGCCGGCGCGGCTCATTCGCGCGCTGGTCACGGATCGGGGCGTGATTCAGCCAGTGGATCATGCGACGATTGCTCGGGTGTTGGGTTCATCCATTTAGCCCCCGGTCAATGACCGGGGGCTAAGTGTTACGGGCGGGGCCGGCGACGCGCTGCAAACACCGCCGCGACCCCCCACGTCAGCACCACGCTCGACGGCTCGGGCACGCCGGCAAACAACAGCATCGCCCTTGCGAAGGCATCGGGGCCCACGATGTGCCCGATCCGCCGCCCGGGAAAGTCGTCGGCCGGCGGGTGAATGCCGCCGTAGATCCGGGAGATCGAGGCCTGGTCCGAGGCGTCGAAATACGTGGCGAATTGCAACTTCAAGGCCTCCATCGGGCCGTACTCGAAGTCCAGGCCGGAGCCCATCGGGATGTCGTACTCGAAGATGCCGCCGGGGAAGTACTCGCTGCCGGTGAACAACGTGAGCACTTCCGCGCCCGTGCGGC
>JBIOVA010000207.1:0-7884 GCA_044867485.1 Lacipirellulaceae bacterium | reverse complement strand
TTCAAAGCTGTCGAACCGGTCAATAAGGAAGATTGCAGCGACTCTACGGGGCGATTGTAACAGCCATACCCCTCTACGCAACTATTTTGACGAGGACGCGACCCGATTTGTGGGCACCCGCAATCAGCCCTCTGGCACTCTCGCGGACGCGTCGATCTCCAGTACCCCGCAGAACGACGCGCATCGCCGAACTGCGGCACTTGGCACAGCATAACCTGTGCAAGCACGATTACCAGCACTTTTTGACACTTTTCCCGAGATTCGCCCGTTGGAGGCTCGCCAAGTCCCATTTCAGCCACTTTTCCTCGGCAAAACTGCCAACGTGAGCCCCGCCAACACGGCTGAAATGGCCGCCGGCAACAGCCAGAACGACTGCCACCCAGCCGCCGTTGCGTTTTGGACCTCCGGCGGCAGCCAATGAGCTCCCGCCGCTCCGGCCAGTTGCGCCCCGGCAAAACACCCAAACCCCTGCATCGCCACGGCCAACAGCCCCTGGGCCGTCGCCCGCCGGTGTCGCCCCGCGCAGCGGTCGACGTCCAACTGCAGCGAAATCGTCACCAGCGTAAACGCCACGCCGTGCAGCATGATCGCCGCGTAAAGCAAAACGTCCCGGCCCGCCCCGTCGGATGCCGCCGCGGCAAGCATCAGGAACCGCCCCGTCCAGGCCGCCAACCCGATGGAAATCGCGGCCGCGATGCTTACCCGCAGCAACACCGCGGGCAAAAGCAACATGAGCGCCACCTCGACCAACTGCCCCAGCGTCAATTTCGCGGCGGCCGCACTCATCCCGGTCCAATTCAGAAACACGTTGCCATAAGCGTAATAGAACTGCGAAGGGACGTGGGCCAGCATCGCCAGGAGCAAGAGTGCCCGAAATCGCGGCGACTTCCATAGCGAGCCCGTCTGCTCGCGCGCACGTCGATCGGCTTCGCTCGTCCGGTCGCGGCGATTCGCCGGCGGCGTGTGCGGCAACCACAAACAGAACGCCGCCAATGCCAGCTGCGCGATCAGGCCGATCTTCATCGGCGTAGCTTTGTCCTCGATGAAATGGCCCGTCGCCAGCGGCCACAGCCAGCCCACGAACACGCCGCCCGCGATCCAACCCGTCGTCCCGCACGCCCGCACGACGGGAAAGTCCCGCTCCGGGTTCCGCAGATGATGGAGCGCCATGGACGCGCCCAAGGCGAAGCTTGGGTAATAGCAGAGAAAGTACACGAGCAGCGCCACGTAAAACGCCCACTGCGCCGTTGCCGCGATGGCGACGCCCAGGGCCGCCGCGCAGGTGAGATTCAGGACGGCCATCATCCGCTCGGCGGCGAACAGGCGGTCGGCTAACAGCCCCGTGAGAAAGGGCGACACCATCCCGCCCAGCGGCCCGGCGCCGTAAGCGACGCCGACGAACCCCGCGGCAAACATCCCGCTGCCGTTGGCGCCCGAATTGGCCCCGACGAAACTGCCGAGCGTGACAAACCACACGCCCACCGCGAAGTGGTGGAGAAACATCGAGGCCGCCAGCTTGGCGCCTACGACTGAAGCGAGCGCTGCGCCGCCCAAATGATCCGGCGGCGCCGTCGCGATCGGCGCCTCCAGCGGAGAATCCGGCGCCAGCGCCGCGAGCGTCGCCGGATCCTCGGGAGTATCACTCATGGGTCGCTGCGGCGCTTTGTGCGCGTTCCGGAAACGGTTTCCACGCGGTCGCCCGTTGCGAGCAGACGCACTACGGCAAGCCGAACCAAGCTTTCGTAAAGCGCAGATCGCCGACCATCTTCGGTGAATTCCCCGCCGCCGCAAGGGCCGTTGGCCGCCGCACCCGCGACCCTTGTTGGCGGCCGTCCTTCAGTTTTCAGATGCGCCTGTCGATTTTTTCAGCGCAGCTTGCGCTGCGGTGAACCGATCAATGGGATTGAGGACAGCCAGTGTTGCATTCAGGCGGACGGTCGACCTTGTTGGGAATGCCCGTGCTTCACACCACCCGCCAGGAATCCTGCGCATGACTTACATCATCGACGTGAGCATGGACGACGCCGACGAGGCGTTCGAGCTCACGGATCTCCCGTTGGTCCCCTTGCCCGGCGACACCGTGCAAATCTCCGGCGACGGGGGCCGTATCGTCGGCGTCGTCAAAGAACGGCATTTCGCCTACGAGCCGCCGGACACATGTCGCGTCGTGCTGGCGTGCAAACGGCTCTAAAGACGCCTCCGCGAAGCGCTCTCCGCGGAACGCGGGCAGATTGTGAAGAGAAGCAGAACAAAGTGGAGGATACCGGGCTCGAACCGGTGACCTACAGACTGCCAGCCTGTCGCTCTCCCAACTGAGCTAATCCCCCAGCCTATTTGGCCGACGCCCCAAGGGACGACGGCATCCCGCGAAGCTATCAGGCCGTTTTCGGCCTGTCAACGCGGCGTCCTTGGTGGGAGGGGCGCGCGGACCCGCCGTTCAATGGTATTCGGCGATCTGCGTTGGGGAAACCTAAGCCAATGTCCGCGCCCGGCCATTCAAATCCGAGGCAACCCTGCGCCAGGGCGAGGCTTGCAGCTAGCGCGCCTCCCGCCCGCCGCGGCTGCTTCGAGGCAAAAACCTCCGATCTCCTCATGGCTCATACCGGTATCGCCGATAGGCAGACTAAGTGTAACCCGCACAGTCGTCATGGCTTCATGCCAGATCGGGTCGTTCCTGCGGGCGCGCATTTGGGGGGAGCATGCGAGAACCTGCTGGAACGCGTACGCGCCGAGCGGTCGCGGCCGTCACGATCGCGTGGATCGCGTGCAGCTTGCTAGCTGTCCCGCGCCAGGCCATGTGCGCGGCGGAGCCGGCCCTCGGCGACGCGAACGACGGCTATCTGTCCTGCGGGTTTCCCCGCGGACTCGACGAGGCCTGGTTTCGCGCCGACTATCTTCTCTGGCAACTGGACGGCAGCGCGCTCCCACCGCTCGTCACTGCCAGCCCCGCGGGGACGCCCCTGGCACAGGCGGGTCGTTTGGACGACCCCTCAACGGAAGTCCTCGCTGGCGGCGAAGACGTCGGCGATCGGCTCCGATCGGGATTCGAGCTCAGCGGCGGCTACTGGTTCGATCCCTACAACGGTTTTGGCGTGAGCGGCGATTATTTCAACGCCGGCCGCGACAGTTACGGGTTTTCCGGCGGACCGAACTCCGGGCAGATTCTCGCGCGACCCTTCTACAACGCCCAGGCCGATGACAATGACGCAGAGCTGGTCGATGCCCCTATGGAACTTGCCGGCAGCGTATTGCTCACGACGTTTGACAACTTCCAAGGCGTCGGCGGAGCGGTCGAAGCGCGCCTCTGGGACGGCGGCGATCAGCTTTCGTATGAGCGCATGAGCGTCACCGCCGTTGCTGGTTACCGATACTATCAGCACGACTCCATCGTGCGGATCCTTGAGGACTCCACGGCGCTGGCGGGAAACACGATGATGCTCCCGGCAGAGGCGCGAACCGTCCGCGCCGATGAGTTCGCTGCGTGCAATCGATTTCATGGCGCCGAGTTCGGCCTCAAAGGCACGCTCCGGCGCGATGTTTGGTGGGTGGACGGCTTGGCCCTCGTAGCGTTCGGCGGCAGCAAGCGTACCGTGTTTGTCGAAGGCGCCACCCTCAGCAGCGTGCCGGGAGATAGCGGTTTTGGCGGTTTGCTCACCTCGGCGGAAACCAACATCGGCCGGTATGTCGACTCCCGGGGAGAGGTGATCCCCAGATTCCGCGTGGGGGCCGGGGCGCGACTCACCGACTGGCTGAGCATTCAAGCGGGGTACAACGTCATCATCTGGAACAACATTGTCCAGGCGGCGTCGCACCTGCCGCCCGATCTGGCCGTCGATCCCCGCAACTTGCCTCCCGTGCAGGCCGGCGGCGGACCCGAGCCGGCATTCCCTGGCATGCAGAGCACGGACCTTGTCGCCCACGGGCTCGACGTCGGGTTGGAAATCGCTTACTAGCGCGCCACGGGGCGTACCGCCGTGGATCGCGCCGAAACCCATGGCTGGACGGCGTCTCGTCGGGCAGCCATTCTAGGTGCTCTTTGCCAGACTGCACCCATCGGTCGCCCCGTGCCGCCCGCGCATGAGCTCTACGACTCCCGACCACGCCAAGTCCCATCGCCGGCGGGTGATCCTCAGCGCGGCGAAACTCGCGCTGGCGGTCGGCATTCTCGCGTTCCTCTTCAATAAGCTTCGCGGCGACGACAGCTTTGATCGGCTCGTCCACGAGCCCAAGGACTGGGGCCTGCTCGCCATGGCCCAAATCCTCGTGCTCTTGGGCATGGCGAACAACTACGTGCGATGGTGGGTGCTTGGCCGGGCCTTGCAGCTCAACTTTTCCCTCCGCGACGCCTTTCGACTGGGGGCCCTCGGCATGCTGCTCAATCAGGTCTCGCCCGGCGCCGTGGGCGGCGACCTGTTCAAAGCCGTGTTCATCGCCCGCGAACAACCGGGCAAGCGCACCGAAGCGGTGGCCAGCGTGCTGATCGATCGCGTCGTTGGCCTGTACGCCATGTTGTTGGTCGCCGGCGCTGGGTATGCCCTCGTACCGCGGGAGACTCCGTTCACTGGCGCGATCCGCGCCGTGGGCGACGCGGTGCTGATTTGCGCCGCCATCGGTACGACGGGAATCCTCCTGCTCATGACGCCGCTGTTCACCGGTCCCAAAATGCACGACCTGTTGACCCGCGTTCCCGTGGTTGGCGGCACGCTCGCGCGGCTGGTCGACGCGGCGGCGGCCTACCGGCGCCACAAGGCGCCGCTGTTCCTGGGCATCCTGCTGGGGTGCATCACGCACGTGACGTTCGCCGTCTCGTTCTGGTGCATCGGCCGGGGGTTGCCGCTGGAGGCGCCGCCGTTGTCGACGATGTTCGTGATCACGCCGATGAGCTTGGCGGCAGGGGCGATCCCGCTCACACCCAGCGGGCTCGGCGTGGCGGAAGCCGCCGTGGGGCAGCTCTTCCTGTCGGCCGGCTACCGTGCCAGCGACGGCTTCCTGGTGGGCATCGCTTACCGCGTGATGACCTACGTGATGGCGGCCATCGGCGGCGTGTACTACGCCAGCGCCCGCCGCACGGTGACGCAGGTGCTTCACGAGGCCGAGGAGCTGGCCGACGCCGAGGCGGACGAGGGGCCGGCGCGCCCATAGATCGTCTAAAGTCGTGTGAGGGGTGCGGGCCGGTTTTCCCGGGGTTTCCTCCATAGATGGTCTAAAGTCGGGGAAGCCCATCGGTCGCCGGCGAGCCGCTGAGCTCGCCGCCTGGGGGCGTCCTGTGCGAGGCGCTCTTCCCCTAGCGCCGCGGCGGCGAATCCGGTACTCTGGGGGCTCGTACACGAAGCTGCCAGCTTCGTTACGCCTCCGATCCTAGGGGACGGACGAAGCTGGCAGCTTCGTGGACGAACCTCCGGCCGCATTGAGCGCGACCTGGCTAGGTCGCGGCTATTTTCCCCTTCCGACCTCCAGCCTCCAGCCTCCAGTCTCCAGCCTTCCCCCCCATGTTCCCCCCTGTCGACAAGAAGTCGTTCCCCGAGCGCGAGCTCGACGTGCTGCGGTTCTGGCGCGAGCATGAGACCTATCACAAGTCGCTGGCGGCCCGCTCCGCCGCTCCGCCGTTCGTGTTCTACGAAGGCCCCCCCACGGCCAACGGCATGCCCCACCCCGGGCACTGCCTTACGCGGGCGGTGAAGGACCTGTTCCCCCGCTACAAAACGATGCGGGGCTACCTCTGCGAACGCAAAGCGGGCTGGGACACGCACGGCCTGCCGGTGGAGACGGAGGTTGCCAAGGACCTCACCAAGGAGCTCGGCCGGCCGGTCCACTCGAAGGAGGACATCGAAGCCTACGGCATCGAAAAGTTCATCCACCGCTGCCAGGCAAGCGTCTGGCGGTACATGCAGGAGTGGCGGAACCTCACCGAACGCATCGGCTTCTGGGTCGACCTCGAGAACGCGTACGTCACCTACCACCAGAGCTATGTCGAAAGCGTGTGGTGGTCGCTGAAGCAGCTCTTCGAGCGCGGGCTGCTGTACAAGGGGCACAAGATCGTCTGGTGGTGGGCGCAGGGGGGTACGGCATTATCGGCGGGCGAGGTTGGGCAAGGGTATCGGCAGGTGGCCGATCCGAGCGTGTATGTGAAGTTTCCGCTGTTGAACAACGACGGAGATGTCACGGACACCTCACTGCTTGTTTGGACCACTACGCCGTGGACGCTCCCTTCAAATCAATTCGCCGCGATTAATCCTGGCATCGAATATTCAACAATTGAGATTCGTGGTGTCCCCGAGAAGATCGTCGTGGCCAGCGACCTTGTGGAGCAGATAGTGTCCAGGCTAAAGAAGCCAGGCAGCGGTCAATCAGCAATTACAGGTGCACTTAGATCTGCAATCCGCCCCGCGATTCCACTCACTGGCGCAGTCCCTGAATACTCTGTGATCCGCAAAATGGCCGGCACGGAGTTAGTTGGTTTGCGGTATCAACCGCCATTTGATTGTTTTCGAGGTCAATCTGACACATGGGGGCTAACACTCCCCGTTGCGGGAACGCCAGATGATTTAAGACAAGAGCAATTGGCATGGCGAGTTGTAGGGGCAGACTTTGTCACGACCGATAGCGGTACAGGCATTGTCCATATTGCTCCCGCGTTCGGCGAGGACGACTTCAACGTTCTCACACAGGAGCAGCAACGATTTACACCGATTCGCGGAAAGCTGGAGCGCGACGCTGCATGGAAACCCGAACTCATTAATTGTGTCGGCCCCGACGGCAAGTTCACCCAGGAAGCCCCCGAGTATCTGCGCGGCCGTTGGGTCAAGGACTGCGACAAAGACATCATCCGCGATCTCAAGCAGCGCGGCCTGCTGTTCCACCAGGAGCAATACCTCCACGACTACCCCTTTTGCTGGCGGGCCGAGGAGGATCCGCTCATCCAGTACCCGCGCGAGAGCTGGTTCATCCGCACCACCGCGTTTCGCGACGCGATGCTGGAGAACAACTCCCACATCAACTGGATGCCCGAGCACATCAAGGACGGGCGGTTCGGGAAGTTCCTCGAGTCGAACGTCGACTGGGCGCTGAGCCGCGAGCGGTTCTGGGGCACGCCGCTGCCGATTTGGGTGTGCGACCAGTGCGGGCACATGGAGGCCGTCGAAAGTTACGACGCCCTGCTCGCCAAGGACGGAGTACTCGGTACGGAGTCCTGGGACCGGGCGAAGGCGGCGCACGCTGAGCTGCCGGAGGACTTGAAAGTCCACAAACCGTACATCGACGACGTCCGCTACGCCTGCCCTCAATGCGCAGCGCAGAATCCCCCTCCCTCGAAGGGACGGGAGCAACCGAGCACGGTCGCCAGTGGCGACCGAGCGCAGGGCGGTAGTCCGCCGCTCGGCCAGTCGGGAGGGACTGCCAACCGTGGCGCGGGTGCGGGCGCTGTTCCCAAGGCAAGCGTCGGGAATCCCTCCCCCGGCCCCTCCCTTCCAGGGAGGGGGGGCTTGATGCAGCGCGTGTCGGAGGTGATCGACTGCTGGTACGACAGCGGGGCGATGCCGTTTGCGCAGTGGGGGTACCGCGGGGATGAGCTCAAGACCGCCAATGAGAATCCCGATCACCAGTCCGGTCAAATGGGGAAGGCGGAATGGGGAATGGGGAACAATCCACCAATCCCCATTCCCCATTCCCCATTCCACAGTTTCCACACCCACTTCCCCGCCGACTTCATCAGCGAAGCGATCGACCAGACGCGCGGCGGGTTTTACTCGCTGATGACCGAATCCGTTCTGTTGCGCAACAGCTTTGCGGCTCAACACCCAGCACTCGGCACTCAGCACTCAGCACCGGTGCCGTACAAAACGTGCCTCGTGCTCGGCCACATCTGCGACGAGTTCGGCAAGAAGC